>JALONI010000081.1 GCA_025455015.1 Cyclobacteriaceae bacterium | reverse complement strand
CCGCCCGTATCCGGTTGTCCGGAATGTTTTTGTCCGTCAGGTATTTCTTTACCGCATTGGCCCTGCGCTGCGACAGGTCCATGTTGAAGTCGTGATTACCCATGTCGTCCGTATGGCCGGCAATTTCGATCACCAACGTGGGGTTCACCTCCATCATTTCCTCCAGCAAGTCCAACTCATCGTTGGATTCGGCCGTCAGCGTGGCGGCATTCACCTCGAAATAAATGTTTCGTAAAATGATGGACTCGCCCACCACCAAGGGTATCATCTTAATCACGTACACCACATCGCCCGTGCCCGCCTCCACCATGATGGCCCGGTTCACAAAAACATGGCCTGGGCTCTCGGCCGTGATGCGGTAGGAGTGGGAGGTGCTGTCGGGCAGGTCGAGTTCATAAAACCCGGGTTCGCCCAAGCTCACGGTGGCCAACTTGTCGGTTTTGGTACGCACCACTACTTTGGCATTTACTGCGGCCCCCGTGGTGGCATCGATCATTTTGAGGATAAGCTGGCGGCTTTTCTTGGCGGCTGCCTTGGTGATGGTATTGGAGGTGGTATCGCGGGCAGTAATGAGGTAGATGTCGGTGTAGCCCATGCCACCCTCGCGCACAGACGAGTAATACCAACGGTTTTTTTCGCGCGTGCCCACCAGGTAAATATCGTTGTCGGGTGTGTTTACCGGGTAGCCCATGTTTTCGGGCGCGCCCCAGGTCTTGGCGCTTTCATTCCAAACGGACCGGAACAGGTCGTAGCCACCCATGCCTTTGCCGCCCGTGGAGCTGAAGTACAATACGTTGCCCTCGTAGTCGAGGAAGGGCCCGTCTTCATCGGCTGGGGTGTTAATGGCGGTCAGATTTTTGACATTCGCCCATTCCCCTTTCTTGTTTTTAGTGCACCGGTAAATGTCCACGCCCCCTTTGCCCCCGGGGCGGTCGCTGGAGAAATACAGCGTGGTGCCATCAGCCGAAAGGCACACCGAAAACTCGCTGTAAGGAGAGTTGATGACGCGCGGCAGGGCGGTGGGTGCGCTCCAGAGGCCATCTGCGTTGCGTGTGCTGTAAAAAATGTCGCCCTCGTTCACGTCTTTTCGGATAAACAACGTCTTCCCATCGGCTGACAAAAAGATGTTTGAGTCGTGGTAGCGGGTGTTCAGGGGCGTGCCGGCATTTTTGGCGCTGCCCCAGGTTTCGTTTTTCCGCGAGGCCACAAAAATGTCTTCGAACGGTTCGTTGTCGTTGGCCACGTTTTCGTTGCTGTTTCCATCGCGCCTGCGGGTCGTGAAAATCATCAGCGATTCATCGGCATCGACCACGGGCGAGTAGTCGTCAAATTCGGAATTAACCTGGCCGCCAATGTTGGTAACGGTAAACAAGCCCGGCCGCGCCACCAGTTCCTTGCCGGTGGCACACTCTTCCAGCCTGCGGGTTACTTCGGCTATCGCGATCCGGTCTTCGCCTTTGTAGGCGGGTTGTGCCAACAGCTTCTGTTTGTAGCGCGTGTAGTAGTCAATGGCCTGATCAAACGCCAGCCCGTGCTGATAGCTTTTTCCGATCCAGTATTCTAGGTCAAAACGGAACGAGGGTTGCTGGCGATAGACGCGCAAGAAGAAGGTGGCCGCTTTGTCTTTGCCAATGGTTTGCATGTGGTAATACCCTGCCTTGAAATTAGCTTCCACGCTGGTGGTGTCCATGTTGGCCGCCATCACGAGCAGCTCGCGGGCATCGTCCATGGCTTGTGTGGCCGCCATCATCATTTCGGCCTGTTCCATGTATTGGCGGGCTTGCTCCTTGTCCTGCGCGGTGGCCAACCCCGGCATCATCAGCCACACCCCCACCACCAGCAATACGTATTGTTTCTTCATTTCGATTGGAGCCAACAAGATAACAGAAAAGGACACACCTTCACGCAGGTAAAGGTAACGGGGCCCGGCAAGGCAGAAAACAAAAAATAGACTCGTATGGCACATGAATATTACATTCACTTGGCCCCAGCCCTGGGGCAGGCCTTCGTCACAGAGAGGTGCGGTAGCCTGCGAAACGGGTCGGACGTGTTCAGGATTTTTTCGGGCGGGCGGCCGAGCCGCCAAGAAAACCCATGTTTTCGGGGTAATTTCGCGGCATGAACGTGACCCGATCGGAATTTGTAACCAGCAGCAGCGAGGTTTCGCAATGCCCCCCCGCCCGCCTGCCCGAGTTTGCTTTCATCGGCCGCTCCAACGTGGGCAAATCTTCGCTCATCAACATGTTGATGAATCGCAAAGATCTGGCTCACACGTCCACGCAACCAGGCAAAACCCAAACGATCAACCACTATAAGGTGAACAACGCGTGGTTTCTGGTAGACTTGCCCGGCTATGGCTACGCGCGCGCAAGCCGCAGCGCACGGCAGCAGTGGGGCGAAATGATCGAAGGATACCTCACACAGCGCACCCAACTGCTGATCACGTTTGTGCTCATCGACTGCCGGTTGGAGCCACAGCCCATCGATCTGGACTTTGTCCATTGGATGGGCGAGCAGCAGTTGCCGTTTGCCATGGTGTTTACCAAAGTTGATAAGCTCAAACAAACGGAGTTCGCGCGCACACGCAAGTTGTGGGAAGAGGAGTTGAAAGACGACTGGGAGGAGTTGCCCCTGATGTTTGCCACTTCGGCCGAAAAGAAAACCGGGCGCGACAAGCTGGTGGACTATTTAGAACACGTGATGAAAGCCCACCCCCCTTCGTGAAGGCTTTTTTTATTCTTCCGCCTACCGCGTACTTTTGCGCCCGTAAAAAGAAAACACATCGCATGAAACTCACCGACATCGCGTCCGTCACGGGCAAAGGGGGACTGTTTAAAGTCGTTTCGCCCACCAAGTCGGGCGTGATCTTAGAATCGCTGGACGAAAGAAAAGGTAAGCTGGTCACCTCGGCCAGCCAACGCATTTCGTTGCTGAGCGAAATCTCCATCTACACCACCACCAAGGAAGGCACCACCCCGCTCGGTGGCGTGTTGAAAAAGATCCATGCCGAGTACAAAGGCGATGTGGGCATTGATGGGGAAGCCGAGGCTGCCGAGTTGCGCGCGTTTTTGAAAACCGTGGTGCCCGATTTTGATGTAGACCGCGTCTATGTGTCAGACATCAAAAAGCTGGTGAAGTGGTATGGCATTTTGGTGCAGCACGCACCCCAGGTGCTGGCGGAGGCCGAGGCAAACGATTGAGTCTTTTTCGCGCGGGCGCAGGCTGTCATTCGGGGCGGCATCTTTCCCGGATGCTCAGCGCGCGCGGCTTAGGTGTGGAAAATAGACGCGCACTGTGGAAAATCGACACAGTGTTTTTTGGCTGCGCGTTCGTTAACTCCTTGAAAACAAATGCTTTTTGATGTTGGCACAACATTGTCTGGCAGGGTGAGCATGAGTTTTCATGTTTAACCAAAAAAGTAATGCTATGAAAAAGTTGATGATTGTTGCCGCGCTGTTGATGGTAGGGGTAGCCACCGTAACCACCGCGGTGCCGGTGGCCAGCGAAGTGGTGATGCAGCAGGCCGATGAAAAAGTGAAGATCAAACTGGCCGATTTACCCGAAGCGGTGAAAGCCACCTTGCAGACCGAACCCTACAGCGGTTGGACGGTAGAAAATGTGTATCACAACAAAACCCAAGACCACTACGAGGTGGAAGTAAAAAAGGCAGCCGAGAAAAAGACGCTCAAGTTCTCAAAGGACGGGAAGGCACTTGAGTAAGCGCTAACGGCTATTTAACAGAAAAAGCCGGAGTGTTCCGGCTTTTTCTTTTTACTTTGCCCGAATGGCATCCATCCTCATCATTGAAGACGACCGCACGTTTGGCCGCATTGTCGAGGGCTTTCTTGTCAAAAATGGGTTTCGTGTCACGCTGTGTGCCGATGCCCGCAGCGGGTTGCGCGAAGCACACGCGCGAACTTTCCAGGTGGCTTTGTTGGACTACCGGTTGCCCGATGGCAACGGCCTGGAGGTACTCGAGAAAATCCACGCGCTACAGCCTCAACTGCCCGTCATTATCATGACGGGGTTTTCGGAAATACGGACAGCCGTGGCGGCCATGAAGTTGGGGGCACGTGAATACATCACCAAGCCTGTGAATCCGGATGAACTGCTGTTGATGGTGCGTGGCTTGTTGAAAGAGACCGGTGCGGTACCCTCGGCCCCACGGCCCAAGCCTGACCCGGCCCACACGTGGGTGAAGGGCACCAGTACGGAGGCAGCTCAGTTGTATGAATTCATCCGCGTGGTGGCGCCCACGGATTTCACCATCATCATTGAAGGCGAGAGCGGCACCGGCAAGGAGCAGGTGGCGCGCTCCATCCATACCCAAAGCAAACGCAGTGCGCAGCCTTTTGTGGCCATTGACTGCGGAGCTTTGTCCAAAGAGCTGGCCGCCTCCGAATTGTTTGGTCATGCCAAAGGGGCCTTCACCGGGGCCGTCAGTGAAAAAACGGGCCAGTTTGAGCGGGCACATGGCGGCACCCTTTTTTTGGATGAAGTGGGAAACCTCTCATACGATGTGCAGATCAAATTGTTGCGCGCGATTCAGGAGCGCATCGTGCAGCCCGTGGGCAGCGCAAAAGAAATCAAGGTAGATGTGCGCATCATCACTGCAACCAACGACAGCCTGCGCGAGAAGGTGGCCAACGGCTCCTTTCGCGAAGACCTGTTTCACCGGCTGAACGAGTTTCGCCTCACCGTGCCGCCCCTGCGCACCCGGGGTGATGATATCCTGGAGTTTGTCACGTTTTTTCAGCGCCAGGCATGCGATGAGTTGGGCAAACCGGTGCTTCCGTTTTCAAGCGAATACATGGCGTTGCTGAAGCGATACGACTGGCCGGGCAACTTGCGCGAGTTGCGCAACGTGGTGCGCAGGTCCGTGCTGCTCACGGCCGAAGGAGAGATTGGCGTGGAGGTTTTGCCTTCGGAAATGGTGGTGTCCATCAATAAGCCTGTGCCCACGGCCGTGAGTGCCTATGATTTGAAGGCGATGAATGAAGTGCAGGAACGCGACCTGATTGTGAAAACGCTTCACGAAGTAAAATACAACAAGTCGAAAGCGGCCCGCTTGCTCAACATCGACCGGAAGACGCTGTATCTCAAAATGGAGAAGTACGGAATCGAATAAGACATCCGTTTCGATGCAAGGCCGATTGGCCACTACACAGCATTTTTTAATTTTTCGCGGGGGTACGCAACGAGTCAATGAGGGCGGTGATGTCCGCCACCAGGCGTTGCTGCTCAGGGGCTGTCAGCGGCATGCCCGCGGCTAGGTGGTGCTCGGCCTGCACCAGTTGGCGGTGCATGTCGGCAAAACCCATCTGGCCGGTGCGGCCGGCCAGGCGGTGAATCACTTCGCGCCACACGGCATCGCTGGGTTTTGTCTTCAGTAAACGCAAATCGGCTTCGGTGTCCGAACGGAACTCGGCCACCACGCTGTCGATCAACGCCTCGTCATCGCCCAGTATGGTGCGCAAAGCGCTCAGCGGTTGGCTGGCCACGGAGGGTGACACCATGCCCACCGTTCGTAGCAGATCCGCTTCCAGAAAGGGCTTCAGCAAGAGATCGTCAAAGTCATGGCTCCTCAGCGCGCGTTGTTCTTCCGGCAGCGCGTGTGCGGTAAAGGCAATCAGGCGCGCGGCCGGTGCTTTTTGACGAAAGCGTTTCGCCACCTCGGTGCCCGGCATCCCCGGCATGCGTATGTCAATCAGCGCAACGGATACGTGGCTCACGTCTGCGCGTTCGAGCTCTTGAGCATCCCGAAAAACACAAAAAGGGATGTGGTGCTTTTTGAAGATGGTTTCACACAGCCGGATGATCAGCGCATCATCGTCCACCACCGCCACCGTACCCCCCTGCCTGGCCGGTGCAGCCAACGCGGTTGTGGCAGGCTTCGCTTCGGCCGGGGCCCGCTCAAACGCCAGTTGTATGGTAAACGTGCTCCCCTGGCCGGGTTCACTGGCCACGCGAATCTCTCCGTGAAAGAGGTCGACCAGTTTTTTTACAATCGACAGCCCCAACCCACTGCCGCCGAACCGCTCGGCAATGCCGGCATGGGCCTGTTCAAACTCAGAAAATATTTTCGCTTGCTCTTCGGGCGTCATGCCGATGCCCGTGTCGGTAACGGTGAATTGGCACGTCACCATCAAATCGACTTGGGCATGCGCCTCCAAAACCACGGATCCCTTCTCGGTAAACTTAATGGCGTTGCTGAGCAGGTTGTACAACACCTGCTTCAACCGGAAGGCGTCTCCCATCACCGGGAAGTCCGGCAGGTGGTGCGGGGTGCTTCGAAACACGATGTTTTTTTGGTTGGCCAGCACTTCGCCCGCGTGGCTTACCTCCCGCACCAGGTGCGGCAGCGAAAAGGGCGCGTTCTCCAAGCGAAGCGTGTCCGACTCCAGCCGGCTGAAGTCCAACACTTCATTTACGATTTGCAACAAATGAAGCGAAGCATGGCGGATGGCCTTGGCGGAATGATCCGAAGGGTTGGCCAGTTGCTCGCTAAAGCCGATGATGCTTTGCAGCGGTGTGCGTATCTCGTGGCTCATGTTGCTGAGAAACCGCTGTTTGATCTGGCCAAGCCGCTCGGCCTCCTTTTTCGCCTCTTCAAGTTTGATCCGGTAGAAATTGCTCCGGGAGATGTCGGTCAAAATCAGAAACACCAAAATGGCGGCCATCAAGAAAAAGACGATCATGATGGCGCCTATGGTTCGCGTGCTGGACTTTACCAGCAGCAGCGACTCGGCATTGTTGCGTTGGGCCGCTTGAATTTCTTCGGCTTCCAGGTCGCGCAAGATGGACAGCACCTGCGTCATCAGCACCATGTTGGCGTTGGCCAGCTCCAACTCGCGCTGCAGCAGCCGTTTGCTCTGTTGCTGTTGGGTGGCCTCCAGCGACTTCATCAGGCGTGTCAATTGCTGAATGGTGGTGTCTGAGCGGTGTATGGCCAACGTATCAATGCGCGTGTTTACCTCTTCTTTTACTTCGCTGGCGGGCGCTTCGCTTCCGTCCTTTTTTTTGCTGCCAAACAGCCGCGAAAAGAAGTTAGCCTTTTTTTCGGGCTCACCCAGGTAGGTGGTGGTGGTGGTTTTTCGCTGCGTGGTGGTGACGCTGGTGTCGGGTGGGGGCACGGCATTGACCAGCAAGTCGGCCAGGGAGTCCAGTTGTCGCTGATTTTGTTTGCTGATCACCGCCCGCTGGATGGTGATGTATTCGGAGAGGTAGAAATTTCGCTTCGCAAAAATCCGTCTGACGGTTTGCAGCCGCTGCACCTGTTGTTTGGTTTCCCAGGGTTCCGCAAGTAACGAGTCAATGGAGGCCATGATTTGGTTCGACTGGCCCGCCAGCGCAGACTGCGCGCGCACCGGGTTGCGCAACACATCCGCCCGCTGCCGCTGATCCAGTGTGGTGATCTGTTCAAACAGGTTGTTGAGGCGAATGAGTTTTTCGTTGGGGGCAGAAAGCTCATCCACTTTGGTGAGCAAGGTGTCAAAACTCAAGTAGGTGGTGCCAACGGCCAGCGAAACCGCCACCACGGCCAAGAGAAAGGCCGCAATGATTTTGTTGCGCGCGGAATGAAGAAACTGACGGGAAGATGGGCGGCCCATGTCGGTAAAGATCGCAACGTTTTTGGTACTTTAGGCTACCGCACGTGTACCGGGCGAAGGCCCCCGCCCGTCAGATACCGGTGTAGGTGAAAGGCGTGATGGCTTTCAGCTCCTGCTTAAGGCTGTCGCGGATGGCGAGCGAGTCAATGAACAACGCCATGCGCTGCTGGGTCACCTTTTCGTTTTTGCGCGTCAGTTCTTTCAATGCCTCGTACGGATTGGGGTAGCCCTCGCGCCTCAGGATGGTTTGGATGGCCTCGGCCACCACGGCCCAGTTGTCGTGCAAGTCTTGTTCAATGGCTGCCCGGTTTAATTCCAGCTTGCCCATGCCTTTTTCGAGCGCATGCAACGCCAGCCACGTGTGGGCCAGCGGCACCCCGATGTTGCGCAGCACGGTGGAGTCGGTCAGATCGCGCTGCAGGCGGCTGATCGGCAGCTTGGCGCTCAGGTGCTCAAACAGCGCATTGGCCAACCCCAGGTTGCCTTCGGCATTTTCAAAGTCGATGGGGTTCACTTTGTGCGGCATGGCCGAGGAGCCTACTTCGTGGGCGTTGATTTTTTGTTTGAAGTAGTTCATCGCTACGTACTGCCACACATCGCGGCTGAAGTCGATCAAGATGGTGTTGATGCGTTTGAGCGCATCAAAATAGGCGGCCAGGTGGTCATAGTGTTCGATCTGCGTGGTAGGATGGCTGCGCACCAGGCCAAGGCGCTGGTGAACAAAGGCATCCGCGAAAGCGGCCCAATCAATGGCCGGGTATGCCACGTGGTGTGCGTTAAAGTTGCCGGTGGCCCCGCCAAACTTGGCCGCAAACGGAATGGCCGCTAGCTGTGCCACCTGTGCGTGCAGGCGCACCCGAAAAACATCCAGCTCTTTACCCAGGCGTGTGGGCGAGGCCGGCTGGCCATGCGTGCGCGCCAGCATGGGCACCTCGCGCCAAGCGTCAACCAGGGTTGTCAGTTGCGTGAGCAGCGAGGCAAACCGCGGCAGCAGCTCGCGTTCGGTAAATTCTTTCAGCAACAGCGGGGTGGCCGTGTTGTTGATGTCTTGCGAGGTGAGCCCAAAGTGAACAAACTCTTTGTATGCCGATAGGCCCGCCCCCTCACATTGTTCCTTGAGCCAATACTCTACAGCCTTTACATCGTGGTTGGTTGTTTTTTCGATGTCTTTGATGCGCTGGGCGGCCGCCTCGTCAAACGCCAGGTAAAGCGTGCGCAGGTAGTCGGCTTGGGGCGCGCTTACCGGAGGCAGTTGCGCCAGCCCCGCTTCGGCCAGCGCGATGAAGTACTCCACCTCAATACGCACGCGGTAGTGAATCAGGCCAAACTCTGAAAAATACGGACGAAGCGTTTGCGTGGTAGTGGCGTAGCGGCCATCAACCGGGGCAATTGCCATAAGCGATGAAAACTGCACGAAGGAACTCTGTTAAGTGGTAAAAATACGGCAATTTAACGGTTCATTAACTACCCTTGCGGAATCGGCACCTTGGCGGTTTACGCGGAAGCGGTACCTTTGCACGTACGTATGCGTTTGGTCTTTTTGGTTTGTTGTTGTGTGGCGTTTGGCCTGGCGTATCCGCAAACCAAAAACCGGCCGGGTCTGTCGCTGCCCATCAAGAAAGCCAAAGGTAAAATCCACATGGATGGCAAACTGGACGAGCCTGACTGGGCCCAGGCGGCCGTGGCCACGAACTTTTTTTTGAACTACCCCGTGGATACCGCTGCGGCCCCGTTCCAAACCGAGGCACGCCTCACCTTTGACGACCACCACCTTTACCTCTCTTTTGTTTGCTATGACGATGACACCCCAGACATCATACAGTCGTTGCGCAGGGATTTTGACTTTGAGGGCAATGACAACATGGGCGTGTACCTCGGTACGTTCAATGACGGCATCAACGGGTTTTATTTTCAACTGACCCCCCAAGGCGTACAAACGGAAGGCATCATTTCGGGAGGCGGTGCCGATGACGACAGCTACAACGACACGTGGGACAACAAATGGTATTCAAAAGTGGTCAAAGGCACCGACCGCTGGGTGGCCGAATTAATGATCCCGTTCAAGAGCATCCGCTACAAAAACGATGTGAAGGAGTGGAACATCACCTTTTTGCGCTATGACTTGAAGCGCAACCTCACCAGCAGTTGGATTGCCACGCCCATCCAGTTTATTCCCGCTTCGTTTGCCTATGGCGGCAAGTTGGTGTGGGAAGATCCGCTGCCGCCCAGCCACACTAATATTTCGTTGATCCCGTTTGTGGCCGGGGGTCTGAGCGAAAACCGAGCGGTGAGCCCAACCGTTCGCGCAGGCGACTTGCAAGTGGGGCTCGATGCCAAGGTGGCCGTTACCCCTTCGCTCAATCTGGACCTCACCGTGAACCCCGATTTTTCGCAAGTAGAGGTGGACCGCCAAGTGATCAACCTCACGCGCTTTGAGTTTCAGTTTCCCGAGCGCAGGCAGTTTTTTTTGGAGAACAGCGATTTGTTTGACAATGCCGGCTTTCCGGACGCACGTCCTTTTTTTAGCAGGCGCATTGGCCTGGCTACCGACACCACCGAAGATCAGAACATCGTACAAGTACCGATTGCCTATGGCGCGCGGCTCAGCGGATCGCTCAACCAAAAATGGCGCATCGGGGCCATGCACATGCAAACGCGCGAAAAGGAATCCATCGGCTTGCCGCAGCAAAACTACACGGTGGCCGCGGTGCAGCGCAATTTCTGGAAGCAATCCAACGTATCGGTTACGTTTGTCGAACGACATTCGCACCGCCTGGGCCGCATTGAAGAGAGGCGCTATTTCAACCCGAGCGTGTTGCGGTTTCGCTACGAAGGCAATGACACCATCCCGTTTTACAGCACGTATAACCGCGTGATTGCGGCCGATGCCGACTTGCGCAGTGCCGACAACAAGTGGTCGCTCAGTTCGTATTATTCGGCTTCGTTTGACGATGGCGAGTCAACACGCAACAACCAATCGGCCGGCTTTTTTGGAAACTACACCGTGCGCCACGTGGATTTGTTTGCAGGCAGCAGCCTGATTCAGGAAAACTACAACGCGGCCACCGGTTTTGTGCCCAGCCGGGGTGTGTACCCGGGGCAGGTGAACTACTTTGGCGGTGGTGGCTATACGTTTTTTCCGGAGAGCAAGGTCATTGCCCGCATGGGGCCGCGCCTCGAAGCCAACGTGAGCCAGTTGCCCACCGGCACCCACACCGATGAGGCCATCAGCCTGGGCTACAACATCGACTTTTTGAATACCAGCAGCGTGGAGGTAAACGTCAACCACACGTTTCAGCGGCTCACCAACACCTTCCGGCTGATTGACGAGGAAGGCGTCTTGAGTTTTCAGCAGGGCGAAGCGTACCGCTGGACCAACGTGTCGCTGGAGTACAACTCCGACCAGCGAAAGACCTTCAATTACTTTGCCGCCACGCAGTACGGCTCCTTCTATAACGGCACCAGTTGGAACGTTTTCGCCTCGCTCAACTATCGGTACCAGCCCTATGGCAGCCTGGCCTTGCAAGCCGAGTACAATGACCTGCGGTTTGCCGAAGGCTACGGCCAAACAAACTTTTGGCTCATCAGCCCGCGGTTAGACCTCACCTTCACCGACAAACTGTTTCTGACCACGTTTTTGCAATACAACGAAGCCCAAGAGAACGTAAACCTGAACGCCCGTTTTCAGTGGCGCTACCAGCCCGCCTCAGATTTTTTCGTGGTGTACACTGAAAACTATCTGCCGGAGCAATTCAAGAGCAAAAACCGCTCGCTGGTATTCAAGTTTACCTACTGGTTGAACATTTGAGCGCGAAGGCAGCGCCCCCGCCCAACATTTGCCGTTCCCCCGGTGTTTTACCCCCAGATTGGTTAATTTTGCGCACCAAATACAGCACTATGGCATTCGGGTTGTTTAAAAAATCAGACAAGAAGGAAGAAAAAAAAGAAGCGCACAGCGGCCCGCGATACTACGACCTTACCGTGAAGGCCATCGTGGCCGAAACCAAAGACGCAATCCGCATCGTGTTTGAGCAACCCGCGCAAAAAATCGAGTACAAGTCAGGGCAATTTTTGACGCTCATCGTGCCCGTACAGGGCAAAGAGGTGCGCAGAGCATATTCCCTGTGCTCGGCACCGCTGGTGGATGCCGATTTGGCGGTGTCCGTGAAGCGGGTGGAGAATGGCTTGATGAGTAACTGGCTGCCCGACCACCTGAGCGTGGGGGATCAGGTGAAGGTCATGGAGCCCATGGGGCAGTTCACCACCGAGTATGGAAAAGAGAAAAAGCGCCACCTCCTGATGTTTGCCGGAGGCTCCGGCATTACGCCCATGCTGTCCATCATCAAAAGCCTGCTCACCCAGGAGCCCGACAGCATTGTGTCGCTGGTGTACTGCAACCGTAACATTGACAGCATTATTTTTAAAGACGAATTGAGCGCCTGGGAAACGCGCTATGAAGGGCGCTTGCATGTCATTCACATATTGGACGAAGCCCCCATGAACTGGCAAGGCTACTCCGGTCTCCTCAACCACGATATGCTCTCCAGGCTGCTGGAGCGCATCCCCGACTGGGGCCTGGACAAGACCACCTACCTGATGTGCGGCCCCGAAGGGATGATGAAAAACGTGGAAACGCTCCTGGCGGCCCGCTCCATCCCCGCCAACAAAATTTTCAAAGAGAGTTTTGTGCAGGGAACCATCGACAAAGACAAGAAAGACGAGCAGCCCCTCGGGGAATCAAAAGCGCGGGAGGTGACCATCCGTTATGATGGGCAGGAATTCAAGGTCATGGTAGAGCCCCATCGCACCATTTTGGAAACCGCGTTGGATCAAGGCATCGACCTGCCCTACTCCTGCCAGAGCGGCTTGTGCACCGCCTGCCGCGGCAAGGCGTTGAGTGGTCAGGTAAAACTCGATGAGGAGGAGGGCCTCTCGCAAAGCGAACGGGCGGAGGGGTATGTGCTCACCTGCGTGGGTCACCCCCTCACAGACGATGTGGTCATTGAGATCGGATAACCCCGTCCTCGGTCTCGCGGTCGTGTTTCTTGTTGGAGACAATGTTGCTTACCGTCCACGACACTTTTCGTTCAAACGGGTGTTCGCGCACCCGACAGTCTTTTTTGGGACAGATGGCGCACGAAGCAGGCAGACAGCCATCGGAATGGACATAGAGCTCGAGCGTCTCGCCAAATTCACCCCGGATCAAACCCGCCAGCGCGTCAATTTCGCGATGATCCTCGTGCACATTTAAATACCACGGCACCGTCAGGTGTGCATCTAGGTGGAGGACGCTGCCAAACTTGATCATGCGGGCATTGTGTAAGTCCACCCAGTTCTCCGACCGGTTCGCATTCAGCAATGTCACCATGTGCTTCAACAATTCGCGGTCTGATTCGTCCATGATGCCCGCCACGGCCGCACGCACAATCTTCAGCCCTGCGAAAACAATGAAGAGCGCAAACCCGATGGCGATGGCACCGTCCAGCCACCGGATGTCAGTGATGTATACCAACAGCAAACCCATCACAATGCCGGCCGTTGTCCAGCTATCGGTTTGCAGATGCCGCCCGCTGGCCACCAACGCCACCGAATGGTTGCGTGTGCCGAGGCGAACGCAAAAATATCCTGCGATGTAGTTGACCAGGCCCGCGACACCAATCAGCCACAGGCCCAAGTCCAGCCGGTGCAGCGCGCGCTGCTGAAACAATGACTGGGCAGCTTCCACCAGAATAAAGCCTCCGGCCATCACAATCAGCGCCCCTTCCACTCCGGCCGAGATAAATTCGATCTTCCCATGGCCGTAGGGGTGTTCGGCATCGCGCGGCTTGGCCGCCAGCGTGAGGCTGTACAGGCCAAACACACCGGCTACTACATTAACCAACCCTTCCAGGGCATCCGTCAAAATGGCCACCGAGCGGGTGGCGAAGTAGGCCGTTAACTTCACGGCAACCAACATCACGGCAATGGCCACCACCCAACGCTGGGCTGTGATGTTTTGGCGCGCAGTGCTCATGGCTCTGAGTCCGATTGATGCGCTTCGTACCAGTCGTCAATGCCGAGCGGGTGGCGCAACGCAGCCGCCACGGCCAGTCGGTCGCAACGCTCGTTTTGCGGATGGCCCGCATGGCCTTTGATCCACACAAACTTCGGCTTGAGTTGGCGGTGAAGCGGCAGGTAGCGCTGCCATAAGTCGGGGTTGGCCTTCTTGGCAAAATTTTTTTTCTCCCAGGCAAACACCCAGCCCTTTTCCACCGCGTTCACCACGTACTGCGAGTCGGAATACACCGTGATGGGGATGCCCCCTTTTTTGACGGCCTCCAGCCCTTTGATAACAGCCAGCAACTCCATGCGGTTGTTGGTAGTCAGGCGAAAGCCCTCGCTCAGCTCTTTTTCGTGACCGTTGAATTGGAGAAGGGTGCCATAGCCCCCCGGCCCCGGGTTTCCTTGCGCGGCACCATCGGTGTAGATGCGGATCACAGCGCGTTGGTTTTGAAAATCTTCACCGCAATGGCCAGCAAGATCACGCCAAACACCCTGCGCAGCACGGCAAAGCCCGACTTGCCGATGACGCGCTCCAGCCACGAAGACGAGCGCAGCACCCCGTACACGATCACCAGGTTCAAGAGGATGCCGATCAGCACGTTCACCTCATGGTACACCGCCCGCAGCGACAAAATGGTTGTGAGTGTGCCCGCGCCCGCAATGAGCGGGAAGGCCAGTGGCACCACGGAGCCCGTGCCCTTGGCATCGGGGTCGTCTTTGATCAGCGTAATGCCCAGGATCATCTCCATGGCCACGATGAAGATGACGATGGAGCCCGCCACGGCAAAGGAGGCTACGTCCAGGCCAAACAGCTTGAGGATGGAGAGGCCCAGGAACAAAAATCCGACCATGAGTACGGCCGAGATCAGAGTGGCCTTCTCGGCATGGATGCGGCCCTCGCGCTGGCGGATGAGGATGATGAAGGGAATGGAGCCGATGATGTCGATCACCGAAAACAAAATGAGGGTAACGGAGAATATCTCTTTGAAGCTGACGTGTGTTTCCATGCAGGGGGTAAAGATACGCGAATTTCGAGTATCCCAAATCTGGCGGGTTTTATTTTTGGAGTTATCCATATTTCAACATCAGATTGATAAACGCGCCCCGCCCCGTTTCACAGCGGCAGGGTTAAGCGACCCTTGAACCAAATGGCCAGTTGGGAGACCGTCAGGCTCCAGTTTTGCAGGGGCTGGGTCCATTTCTTTTGGATGTTCCGGTAGGCCAGGTACACGAGCTTGAGCAGTGCCATGTCGGAGGTAAAAGCCCCTTTGGTTTTGGTCACCTTGCGCACCTGACGGTGGAACCCTTCAATGGTGTTAGTGGTATAGATCAGCTTACGGATGGCCGGATCGTACTTGAAGTATGTGCTTAGCTTATGCCAGTTGTTACGCCAAGAGTGGGTGACGAGCGGATATTTTTTACCCCATTTTTCGGTGAGCACGTCCAGTTGCTGTTCAGCCTGCTCTTGGGTAGATGCCCGGTACACTTCCTTCAGGTCGGCTAGGAATGGCTTCTGGTCTTTGCTGGCCACGTACTTGAGGCTGTTGCGTATTTGGTGCACAATGCAACTCTGTACCTCCACTTTGGGGAAAACCGTCTCGATGGCCTCGGAAAAACCGTTGAGGTTATCGATGCAGGCGATCAGCATGTCGGACACCCCTCTGTTACGCAGATCTGAGAGAACGCTCAACCAAAAGTTGGCTCCCTCGCTCTCCGATACGTACATACCCAGCAGGTCTTTGCGCCCCTCGGTATTGATGCCCAGGATGTGGTACACCGCACGCGACACGATCCGTCCTTCCTCTTTCACCTTGTAGTGCATGGCGTCCATCCAGACGATGCAATAGACCGGCTCCAGCGGGCGTGACTGCCACTCTTTGATTACCGGGATCACCCGGTCGGTGATCAAGCTCAAGGTCGTGTGTGAGATGTCCGCATCATATAGTTCCTTCAGGTGGGAGGAAATATCACGTAAACTCATCCCCAGTCCGTACATACCAATGATCTTGGACTCCAGCGTATCAGCTAAAACGGTCTCCCGTTTCTTGACCAGTTCCGGCTCGAAGGTGCCGTTCCGGTCGCGGCTCGTCTCAATATTCAGGGGGCCATCGGAGGTCTGAAGTCGCTTGTTCACCTTGCCGTTCTTCCGGTTGCCGGCTTGGCGCTCCTCTCCGTCCAGATGGAAATCCAACTCCGCCTCCAGGGCAGCCTCCAAAAAACTCTTCAGCATGGGCCCAAACGCCCCATCCTTGCCATACAGGGACTGGCCCGAGCGGAACTGCTCAACGGCTTTCTTCCTGATTTCTTCTAAATTAAACTCCTCTTGATTAAACTTCTCTTGATTCTTCATTATACGTCAAAGTTAGTGTTTAGCATTCTTTGACACAGTTCATTTTACAGCCTC
>JALONI010000141.1 GCA_025455015.1 Cyclobacteriaceae bacterium | reverse complement strand
GATTGCGGGAGCCAGCTGCCGGAGTACCCCGAAACGAGATTTGCCAAAAATCGGGGTTGCCGATTTTGTTTCCCTATCCAACGGTTTTGGATACCGGGCCCACCCCCGCAACGAGGGCAAAGGACGCTCTCAGGAAGCCATTCAACAAGGTTGTGGTGCCGACAAAACAGCGTTTCACCGACTATTTACCACGGGCGAGGGCACGCCACTGAGAGCAGCGGCTCTGACGGGAAAGTCGATCGGTCAAATAATCGAGATCAGGTAGTTTTGCCACTGGCCCGCGGGGCCGGGCTTTGGTACTGATCTTGTTTGGTTTTGAGCCGATAACTTTTCACTTTAGGCACCAAGCATGTCCAAAAAAGCCACCGCCAAAACCATTCCGCAAGACATTCTGGACCTCATACGCCAGCAATTCAACGCTTCGGAGTTCATCAACAAGTCGCGGGGTACAGGCAAGTGGAGTTTTATCCCTATGTTACAGAAGGCATTGCAGAAATTTGTGGAAGATGAGCGGGAGCGACATCCCAATTTGTTGCTGCAATACCCCAAAGGGCCCACCGAAGATCTTTTGCGGAGGGCCTTCAATCTGAAAAGTCCGCCCGGGGCCACCAAGTCACTCCGCGACATGCTTTGTCTGTATGCCACGCAATGTGCGCAGGATTGGAACACGGTAGTCACCCACCGATTTGATGGGAAGTACCGCGCATTGGCCGACACCGACAAATGGGAGACCACGGCCCCACCTCCGCTCGAAACACTGGCCGGCAAAGTAGCGGAGCTGTTGTTGGAAAAACTATCCGCCAAGGAAATGGAAGTCGTCAAAAGACAAATCCAAGACGAGGGGGAAAAACCCCGCCTGGATGAGTTGATCGAAAATATCCTGGTGCCATCCGTGAATGATCCGGAAAAGCCGGAGTTTCCGCCCAAACCTTTTTTTACTCCCGCCTTCCCCGCCTCGCATACCCGACAGATACACGTACCCGGGTTTCGTCACGTGTGGCTGAAGGACGAGAGCACTAACCCTACCGGCACCCACAAAGACCGCATGGCGTGGGAGGTGCTGATCAAAGCCAAACGGTATGGCATCAAAGAGATATCATTGATTTCATCGGGCAGCGCAGCCGTGGCCATTCAGCATTTATTCAATTTGTTTGGGATGAACACCGAATTGAAAGTGTTGGTAGACAAGCGCATGAAACCCGATGTGAAGGCCGCCCTTGAGCGAATGGGAAGCAAGGTGTACACGACCGACCTATCGCGCAAGCCCCTCACAGGCAAAGAAATTAAAGAGCTAACGGAGAATTATACCGGCATTGACATCACCTACCGCGAAGTGCTGGACCGCTTCAACGATAACTACTACGATTGGCTCAGCTACGAAATCCTCAACGAAAGCCCGCAGCATTGCTTCATCCCGTTTGGCACGGGCGATCTGTTTGTGAATGTGCTGATCATTGCCGAGCGCGAATTCAACAACCGCATCTTTAAACACGATCCGCGCTTTCGCGGAAACCTCAACACCATTCAGCAATGCCACTTTATGGGTGCCACCACCCACACCGAAAACACGCGCCTGGACAAGCTCTTTTCGTACCACCTGCCCTCGCTGCACGACTACCGCACCTATATCCAATCATTGATCAGCAACCAACGCATCGGGTCGGGCTCCGCCATCTTGGATGTGGAAGAGGAATTTATCGAAGAGGCGCTTGAACTGGCCGCCCGTCAGCACATTGCCTGCGAGCCAAGCGGTATAGCGGGGCTGGCGTTGCTGCTGCAGAACAAGGGCGATATCCCCCCGGATGACAAGGTGCTGATTGTAAACACCGGCCGCACCAACTATGGGTTGCCCTCGGCCGAACGACCCTAAATGGCATAATTGCCATTTCCCGGCCGGGTGCTGACCCATTAGAATTTCGCCCTGCACCCGGGCCAATAAACCCATTCAAATTGCGTAGTGCCCGGTATTCTTTCTACTTTTAGGCGCACGAAAAATTAACCTACACGTAACCTGTCATGAGTTTATTTATCAAAAAGCCGTTGGATCAATTGATGGCGCAAGCGGGCGATTCGGAAAAAGGGTTGAAACGCACGCTGGGCCCGTGGAACTTGATTGCCCTGGGCATTGGTGCCATTATCGGGGCGGGCTTGTTTGTTCGCACCGCGGCAGCCGCGGGCGAGGCGGCCGGTGCTGCGGTAATCATCTCATACATTGTGGCGGGTGTTGGGTGTGCCTTTGCCGGGCTATGCTATGCTGAATTCGCTTCGATGATACCCATTGCGGGCAGTGCGTACGCCTATGCCTACGTGACGATGGGCGAGTTCATGGCATGGGTAATCGGCTGGGCCCTGGTGCTGGAGTATGCCTTGGCCTCGGCCACGGTATCCATCGCCTGGAGCGAATACTTAAACAAACTCTTGGGGGGCGCCATACCCTATCAATGGAGCCATTCCCCCATGGAAACCTCGGCCGAGGGCGTCAGCGGCATCATGAACCTGCCGGCCGTGTTTATCTTGTTCGTGCTCACGCTGGTGCTGATCAAAGGCACCAAAGAGTCTGCCACACTGAATGCGGTCATCGTTTTTGTAAAGGTGGCCATTGTGCTGCTCTTCATCGCGTTGGGTTGGGGCTTTATCAACGATGCCAACTACACGCCCTTGATGATACCGGAGGGCACGCCCGGTCACGAGGCTTGGAATCGGCACGGATGGGGTGGTGTGTTGGGTGGGGCGAGCATTGTGTTTTTCGCCTTTATCGGCTTTGATGCCGTTTCCACCGCGGCCCAAGAATCAAAAAACCCCAAGCGCGATATGCCCATTGGCATCTTGGGTTCGTTGGCCATTTGCACGTTGTTGTTTGTGCTGTTCTCGCACGTGCTCACCGGCATTGCCAACTGGCAAGAGTTCAAAGTGTCGGGCAAAGAGGCATCTGTGGCGTATGCCATCGAAACATACATGAAAGGGTATGAGTGGCTCTCGCTGTTGATCACCGTGGCTATTTTGGCGGGCTTTTCGTCTGTTATCTTGGTCATGTTAATGGGGCAGTCGCGCGTATTTTACTCCATGTCGAAAGACGGTTTGGTGCCCAGTGTGTTCTCCGAACTGCACGCCAAGTTCCGCACTCCGTTCAAGTCGAATTGGATCTTATTTATTTTTGTGGCCCTGTTTGGCGGCTTCATCCCCGGCAGCATGGCGGGCGATCTCACCAGTTTCGGGACGCTGTTTGCCTTCGTGCTGGTGTGCCTGGGTATTTGGGTGATGCGCGTCAAAAACCCGGAGGCTCCCAGACCGTTTAAAACACCCCTGGTGCCCTTCGTGCCGATCATGGGGATGTTGGTATGCGGGGCATTGATCGCGTATCTGGACGGATTCACGCAGCTCGTGGCGCTGGCCTGGATGGGTGTGGGCATCGTAATCTACTTTATCTACAGCCGTCATCACAGCCATCTGCGGAAGCAAAACCCGTAAAACCATTTTTTGACTTCGCGTGATCGCGCGTAGCCTGTGCGGGAGATACCGGTGCTGACTTGAATATCAATTAATCACCTCATCGGTGATGGTCAGTGTTGACCCGCTCAGTTGCGTTCGGTATTGGCGTAACGGCCGGAAGGCAGGCCCGCCCATGGGGTTCCCATTGGGGAAATCAAAATTGGAGCCGCAGCAGGCATCCACCATAAATAAGCCTGTCGTATGCACATCCACCGTGGCGCAGGCATCGTTGGGTTGAAACGAACAGTTGCGTTCAAAGGCACGAAGGGTTGAGGCATTGACGCGATGGGCGATGATGCCGCGTACCCCTTTGTTGTTGACCAGGTAATGGCCGCCATCTTGTTGCAATGCGGGGATCAGGCTGATCGTAATTACCTCTTCAGGAAACGCCACAAAGGGTATCGGGTCGTCCACCAGATTTTCGCTGCAGGCGGCCAGCAGCAAAACAGCGAGGTGGTCACCGCGTAGTTAACATCGTGGCCGATCAGATCGGACAGCTCACAGGGGCCCATTTTGAAGCCCGTGCTGCGCATGAGGGCATCCAAACCACGTTCGTCCACCGCTCGCTGCTCCAATTGATAGAACGACTCGGTATAAAAATGACGTGCTACCCGGTTAACAATAAAACCGGGCGAATCTTTTGTCGTCACCGCGGTCTTTCCCAGACTCCCGACAAATGCACGCAACGCTTCCACTACGGGGGGTGCAGTGTGTGTGCCCGCCACCACCTCTACCAGCTTCATGATGTGGGCCGGATTAAAAAAATGAAGCCCCGCCACGCGGTCTTTATGTTTCACCGCCTGCGCGATGGCGTCCACCGAGAGCGAAGAAGTATTGGACGCCATGATGCCGTTCCCTTCCAGTTGCTGAAACACGCGCTGCTTTACCTCCAGTTTTTCAACGATGGCTTCAATGGTCAAGTCAGCCTGAATGGTGGCCAAGGACGGTGCCCACGTGAGTCGCGCCAACGCATCATCGGCCTGCGCCCGTTGCATCTTGCCTTTCCCCACCAGCACGTCAAAATATTGCTTCACAGCAACGCCAGCGGCTGCCTGCGTGGTTGGATCCATTTCAAACCACTGCACAGGATAACCTGACGCCAAACAGGACATAACAATGCCTTGCCCCATGGTGCCGGCACCGACCACTGCCACCGTACGAATGGCGGGGTACATCAGATAACCGGTTTAAACTGTTTGAGAAAGCGGATGTCGTTTTCGGAAAACAAGCGAAGGTCGTTGACCCGGTAGCGGAGCATGGTAATCCGTTCGATACCCATGCCGAAGGCAAATCCCGTGTATTCTTCAGGGTCGATGCCACAATTGGCGAGCACGTTGGGATGTACCATGCCCGA
>JALONI010000011.1 GCA_025455015.1 Cyclobacteriaceae bacterium | reverse complement strand
GGCTACGCGAAAGACAGCCGCCATGCCTACTACCAGGGCCGGGTGTTGGCCGGGGCCAATCCGGCTACCTTTCGCTATGAAGGCAATTCGGCCACCGCCACCGATGGCACGCTGCGCTTCCGGGAAGGGCAATTGGTAAAATAGCAACCTCCCGGTCAAAATATCCGCGCTAACACCCACGGCAAAAGCCGATTATATTTCTATATTTAAAGCCCCATTTCAACCCGGATGAGATTCTTATTGGCGCTTCTGTCTATGTTGGCTTTCACGGTAGGCACGCAGGCCCAAACCGGTAACTATTTCCTCAGCCACTACACCCCGAACGATGAGCGCATCGATTACCTGTGCTACGGCATGGCGCAAGATGAATTTGGGTTGCTGTACTTCACCAACAAAAACGGAGTGCTGGAGTTTGACGGCAAGCATTGGTACATCATCAACACGCCCGGGGCCGTCTACTCGGTGGTGACGCAAAAAAACGAAGTCTTTGCCTCGGGCATCTTTGGCTTTGGCAAACTACATTACACGGAGGAGGGCCAACGGGTGTTTCAATGGCTCTCGGAAGGGATAGCGGGCGCCAAAGACATATTTTCCAGCTTGGTAGTAGGCGAGCGGGTGTTTTTCCTGGCCGAGCAAAAGCTTTTCATCTATCCGATGGCGGGCGGCCCGGCCATAACGGTGGCGTCTACCCCTGCGCAGGGAATTTTCTCGCACGTGTTCCGCCTGGACGATGACGTGTTCGTGCAATCGGAAACAGCCTTATGGAAGGTGGAAAACAACGCGTTGGTCAAAACCTCACTGGCGTGGGATGCCACCGATCCGATCGCGTTCTCGTCCTGGAACGACCACAGCAAGCAAAAACTGATCGGCACGCAAAACGGGAAACTCTACGTGGCGCGCGGCCAGCAACTGACCCCGCTGGCCGTGGCCAACGCCAACCGCATGATCTCTTCGGTGATGGTTAACGCCACGTGGCTATCCGACCAGGCTGTAGCCATCGGCACGCTGCGCGGAGGCGTGTTTTTTGTGAACATCCAAACAGGTGAGCTCGAAGAAAACACCAGCTACCTGACAGGCCTGCCCGACAACGAAGTGTATGCGTTGTTCAGCGACCGCAACCAAGGTGTGTGGGTTGCCCACGACTATGGCTTTACGCGCATTGCGCCCCACTTGCCTTTTCGTTCGTACAACCACTATCCCGGCTTGCAGGGCAACTTGCTGTCGGCCCTATCGTGGGGCGGCACCGTGTACGTGGGCACCACGCTGGGGCTTTGGCGGTTGGTGCGCGAAGAAGTGAAGGAACAGGTGGGCAGTGACATCAAAAAGAATAATGCAGCCTCGCTCAAACACAAAAATGCCTTTTTGCGCCTCTTCAAGCGCAAACGCGAAACACCACCCCCCGAGGCACCCGCCCCAACGCCCGTCTTGTCTGTGACCGAAACCCGCTATGTGTACAAGCCGGTGGCCGGCATTGACGGCAAGGTGGCACACTTGCTCAATGCCAATGGCAAACTGCTGGCCGCGGGCGTGGCAGGCGTTTTTGAGATTGATAACCTGACCGCCAAACCGGTCATGCGCGGGCCCGTACGCACCGCGTTTCATTCCCCTTCGCTCAACCAATTGGTGTTGGCCACGTATGCCGATGACTTGCGCACATTTGAACAAACACCCCTTGGGTGGCAGCCGACCTCCGTGTTAGACACCCTGCAAGACCACATCAGCTACCTGTTTGAAGATAAGCTGGAAAACCTGTGGCTGTGTGGTCGCAACACGGTATACAAAGTCGAAATTCTGGAAGGCGAAATTGCCGACATCATCACCCTTCCCATCGAAAATCCGTCCATTGATGAAACCGTGGGGTTGGCCTATGGCAGCGAAGTGTACGTGGCCGCTTCGGGCGAATTCAAGCGATACGACAGCCAGAAGAATTTGTTTGTCAAATACGATTCGTTGCCCGGCCCGCGTAAATACTTTGCCTCGGCCGGCAACTTCTGGTTCAACGATGGCCACCGATGGCGCACCATCGACCGCAAAATTCAAAACTTGAAACTCGATTGGCTGGGGCTCTTCCCCAACCTGCGCTTTTTGGCCCCGGCCGATAAGGGCCTGTGGGTGATCACCGCCAACAACGAGCTTTACCAATTTACGAGTGGGCTGGAGGACGTATCCATGCAACAGGAACGGTACCCGTTATTTTTGCGAGAAGTGCGCGCCCAAAAAATCATGCGGGCGCCTTCACGAAAGGTCAAGATCAACCAGGAAGAAGGCTCCGTGACGTTTGAGTTTATCCAGCCGGACTATGTGGGGTTGAAAGCCATGGAATACCGCTATCAGGTAAAGGGCCTTTCCAATCTGTGGACGGAGTGGTCGACCGAAAACAGCGAGCCCAATTTTCCCTATTTGCCGCCCGGCACGTATCAACTCAACGTGCAATCGCGCGATTTGCTGGGCCGCGAGTCTAACGTGCAAACCGTGAGCTTTGAGGTGTTGCCACCCTTCTGGAAACGCTGGTGGTTTTACGCCATGGAGTTTTTTGTGTTTGCCACCCTGGTCATCCTGTCGATGCGGTTGGGCACGCTCAATGCGCGCTATCGGCTGCTGAGCCGCTTTCTGTCTATGATTACCATTGTGTTGCTGATTCAGTTTATCCAAACCGTGGTATACTCGCTCATCGAGATCAAAAGCACCCCGGTGGTGGAGTTTGTCATTCAGGTGGTGATTGCGCTGATGGTGTTTCCTGTGGAGCAACTTTTACGCAAACTCATGTACCGCAGTGCCGAAGCACGCCTGCGCACCGAAAGCTTAGCCAACGAACAAGCTATCCAAGAAAAAACCAACGCCTAATGCCATGAAAAACAGAAATAGATTGTTTGCCGCCTGCGTGGCCACCGTATGGCTCGCGGTGTATGCCTGTACCGCCCCCCATGAAAAATCCGGCATCGTAGGCAACCCGCCCGCCCCGGGCTTTGACAGCGTGGGCTCTGACCCGGCCGCCATCCAATTGGCCGATAGCATCATACACGCCATGGGTGGCCGCCAGGCGTGGGAGGATACCCGGTTCATTCAATGGAACTTCTTTGACAGACGCGACCTGACCTGGGATAAGCACACGGGCTGGGTGCGCATTGAAAGCCCGGGCGACAGCACCACGTATTTGGTCAACGTAAACACGCACGAAGGGAAAGTGAAAATAAAAGGCACCGAGTTCACCGAAGGAGACACGCTCACGTCTTTACTAAAGCGGGCCGAAGCCATCTGGATTAATGATTCCTACTGGTTGGTGATGCCCTTCAAACTAAAAGACAGCGGGGTAACCCTGAAGTACCTGGGCGAAGACACGCTGGCGAACGCCACCTATTACAACATCTTGCAGCTCACCTTTAACGAAGTGGGCAACACGCCACAGAACAAATACAAGTTGTATGTGGATCTGAAGGAGAAGCTGGTCAAGTATTGGGCATTCTACCCGTCAGCCGATAACGACACGGCTGCGTTCGTGCGCCCGTGGGACAACTACCAAAAGTACGGCACTATTTTGCTTTCGGCCGACCGGTCGGATAACGGAGGACCTAAGCGGGTAAAGGTGCCGGATACGCTGCCCCAAGATTTTTTTGTCAAATTCTAAAAAACCTAACGCGCAATCGTGCTTGGCTCGGGCAAAATCGACACCCCGTAAAAATCATCTGGTTCAGGAGCAAGACCTGCAGTTTCGAAGCATCATCGAGAAATCGAATGACACCTTCATTTTGTACAACCCGCAGGGCATCATCACGTATGCCAGCCCGTCCATAAAAAAGATAGGGAGCTATGCGCAGCACGAAATGGTGGGCCGCCCCGGTGTTGACTTTATTCATGCGGAAGACCGCGCCCTGGCGACCGCCAAGTTTGCCGAAGTATTGGCCAAGCCGCGAAGAAGTGTTGTTTTTGAACTTCGGCTGGTGCGCAAAAACAAGTCGCTCTTTTGGGCCGAGTTGGTGCTCACCAACATGCTGAAAACACGTGGCGTGCACGCGATCGTCAATAACTTCCGCGACATCAGCGAGCGCAAAGCCGCCCAGGAAAAAAGAGCCGAAGACAAAAAGCTGCTCCACGTGCTCAATACGCATTTGAGCGAAGGCATTTTTATGGGCATCATCGGTAAAAGGTTCACGTATGCCAACGGTGCCTTCCTCAAGCTTTTCGGGTTCCGCACGTTTGCCGAACTACAGCGTGTAAAGCCCGCCAAGTTATACCTGCACGACAGTCAGCGCCTGCTGCTCGTAGCCGACCTGATGAAGAAGCGAAAGATCGAAGGCGGGGAGGCGCAGTTTAAGCGAAAAAACGGAGAGGTATTCTGGGGCAAACTCAATGCCAGTGTCTTTGATCTGGACGATGGCAGTGAAGGCTTTATCGGTACGCTCAAAGACGTAACGGCCGAAAAGCGCGCCCAGCAGGAGATTATTGACTCACAAAAATTCACCGACAACATTTTGCAGGTAACGACCGCCCCGGTGTTTGTCAAAGATGCCCAGCACCGCTGGGTGATGGCCAACGAGGCCTTCAGCAAGTTTTTGGGGCGCCCGCTCAGCGAAGTGCTTGGCAAGAACGACCGCGATTTCCTCAGCGATGCCCAGCGCAAAGTCTTCTGGCGGGTAGACAACGAGGTGCTGCGCACCGGCAAAACCATTGTAAACGAAGAACACGTAACCGACCGCGATGGCAACCTGCGCGAGGTGATTACGACCAAAACGCGCTACGTGGATGGCAAAGGGAATAAATTCATTGTGGCGTACCTCTCGGATGTGACGGATGAACGCAACGCCAGCCGTTCCATTCGCGATCTGTACCAAAAACTGATGGCCGTGCTGGGCAGCACCAACGACCGTATTTTGGCGCTGGACACCCAATTCCGGTATTGGGTCTTCAACCCCGCTCACGCCCGCAGCATGCTTGGCCTCACGGGCAAGCACATCCAACCGGGAGATAACATCCTGACGCTGTTACCTCCACCCCTGGCGTCCGTGGCCAGGCGCGAAATTTCGCGGGCCCTCCGGGGCCAGGCGTTCACCTCCGAAAACAAGCTGCCCAATGGCCTGATTCTGGAAACCTCGTACAACCCCGTGCGCGACAAGAAAAAGATCGTGGGCGTATCGCTGTTTATCCGCGAGATTAACGCGCGCAAAGAGGCCGAACAAAAAATGCTGCAGCTCAATCAGCAACTCAAGGATCAAAACATTGAGCTGGCCCGAAACAAAGAAGAATTGAGCGAGACGTTGAAAGAGCTGGCCGCGCGCAACTTTGAGTTGGACCAGCTCATGTACAAGACTTCGCATGACCTGCGTTCGCCCCTGTCCTCTATCATGGGCTTGGTGAACCTGGCCAAGATTGACCGCCACAACCAAGACGACTATCTCTCCAAAATTGAAGGGCGCATCAAAAAGCTGGATGAGTTTGTGCGTTCCATGCTTAATTATGCCAAGGTAAGCCGCAAAGAAACAGTGCGCGAGCCCCTGGATCTGCAAAAACTGGTGGAGGGCTGTGTTCAGGAGTTAGCCTTTTTGGAAAACTACACCGCCATCCGCACAACCTACCACGCACAGGTGACCAGTGAATTTTATGGCGATGAGCTTCTGACCAAAATCATTTTTGGCAATATCATTTCCAACGCCTTCAAATACTACCGCCCCACCGAACGGAGCTTCCTGCGCATTTCCCTCCGGATAGACGCCACCCAAGCCCGCATTGGATTTGAGGATAATGGCATCGGCATCCGCCAGGAGCACATCGACAAAATTTACAACATGTTCTATCGCGCCACCGATCGGTCAGAGGGCTCCGGGCTGGGCATGTACATTGTAAAGCAGGCCGTTGACAAATTGGGCGGGCAAATTGCGTTGAAGAGCCGATTTGGCCATGGCACGCACATTCAGGTAACTTTGCCCAACCGCCTAACCCCCTTACCCCATGCTGTTAAACCTTGACACCATACCGGCTTCGTACAAGAAGTACGTGAAGCTGATCGAAGAAACCGATGTGCTGCAAGCCTTGCGCATCTCCGGCCACCGGGCCCAAGAACTGGTGCACACGCTCAAACCCGAAGCGGCCGACCATCGCTATGCTGCCGGGAAATGGAGCGTGCGCGAGGTACTCTGCCACGTGATCGATGCCGAGCGCATTTTTGCGTACCGCGCCTTGCGGTTCGCCCGCCACGACCAAACTCCCCTGGCCTCGTTTGACGAAAACAGCTACGCCCCACACGCCAATGCCCAGGGCCGTACGCTCAAGCAACTGGCCAATGAGATGACCCACCTGCGGCAAAGCACGCTCGATCTGTTTGAAGGCTTTTCGCCCGACATGCTGCTGCGCAAAGGGGTGGCCAGCCAAGCCGAGATTTCCGTGATGGCGTTGGGCTTTGTCATAGCCGGGCATGAAACGCACCACCTGCTGGTGTTGAAAGACCGTTACCTGAAACCATGAGGTGTCTCCACTGGCTTTTCGTGGGCCTGCTCGCCACCGCCTGCAGCTCCAAAGTGCTGCGCCAGGTACGCGCACTTGAGCAAGAGCTGCAACAGCACACCGGCTTTGCCCTGTATGATGTGCGCGCGCAACGCATGCTGGCCGAACACCGGGCCGATAAGTACTATACGCCTGCTTCCAACACGAAGATCTTTACGTTTTACACTGCGCTGAATGTGCTGGGCGACTCGGCCATTGCCTTTCGGTATTGCCGGGCGGGCGACTCCTTGGTGGTTTGGGGCATGGGAGACCCTTCGTTTCTCAACACGTATGTGGCGCGGTCTTCGCGCGCCTATGATTTCTTGGCGGCCTGGCCCGGGCGTCTGTTCCTGTCCACGCACCTGATGAACGATGAGCCCTTCGGCCCCGGCTGGAGCTGGAGCGAATATCAATACAGTTACCAGCCCGAGCGATCGGCCTTTCCGATGTACAGCAATTTGATGGAGATAACCGTGCGAGCGGGCGCGGTGCTGACAACGCCACGCTGGTTCTCCAACGATGTGGTAACCACCAACCGCCCGGCCGAACCCGTGCAACGCGCCTTGGATGCCAACCAGTGGGTGGTCAACCCCGAAAATGTGGGCGCGATGCCTTACCCCGTTCCGTTCCAAGCGGCCGATGACGTGGTGGCCGAGCTGCTGGCCGATACGTTGAAAAAACCAGTTGAAATAGTTTCGCTGCCGCTTCGAAAGGGGGCGCTGGTGTTTCACAGCGTGCCACTGGACAGCCTCTACCAACCGATGATGCAAGAGAGCGACAACTTTCTGGCCGAGCAACTGCTGCTGCAATGCGCGGCTGTGCTCAGCGATACGCTCGACACGGACATTGCCATTCGCTATGCACAAAAGCACCTGTTGAACGACTTGCGTGACCGCCCCCAATGGGTGGACGGGTCGGGCCTTTCGCGATACAATTTGTTTACCCCGCGAAGTATTGTACAGTTGTGGGAAAAGATTCTGACAAAGCGCCCGCGCGAAAAATTATTTCCCTTGTTGGCAACGGGGGGCGTAAACGGAACCGTGAAGAACTGGTACAAGGGCAACCCCGAGCCCTACGTGTTTGGAAAAACCGGCACGCTTAGCAACAACCATTTGCTCAGTGGTTATTTGGTCACCCAACGCGGCCGGGTGTTGATTTTTTGCCTGATGAACAACCACTTCACCCAGCCCACCCGCGTGGTGCGCGAGCGCATGCAAACGCTGTTGGAAACGATTCGCGACCGGTACTGACATCGGTTGGATGAATGCGCTTATGCCATCCGGTTTTCGGTGGTGTGCTTTTTCAAGATGCGCGCGGCTTCGCTCCGCACGGCTCCATCCGCTTTCATCCGATACAATTCCACGGACGCGCGTTTATACGTTTTTTGAATGTCAATGATCGGTTGGGGATAATCCCGTCCGAGTACGCAACCGTACAGTTGCTGATCCATGTCCGTCAGGTGCCAGGGTTCGTGAAGCGGGGGCGTGGGCACGGCCCGCAGCTCGGGTACCCATTGCCGGATAAACTCGCCCTCGGCATCGTTTTCTTTGGATTGTTTTACCGGGTTGTAGATGCGAATGGTGTTGATGCCCGTAACGCCCGCTTGCATTTGACATTGCGGATAGTGGATGCCCGGTTCGAAATCCAAAAACTGGCGGGCCAAAAAAACAGCCCCTCGTTTCCAATGCAACCACAGGTGGTGTGTGAGAAACGACACCACCATGGCACGCATGCGAAAGTTGAGGTAGCCCGTGCTTTTCACGCATCGCATGCACGCATCCACCAGCGGATAGCCGGTGCGGCCCTGCTCCCATGCCTGGTAGTGCTCTTCGTTCCACTCCGTGCGGATAGCATCAAAGCCTCGGTTGATGTTTTCAAATTCCATCCGTTCTTCGTTCTCGAATTTTTGGATGAAGTGGCAATGCCACCGCAGGCGCGAGGCAAAGCTGCCGAGCTGAAACGCGTACGGCACGCCAGCCTTGGCTGCCACCGTGGCCTGGTACACTTGGCGGACGGAGAGATTACCCCAGGCCAGGTAAGGCGAGAGGCGGCTACAGCCCGTGCGGCTGGCCAGCGGCTTGGAGATGGATTGGTTGTAGTGCGCTGCACGCGTGCCGAGAAAACTCTGTAAATATCGGTGCGCATTGGTTTCGCCCCCCGGCTGAAACTGCGGTTGTGCCTGTGCCATCGCTGCGGGCAAGGGTGTACCGGCCAGCCCCATCTGCACATCCTCCGGCAGCGTCACAAAGCGGGCCTGGTTCCAGTCGGCTTCGGCCACGGCATGGGCCATCACGGCATGCCAGCGTTTGTTCCAGTTTTTGCGGTTGCGTATGCCGCGCTTCACGCCTGCATAGTCGCTCTCATGCCAGGCGATTCCATGCTGCCGGAAAAAAGCCGTCATCTGCCGGTCGCGCGCATAGGTGACGGAGAGGCCCGTTTCCACATGACTGAAAACCGTGTGCATCGCTACGTGTGCCAGCAACGCGCGAAACACATCGCACACCTCGGCATGGAACACATATATGCGTGTGCCATGGCGCGCGAGGCGGCCGTTCAGGTCTTCCAGGCTTTGGTGCACAAATCGCCAGTGGCGCGTGTCGCTTTCGGGGGCGGCCATCAGCGAGGGCTCAAAGACATAAATTAACAACACGGGTTTGCCTGCGCGCGTGGCCAGCGCCAGAGGCGCGTGATCCGTCAGCCGAAGGTCGCGCTTAAACCAAACAACATTGATTTCCGGTTTGCCCATGTGCCTGATAAAACACAAGGGCGGACGAATGGTTGAATTTAGTTTTCCCTGTACTGCGGTGGCGGCAGGGGCTTTGCTGACCGGTTTTATCGGGTATGTGCGGAAGAAAGGGTAAGGCCGCTTCTTTTGAAACCGATTGCCGGAGAAGACTGATCCAAAATAGGTGACCTTCCGACCCGGCAACCAGCCCCACCGCGTTTTACTGCTCCTTCAACGAATTCACAGGGTTGGTGGGGGGTTGGTGGTAGCCGCCTTGAGCGAATGATAGCTTACCGTAGCAAACGCCACCAATACCCCCGCCAGGGCGGCATAGAGGAACACCGTCCACGTAAAACCCACATTGTAGGCAAAGCCACTCAGCCACCGATCCATGGCCAGGTAGGCTATCGGGGCGGCAATCACCAGGCCGATCAACACAAGCTTTAGAAAATCGCGCGACATCATCAGCACCAGCGTGGACACAGAAGCCCCCAACACCTTGCGTACCGCCACGGACTTGCGCGTCTGCTCCATCGTAAACGAAGCCAGGCCAAACAGGCCCAAACACGAAACGAAAATGGCCAACCCCGAGAAAATGCCAAACAATTGCCCCAGTTTGCGCTCTTGGTCAAATAGCGCATCAAACGACTCGTCTAAAAACTGATATTCAAAATCATACTGCGGCACCGTAGCCTTCCATGTGTTCTCGATTTGTGCTACCATGCGCTGCATGTCATCAGTCTTTACTTTGATTGCCATAAACGTACCCTCGTAAAAGGGCTCCAAAAACATCACGAGCGGATCAATTTTATCGTGTAAATGCTTGAAGTGGAAATCTTCGATGACGCCTACCACTTTGCCGGGATCTTCGCCCCGCGGCCCTATGCTGATCAGCTTTCCCACCGCTTCGTCCAGCTTCCAGCCAAAATGCTTTACGGCTGTTTCATTGATGACAAACTCCTTGTGAAACTGCCGTGTGTCCTTGTGAAAGTACCGCCCCGCTTTCATTTTCATGCCCATTGTTTCGAGCAGATCGGTATCACCGCTGAAAAAGTAAAGATTTTCAGGCGCGTTGTCTTTGACTCCTTCATACCAGAAGCCCGTAGTGCGCACCATTTTGCCTGGCACCTCCAAAAAACGTGTCACGCCTTGTACGCCCGCCACGTTAAGCATCTCATTTTTTAGTGTCAAATCTCCAATACTGTCTTGCGGCAACCGGAGTATCAACGTTTGCTCACGGTCAAAGCCCATATTTTTGTTGAGCATGAAATCCAGTTGGGCGTAGATGATATACGTGCCCACCATGATCACAAACGCAATGGCAAACTGAAACACCACCAACCCCTTGCGTAGCCACTGGCCTTTGGCATGGCCCGCAAAATTTCCTTTCAGCACCAACGTGGGCTTGAAACTGGACAAAAAGAACGCGGGATAGGTGCCTGCCAAGACTCCTACCAAAAAAGTGATGGCCGCAAACAAGATCAAGACAAAACCATTTTTGAGCGGGTTGACCACCAAAGCCTTGCCCGATAGGTCATTGAAAGCCGGCAGCACCAGCGCCAGCAGGAGCACCGCCAGCACCAGCGCGACAAAACTAACAACGACCGACTCGCTCAGAAACTGAAAAACCAACTGCGATTTGCGGCTGCCCACCACTTTGCGGATACCTACCTCGCGTGCGCGCGTGAGCGACTGCGCGGTGGTCAGGTTCATAAAGTTGATGCAGGCGATGATCAAAATAAAAAATGCCACGGCCGACATGATGTACACCGTGTTCATGTTCCCATTGGCTTCTACCTCCAACCCGCGGTTGGAGTGTAGGTGAATGGACGTAAGCGGCTGTAATACCAGGTCGTTTTTGGGCATATCCGGGGTGCGCTGCTCATGCTTGTCCATGAATTCTGAGATTTTTTTCCCGAACGCTACGGGGTCAATGTCTTTCGGCAAAACCACATACGTGTAATGATTGGTGAGATAACTCCAGCCTTGAGGCGAACCGGGACGCATGGGCTCAAAATTGTCGGATGATACCATGATATCCATGTGGACGTGCGAAGCGGCCGGCAACGGCTGAAACACACCGGTGATTTTATACTCGGTGCCATTATTGAGCAACGTCAACGTTTTGCCCAGCGGGTCGGCATCGCCAAAATACACCTGGGCTTTGTCCGGTGTCAGCACCATGGAGTTAACCTCGGCCAGCGCAGTGGCAGGATCGCCTTTGACCAGCTGGATGTCAAGCACATCAAACACCGATGAATCGGCAAACACCACTTTCTCTTTGTGTTTGATGTCGGCTCCGGCATTCTGCACGGCTATTTCGCTGGGCTTTATGCGCGTAAACTTTTCCACCTCTCCGAAATTGTCTTGCAGCAATTGGCCGATGGGAAAGGCAGAAATGGCCCAGTTGTTGGCCTCCAGGTTGATAGCCAGACGGTAGATGCGTTCGGCCTCTTGGTTGTGCCGGTCGTAGCTCAGTTCAAACTGCACAAAAAGGGTGATGAGGATGCAGCACGCCATACCGATGGCCAGGCCAAGGATGTTGATAGAAGCATGAAGTTTGTTTCTGCGCAGGCTGCGCACGGCTATGAGAAGGTAACTTTTGAGCATGGCGTAAGGTATAAACAGTTGGTGAGTTCAAAAGCGATGCCAACGAAAAACCATGGAAATGCCGCAAAAAAGAGACTGACTTTTTTCGCATAAGCGATAATGGACACGGATGCCCGAAGGCGGACGCATCCCCCAAATGAGGGGATGGTTGTAGCGGCCGACCTATTGCTCCGAACGGAGCTACGAGATGGTGAAGCATTGGCATATTGTTTTCACATGCCATCCCTACGGGATTACGATCAATCTATTTGCAATTCTTTCTACCGATACCCCGCTCCTAACGGAGCTATGACAAAATGCCGTCAGGCATGGTACATGGGTAACACGAACGCGCATACCGTGCGGTCGAGTGCCGTTGGCACGACATACCCCGACATCAGCGGATGACTTTCAAGCTCAGGTCTAGGCTTTTCACCGAATGCGTGAGCGCCCCCACCGAAATGTAATCCACGCCACATGCCGCTACCGCGCGCAAGGTTTGTTCCGTGATGCCCCCGCTGGCCTCCGTCTGGCAGGCACCTCCGATGAGGGCTACCGCCTCTTTCATTTCGTCCAGGCCCATGTTGTCGAGCATGATCACGTCTACTTTGAGCGCGAGGGCCTCCTTCACTTCCCGCAGGTTTCGCGTTTCCACTTCAATCTTTAAGGGCTTGCGGAGGTGGCTGAGGTAGGCGCGCGTGCGCTGCACGGCCGCGGTAATGCCCCCGGCCATGTCATGGTGGTTGTCTTTGAGCATGACCATGTCATAGAGGGCAAAGCGATGGTTGCGCCCCCCGCCAATGGCCACGGCCCACTTTTCCATCAACCGAAAGTTGGGTGTGGTCTTGCGCGTGTCCATTACCTGCGCGCCAGTGCCCTCGAGCAATTGCGTTAATCGGTGCGTGTAGGTGGCAATACCGCTCATGCGCTGCATACAATTGAGCACGAGCCGCTCGGTGGACAAGATAGACCGCGCGGGGCCGCTGACGATAAAGGCGACATCTCCGTTTTTGACAGGTTGCCCATCGGCTATGAAAATCTCTACTGACAGGCGGGGGTCAAAACGCTGAAAAATTTTTTGCGCCATGGCCACACCCGCCAGCAGGCCTTCGTCCTTCACCAACAACCGCGCGCGACTGCTCAGCCCTTCCGGCACCGCCCCCTGCGTGGAGTGGTCACCTTCTCCGATGTCTTCCGCCAAGGCCTGGTCGATGAACGCATGGATGGCGTCTGTGTGTAAAAAAGAGGGTGTCATGGTCTGCAACGATCGAATGAAGAAAACTAAGCCGTTTGTGCTTTTCGCAGTTGGTACAACGTACGCACAGTCAGAGCCCCCAGCATGCCGATCAAGAATAAACTGACGTGGGTTAGCGTGTCATGGCCGGTGCGCCACCGCACATACAAGCCAACTAGCGCCCATACTACCACCAACGCAAATGCTGGCACGCGATACGTGAGGGTGATGCCCGCAGCCAACAACGAGGCCACTACCATCATCGCCACTGTCCAGGTAACTTCGGTCAACGGGCTGCCATCCCACGGAAGGGCCACCAACACGGCACTGGCATTGGCAATGGTGGCCACACATATCCAGGCGAAGTAAACGGTGAACGGAAGGTGGGCAAACAGCACTTGATTGATGGTGAACGACACGCGGTGTTTGTGCAGCAGGAGAAACATCCGCGTAAGCGTGAACAACAGGGTGACCATGATGAGCAACGAGGCCACCGGGTAGAGGTGGTGCCAGGCCATAATCCACGAGGCGTTGGCCACGCACGATAGCCAAAACCAAACGGACAGCTCGGCAAACCATAGCTCCTCGCGCCACCACCACTGATAAATCACATACAACAGCAGAAGCAGATAGATGAGACTCCAAATGGAAAACGTAAACCCGGCCGGGGTAAACAGGCTCGGGTAAAGGGCTGATATTTCACCGGTGTTCATCCCGTTGATCGGCAAGATGTTTGCCAGCGCGTTTACCACCAGGGTGGTGGCAAACGCCAGACAACTGACAACGGCCATGACGTTCTTTCCCATGCTGTTTCTTTTCTAGTTTAAAACGCGTTCGCTGATTTTTCCTGTCTTCTTATTTTTCAAAATTACTTTTTTGGCACCATAGTGCGTGACTTCTTCTTTGACCAGGTAGTGTTCGGCATCATACGCGGTCAGGTGGCTATCTTTGGTTACGCCTGTGCGGCCGCGCCATACTTTTAAATCCACGGGCTCCCATTGTTTCGTTTTGGCGCTTTTATAGGCTGCATCCAAAATGGCATTTACCACGTAGCCGTCATAAAAAGTTTCTTTGGGGGCTACGCCTTTCTCCAAGGCATTGAACATGTCCATAAACATATGGTTGTAGCCCAGCTCGTTCAACTCATCGCCCACCGGAAAAAGCCACCCCGAGTTGCTCTCGGCTTTTTCAGCCACGTAGTCGGCCCCTTTACCGCTGGTGAACATCTCGAAGCCGGTGCGCAGAAAGCCATTGGTCCAAATGGTGCCCTCGCTGCCCATCACCTCATCGCGTAGGTCAAGCCCTCCGCGAAAAGTCCAACTCACTTCAAACTGCCCGATGGCCCCATTCTCATACTTGACCATCCCGATGGCATGGTCTTCGGCTTCGATGGGTTTTACTTGCGTATCGGCCCAGCACATCACCTCCACGGGCTTGATGTCTTTGCCAATGTAGCTGCGGGTGATCTCCACGCAATGGCAACCCAGGTCCAGGATACAGCCACCCCCCGCCTGCTCCATATCCCAGAACCAATCGCTGTGTGGGCCGGGGTGTGTCTCGCGCGACTTGGCCCACAATATCCGCCCCAGCGCGCCCTGGCGTACGCTCTGCTCCGCCTTGATGAACTTGGGTGTGTACACCAGGTCTTCGAGGTAGCCGTTGAAAACACCGGCTTTCTCCACCGCCGCGAGCATGCGCAGTCCTTCCGCTGCGTTGCGGCCCAGCGGTTTGGTGGTCATCACGGCCTTTTGGTGCTTGCAACAGAGCATCACGGCCTCTTCGTGCAAGTGGTTGGGCAAGGAGATGCAAACCACGTCTACTTCGGGGCGGGCGATGGCTTCTTCCAACACGGTGGTGGCAAAGGGCACCTGGTAGTCGCGGGCAAATTTTTCTGCGCTTTCCTTTCTGCGCGAATAAATGGAAACGATCTTATCTCGGCTGCGATAGCCTTGCAGTGAATCGGCATAAAAGCGGCCAATAAAGCCGGAGCCCAGCATGGCAATGTTCATGGCGTGTTACGATTTAGGGTGTTTAATTTGTGATTTCTTTGTTTTGCGCGATTGCAAAGGTTGAATCAATTTCGCCACGAGGCCCGTCCACCCGGTTTGGTGACTGGCCCCCAGGCCGCGGCCGCTGTCGCCATCAAAATACTCGTGAAACAAAACGAAGCCGGAAAAGTGAGGATTATGATCAAATAACGGCTGGTCGCCATTTGCCGGCCGCCTTCCCTGGGCATCGGGCTTAAAAAGTTGAACCAGCCGTTGGGAAAGGTCACTCGCAATGTCGCGCAGCGTGTGCAGCCGGCCGGAGCCCGTGGGGTACTCCACTTTAAAATCATCACCATAGTAATGATGAAACCGCTGGAGCGATTCGATGAGTAAAAAATTCATGGGGAACCACACCGGCCCGCGCCAGTTGCTGTTGCCGCCAAACATGTAGGAGTCGCTTTCGCCCGGGCGATACTGCACGACAAACTCGGTGCCGTTGGTATGAAGCCGATAGGGGTGTTCCTGGTGGATGCGTGACAACGCGCGCACGCCATAGGGCGACAAAAATTCCTTTTCGTCCAGCATGCGCCTGAGCAGGCACTTCATGCGGTGGCCGCGCAGCAGCGAAAGTAAATGTCGTTGATTTTTTCCGCGCTCGCCCCACCGCGAGATGAGGTTGGCCAGGTCGGGGCGGTTTTGTAAAAACCAATCCAAGCGCGCGGTGAACTCGGGCATCTGTTGAAAAACCTCTTCGTCCAGCACCTCCACGGCAAACAGCGGAATAAGCCCCACCATGGAGCGTACCTTTAGCTTCATCCGCTCGTGGTTGGGCAGGTGCAGCACATCGTAGAAGAACTCGTCTTCGTCATCCCACAGGTCAATGCCTTTTTTGTTTACGTTGGCCATGGCCCCTGCGATGTATAAAAAATGTTCAAAGAACTTGGTGGCCAACCCTTGATAGGTGGGGTTTTCCTTGGCTAACTCGAGCGAAAGACGCAGCATGTTGAGCGTAAACATCGCCATCCAACTGGTGCCGTCCGATTGTTCGATGTGGCCGCCCGTGGGCAGGTGCGTGCTGCTGCGGTCAAACACGCCTATGTTGTCCATACCCAAAAAGCCGCCTTGAAAAATGTTGTTGCCGTTGCTGTCTTTTTTGTTCACCCACCAGGTAAAGTTGAGCAGCAGCTTGTGAAAGATTTCTTCCAAAAAAGCACGATCGGCTTTTCCACCCTGGATGTTGCGATCCATTTTATACACCCGCCACGCGGCCCATGCGTGCACGGGTGGGTTCACATCGCCAAAAGCCCATTCATAGGCCGGCAACTGGCCGTTGGGATGCATATACCATTCTTTGGTCAGCAGCAGCAGTTGATGTTTGGCAAACTCGGGGTCCATCATGGCAAAGGGGATGGCGTGAAAGGCCAAATCCCAGGCTGCATACCACGGGTACTCCCATTTGTCGGGCATGGAGATGATGTCCGCGTTGTTGAGATGTTCCCACTCATGGTTGCGGCCGCGCAGCCGCGGCTCGGGAGGTGGTGGCTGGCCAGCATCGCCCTTCAGCCATACATCCACATCATAATAATAGTATTGCTTGCTCCACAGCATGCCGGCCAACGCTTGGCGTTGAATGAGCCGCTCGTCTTCCGCAGCAATGGACGCTTGCATGCCCTGATAAAATTCCTCCGTTTCGGCCAGACGCAAGTCAACTATTTTTTGGAATGACGCAAACGGCTTGGCGTGGTACTTCTTGGACAGCCGCAGCCGCAGCACAACCGGCTCGTGCGGGGGTGGGGTTTGGCGTATGCGAAAGGCCATCTTGGTGCCTTGGTGGGTGCGGTTGATGGCCTCTTTGTTTTGGTGGACAACGAAGTCATGGATGCCATCCTTGTACGTGCCCTCGGACGGTTGTCCGTACAGACGGAGCGTGTTGGTTTCGTTTTCGCAGAACAAGGGCTCGGCTGCCGCTTCGCAATAGAGATAGTATTTGCCCAGGCGCGGGTGGGTTGCTTCGACACTATGGGCATCGTCCAAATACAGGCGTGGCTTGGTTTCCTTTGGATGACAAGCCCACGTATTTCGAAACCACAACGTGGGCAGCAGTTCCAGGGGGGCGGCCTCGGGGCCGCGATTGATGAGGGTGAATTGAATCAAAACATCATCTTCGCCAGCCTTGGCGTATTCCACGGTGATGTCAAAATAACGGTTGCCGTCAAAAATACCGGTGTCCCACAATTCAAACTCGCGTTCCAGCTTGCCCCGCTTTTTATTTTCCGCCACCAACTGGGCATACGGAAACGCCTGCTGCGGATACTTGTACAACATTTTCATGTAGGCGTGGGTGGGCAGCCCATCGAGGTAGTAGTAAAGCTCCTTGACATCTTCGCCATGATTGCCTTCCGGATTGGTCAGCCCAAAGAATCGCTCTTTTAAGATGGGATCGTGGGTGTTCCAGAGCGCGAGCGCAAAACAGAGTTGTTGTTGGTCGTCTGAGAAGCCGGCAATCCCATCTTCGCCCCAGCGATAGGCTTTGCTGCGGGCGGCATCGTGCGACACGTAGTTCCAGGCGTCCCCGTTGGCACTGTAGTCTTCGCGCACCGTTCCCCATTGGCGGTCGGCCAGGTACGGCCCCCACAAACGCCAGTTCTTTTTTTTATCGCGGTCTTCAATCAGTCGCAGTCGCTCGGCCGTCATCATTTGCGAAGGTAGGGAAAAGCGTTGCTTGGCGCGATTAGATTAACGCTATTTCGACTGCGATGCGCCCTCGCGGAAGAAGATCACAAAATAAATCAACACGGCCGCGGCAATGTAGGCCGGCATCAGCCAAATGGGTGTCCAATCGTGTACCCCTTCGTGCACATGCCCATCGGCCACCCAGCCACTAAAGGCCGTGCCAATAAACATGCCCAGGCCGTACGTGGCAAAGGTAAAAAGGCCTTGAGCCGCGTTCTTGATTTTTTCGCCTGCCTTCTTTTCGGTGTACATATAGCCGGTCACAAAAAAGAAATCGTAACAGATGCCGTGCAAAATGATGCCTGCGTACAACATCCACAGGCCGCTTCCCGCATCGCCAAACGCGAAGAGTACATAGCGCAGTATCCACGCGCCAATGCCCCACAGCAACATGTTTTTGACACCGATGCGGTTGAACAGAAACGGAATGGCCAAAATGAAAAGTGCTTCCGATACCTGGCCCATCGTCATCTTGCCCGCCACGTTACTCAACTTCAGTTCATTCAAAAACACATTGGCGAAGCCGTAGTAGAACGACAGTGGGATACACACCAAAATGGCCGCGATAAAGAAAACGAGGTAGGCTTTGTCTTTGAGCAGCACCCACGCTTCGGCCCCCACCGAACTTTCGCTGCGCTCGCCCTTGGGGGGCGTGTGCGGCAGCGCAAAACTAAAGATGCCCAAGACAGCCGAAGCAGACGCTGCCATCAAAAAGGTATGGGGCGATTTTTCAACGGCCAGCAGGCTGATGCAGAGGCCCGCCACAATCCACCCCAGGGTGCCAAACACGCGTATCCACGGAAACTGTTTGCCCGGGTCCGTCATTTGTGAAAAGGCAATGCTGTTGCTGAGCGCAATGGTGGGCATGTACAGCAACGAGTACGCCACGATGACCCAATAAAACAAGGTGTTGGAGGTAGTTTGCGTGGCCATGTATAACAAGAGCGCACCCAACAAATGCAGCACCCCCATGATGTGTTGGGCGGCAAAAAAACGGTCGGCTACCAAGCCCACAAAGAATGGCGAAATCATGGTGGCGATGGCGAGTGCCCCGTAGGCCGTGCCGATCTGAACACCCGTGGCGTCCAGAAACTCGGTCATGTAGGTGCCCATGGTCACATACCACGCGCCCCAGATGAAATACTGGAGCAGCATCATAGCCGAAAGGCGTGTAAAGATGGAAGCGGTCATCGATGAAGTTGATCAGGGTGAGCGTGTTCGCGCAGCGATTCCGATTTTACAATGTGACCCAACTGGCCCAACGCCATGCCGTTCACAAGCACCGGGCGGTGTGCCCTGCGTATTTTTTCACATTCCTTTTGGATGCCCTCATACCCCTTTGCATGGGTGTAGGCCACGGCCACCACCCAATCCCAGTCGTTTCGCGAGGTATCCGCGTTGGCCAGCAGATGATACGAATGAAGAAGGCCCTGGCGAACGGCCACGCTGTCCATGGCAAGCCAATTGGCGCACACAAACTTCCCCAACGCTTCGCGCTGGCCGCTTTTGGCTCTGAGGTAGGTAAACGTCCAGGTGCGCGAAGGTTGCTGGGCCGCGGCCGGCCCGGGTAGCATCATAGCCACGGAAAATAACCACCCGGTCGCTTTCATGGGAGAACGGTGATGGGTCATCCGCAGCCCAGGTTTTTTTTCAAGTCGCGCAAGGGCAGGCCACCAAAGTCGAAGGGCTTTTCCTCGGGTTCAGGCGTGGCCGGAGGCGGGGGCGTTGCGGCTGGTTTCGGCTTGGCGGTCGGTTTCTTGGCGCGCACGGTTTTTTTCACAGGTCTAAAAATAGGCAGTGCCAGGGAATTGCCAAGTCCTCGCGGTTGGTTTCTCTACCGGAACCGCGTTATACATATTGGAGACTACATTTTGTACAATTCCAATCGAAAACAGACATGGCCACACTTTTTATGTCCAGTACTTCTGCCACCGGCTGTTTGAATTCCGAAAAACCGATCGGAAGACCTCATTGGGAGCCGTGGTGGCGCAAATCTTCAAAAAGAATGAAGTTGTATTCACCAACTACCGCACGCTGCTGACCGCGCAGCCGTTTCAGCTGTTGGCTGGCATCCCCGGCCAAGGAAGGTTTTGTGTCGCAGCCAACCGCGCAAAAATTTTTGCCCCCCCCACGAGCCGGAGGGCTACGGTGTGTACGATGTGTTTTTTGGCCGCTGGCTGGGCGAGAAGTTCGGACACGAAAGGGCTGTTTTCAGGCCTTGCACAACATCAAACCGCACCCTATCTTCGCGCAGTTTTAAATTAGTCTAAATAATTGGCAAAAAACCTCGCCCAAATGGTCCCAGGCGAAAGCGGCATCATCGCTGGCTTTAGCGATCAGGAGTTGTCTTTCAAACTGATGGAGATGGGCTTTTTGCCCGGCACGGCCATCCGCTTCAACTTCACCGCCCCGTTTGGCGATCCTATCTGCGTTACCGTATCAGGCTATGACCTGTCGCTGCGCAAAGAAGAAGCTGCCACGGTGTCAATCCTCGGGTGATGTCCGCCAAAGCCCACGTGCGCATCGCCCTGGTGGGCAAACCCAATTCCGGTAAATCATCGCTGTTCAACCAACTGACGGGCCTCAATCAGAAAATCGGAAATTTTCCCGGGGTAACGGTGGACAAACGCACCGGCTTGTGCGCCCTGAGCGAACACCAAACAGCCGAGATCATCGACTTGCCGGGTTTGTACAGCATTTATCCGCGCACGCCCGATGAGAAAATTGTGACCGAGCTGCTCGTTGACACGCGGAGCAAACACTTTCCCGACAAGGTGGTGCTGGTGCTTGACGCCACCAACTTGAAAAACGGGCTCCTGCTGCTAACGCAACTGATCGATTTGGAAGTGCCCCTGCTGGTGGCACTGAACATGATGGACCAAGCGGCCCAGGCGGGCATTAGTTTGGATGTCAAAAAACTCAGTGCGGAGTTGGGCGTGCCGGTGGTCATGCTCAACGCGCGCGAGGGCGTGGGCATCGACAAACTAAAACAGGCCATGGCTGAACCGGGGCGTACCCCGCAGCGAAAGGTGTTTACGCCCGATGCCTCAGTACACCGTGTGTTGACCACCATCAACGAACGCTTTGGGGTGACGGGCACCTACCGTGCGTTTCAATTTTTGCAACAGCCGCAGCACTTGCTGTCGCTGTCGCGCGATGACCGCGCCTTTGTGGAAGCCGTGAGCCGCGAAGTGGATTTCTTTCCGGCCAAATACCAAGGGGCCGAAACGGTAATCCGCTACCAGTTTATCCAGGACCTGCTCGACCGCGTGGTGCTCAAAGCCCCGCACCCCGAATGGAAAAAAGACACCTACCGCATTGATGCCTTGCTCACGCACAAGGTGTGGGGCTACGTAATTTTTTTCGTCATACTCTTTTTGATCTTTCAATCCATTTTCGCGTGGGCGCAGGTGCCCATGGATTTCATCGATCACACGTTCGCCCAACTGAGCCTGTGGCTGTCGCACACGCTGCCGGCCGGCCCTTTTTTCGACCTGCTTTCGCAGGGCGTGGTGCCCGGCATTGGCGGCATCGTCATCTTCATTCCGCAGATCGCCATTTTGTTTGCCTTCATCTCGGTGTTGGAAGAAACCGGCTACATGGCGCGCGTGGTTTTTTTGATGGACAAAGGCATGCGTCAGTTTGGTCTCAACGGCAAAAGTGTAGTACCACTTATGTCGGGCTGGGCCTGCGCCATCCCCGCCATCATGGCCACCCGCACCATCGACAACTGGAAGGAGCGGCTCATCACCATTTTTGTCACCCCCTTCATGAGTTGCTCGGCCCGGCTGCCGGTGTTTACCATCCTGGTGGCGCTGATCATTCCGGAAGAGAAATTCTTGGGCGTGATCAGTTATCAAGGACTCGCGTTGATGGGCCTGTATTTACTGGGCTTCATCGCTGCCCTGCTGTCGGCCGTGGCCATGAAGATGCTCATTCAAGCCAAAGAGCGCAGCTATTTGCTGCTGGAGTTGCCCACCTACCGCGTACCCAAATGGAGCAACGTGGGGTACACGATCGTGGAGAAAACAAAGGCCTTTGTGCTGGAGGCCGGCAAGGTCATTTTGGCCATCAGCATTTTGCTATGGGTATTGGCCAGCTATGGGCCCGGAGATGTGATGGAGAAAGCGGAAGAGACCGTGCGCACCCGTACCGAACTGTTGCCCCTTTCCGAAGGCGAACTGGAGGCACACATCGCGGCCTACAAGCTGGAGCATTCCTATGCCGGCATCATCGGTCGGGCCATTGAGCCCGCCATCCGCCCATTGGGATATGACTGGAAAATCGGCATTGCGCTCATTACTTCGTTTGCCGCGCGCGAGGTGTTTGTGGGCACCATTGCCACCATTTACAGCCTGGGCAGCACCGAAGATGCCCAAACGATCAAGAGCCGCCTGGCCCGCGAGATCAACCCGGAAACCGGAGGACCGCGCTTCACCCCGGCCGTAGGTTTTTCGCTGTTGGTCTTTTACACATTTGCCATGCAATGCATGAGCACCCTGGCCGTGGTGAAACGCGAAACCAAAGGGTGGAAATGGCCGCTGCTTCAACTGGCCTACATGACTGCTTTGGCCTACCTGGCCGCGTTTGTCACGTACCACGTGCTGCGCTAGCTTTCATTTTTTTATTTCCCGCGCGAACGTCTATCTTTCGAGCTTGACAAACTCCCCCATGAGCCAGAAGAGCGACTTCCACCTCGGCCTGTTGTACATGATTCATTTATTGATAGGCGTGGACGGAAGCATAGACGAGCGCGAACGCGCGCACTTAACCCAGGTAAAAAACAAAGAGAATATTCCAGACGAGGTGTTCGTGCATTTCGAAAATCAAATCAAAAACAAACGCGAAAAAGAAGTGTACCAACTGGGCCTGGGTCACATCAATCAATGTTCGGACCAGGACAAGCTGCGGGCGTTTGTGCATTTGTACAAATTAACGGAGGTCGATGGCCAGGTACACGTCAAAGAAGTACGGCTTCTCCTCTACTCCACCAAAATGGCGGGCGTGGAGTTTGAAGATGTAGTGGCACACGCCAAAACGGCATAACGCGATGAGGGCGGCCGCTGCGTTTTGGGCCTTGTTTATCTTGGCCCAGGTGGGCTGCCAAACGTCCACTCACCGATTTGCCGATCCTGTCTCCGCGGCCATATTGCACTGGCAAGACACCCGCACCACCGATAGTTTGATCGTTTACTTATCGCATGCCGAGCCACGCTACCGGGCGGAGGCTGCACTTGCCTTGGCGTCAGTGCAAGACACACTGGCAGCCGATCCCCTGGGTGCCCTCCTGCTCGATGATCCCTCAGCCACAGTGCGCGCGCATGCCGCCTTTGCCTTAGGGCAAACCGGATCCTTCCGCGCGGTAAACGCCCTCATCCCGGCCTTGCAATATCCCGACTCACGCGTAGTGCGCGAGGCCGCAGAAGCGCTGGGCAAAATCGTGACCCCGGCCGATGTGTCTGCGCTGTACCGCTTTCGCCCGCGCGATTCGGTACAAACAGAAGGCATGGCGTGGGGTCTGTATCGGTTGGCGCTGCAGCAAAAGCCCGACAGCCTCCTGGTGGCTGCGGCCGTCCCCTATCTCGACCAACACCACACAACCGAAACACGCCTGGCAGCCGCCCACCTGTTGGCCAGAGCCAGCCACCTGCCCGGCCGGCAAGTGCATGCACCCATCACGCAAGCCCTGGCGTCCGAAAAGAACGTGCACGTGCGCATGGCCGTGGCCATGGCGCTCAAACACTTGCCTTCGGAACAAGCCCTGCCGCTGTTACAAGACATAGTCACGGGCCAACCGGAGGACTACCGAGTGAAAATTGGGGCCATCCGCGCCTGCAGCGCCTTTGAGTGGGCAGTGGTCAAAGACGTGATCAAATCCGCCTTGCGCGATGACCACGGTTCGGTGGCCGTGGCCGCCTCGGAGTGGGTGCGCTCGCGGTCGGCCCGCGAAAAATCGCTGGACGTGCGAGACGAGATGGAAGCCGCGGCCGATCTTCGCGTCAAAAGCAATTTGGCGGTGGCTGTTTTGCAACAACGCGACAGTGCCGCCACGTGGTTGGCCTTGCAAGACACGTATCCGTTGGCCGATGCGTATGGCAAAGCACACGTGCTCAGTGCCCTCGGAACCGTTGCCAACAGCGGCCGCGCATGTGCCTTTGTTTCGGCCGCGCTGCTCGACTCTGCCGCACCCGCGGTAGTACGCACGGCAGCCGCCAGTGCGTTGGTAAACCTCAATCGCCAATCAAGCACCCTGCCGATAGCCTACTTTCTATCGGTGTATGAACGGGCCATCGCACAGGGAGATGTGGCCGTGATCGGCCTCGTGGCGGACGCCCTCAAAGATGAAAAACTCGGCTTTCGATCGGTCCTTTCGTCAACCGGCTTTTTGCATGAGGCAAAGAAAGCGTTTCAATTGCCTCGCGACATAGAGTCGTTGCAGCCCTTGCTGGAGGCCATCGCGTACCTGGAAGGCAACGAACGCCCCCGGCCACCGGTCAACACATTCAATCACCCCATTGATATGGTGCTGCTGAAGCAGCTTTCGTCCACCACCCGCGTGGCCGTGGAAACCACGCGGGGAACGATCGTATTGCAACTGCTGCCGGAGGAAGCACCCGGAAGCGCATTGAATTTTATGCAGTTGGTGCGGCAAGGGTATTTTGACGGGAAAGTGTTTCACCGCGTGGTGCCAAACTTTGTGATTCAAACCGGTTGCCACCGGGGCGATGGCTATGGCAGCGAAGACTATTCCATCCGCTCGGAGTTTTCGCGCAGGCGCTACCGCGAGGGCGCGGTGGGCATGGCCTCGGCCGGCAAAGACACCGAAGGTACCCAATGGTTCATCACCCACTCCGCCACACCCCACTTGGAGGGACGGTATACGATTTTTGCCCAGGTGGTGGAGGGCATGGATGTGGTGCACCGGATAGGCGTGGGCGATAAAATCTTACACGCAACGATGCAGCGGTAGGAGACGCTTTGCGGGCGGCTTTCGGGGGACAAATATCTGTCACTCGCTCCGCAAACAATCAACCGGGTTGGTTAATGCCGTGTTGATGGCTCGCGAAATTACCGTCAGCCAGGCAATCAAGAGCGTACATAGGCCGGTTCCTACAAATATCCATGCAGTCAGTTCTATTCGATAAGCGTAGCTCATCAACCATTGGTGAAACAAATACCAACCGATAGGAGAGCCGATTATGATCGCAATGATAATGGGTCGAATGAAATCTTTTGACAAGAGCACCACCATGTTTTGCACAGAGCCTCCCAGTGCTTTGCGGATGCCAATTTCTTTGGTTCGCTGCTCCGCTATGAACGTAGCAAGACCGAACAACCCCAAGCACGTAATAATCACCGAAAGCGCACAAAAGTGAAGCACGATGGCCAGGGCTCGTTGTTCCGCATGATATTGCGTATTCAGGCGCTCGTCTACAAAGCCAAAGCTTACCGGGTTCTCCGGATCGAATTTTTTATAAAGAGCAGGCAATTTCTCAATCAACTCATTTACTTGATTAGCCTTTACCTTCACCAGCATGTTAAAGTAAAATTCGTTTGGCCGGTAGCGCATAATGAAGGGCTCGATCCCAAGCGAAAGGGGGCGAAAATTGAAATCCTTGACGATTCCAATAATAACACCGGGCAGGCCCCAGAATACTACCCGCTTCCCGACAGCCTCGCCCTGCTGAAAGCCCATTTGACGAGATGCTGTCTCATTTATTATGTAGCCCACGGTATCCGACTTGATATCGGACGAGAAGTTCCGACCGTACGCCATGCGCATTTGCATGAGCGGAATGACATCGGGGTTGGCATTCATTTGGGTGATGTTAATTTGTTGACCCGGCAACTGACCCTCCCACTCAATGTTGCTGTAATTGTCGTTGTTCACAAAAGTGGAGGTGGCGGCCGCGGCTTGCTCTACTTCTGCCTGTTTGAGTAATTCCGCCCGAAATGTTTCGCTGTTTGCCTTAAGCGGGCCATTCAGGCTAATGAACATAACTTGCTCTTTGTCAAAACCGAGGTCTTTACTTTGTACATAGTCGACCTGTTGGTAGATGATCACGGCACCTGCCAGCAATAAAAACGATAAGCAAAATTGCGCCACCACCAATGCTTCACGAAAGTTTTTCCCATGTCTGCCCATAGCTATTCCCTTTAGGGATTTTGCGGGGTTCATGGCCGATATTCGGGCAGCCGGATAGATACTGGCCAAAAAACCGATCAGCAACGTGAAGACAAGCAACGCAAACGAGAACATGTAATTAATTGACGAAAGGGTGAGCTCCTTGCCTATCAGCGCGCTGAAATAGGGTAACAAAAAATCAATAAGTCCGCGTGAAATAACTGCCGCCAGCAGGACGACCGCAACGGACTCCCCCAGAAACTGCACAAAGATTTGCGGACGTGTCGCACCAATCGTCTTTCGAATACCCACCTCCTTTGAGCGTTTGCCCGATTGGGCCGTGGCCAGGTTGATGAAATTAAAGCAAGCAATAAGCAAAATACCGACTCCGATGATGGTGAAAATCCGAATGTACATGAGGTTTCCTTGCTCGGTCCAATAATCATATGCGAGCGGGTGCAGGTACATGTCTTTGATCGACTGGGTGGAGAGCGTAAACCCGGCTTGGGCGTCACGTTTGATTAAGGCATCTTGAATTTTTGCGTTAAAATCGGAAATGGAGTGGCCGGGGGCCAATTCGATAAATGTATTGAAGTTATGGCTGCCCCAGTTGTAACTCCACCGGTCGGGCACCAAATGCTCAAACGACAGCAGGAAGTCAAAATGAAGCGAAGACTGCGCGGGCTGATCTTTGAAAATACCCACAGCCGTAAAGTCCGTTTCATTATTCAATCGAAAAGTAGTTCCAATCACGTCACTGCGGCTTTTCCAGTCGTTACCAAAGTATTTGAGTGCCATGGTTTCATTCAGCAACAAGTGGTTGGGTTGGGTAAGAGCGGTTTGGGCATCTCCGCGCACCAGTGGAAAATCAAACATGTGTAACAGCGAAGCATCAGCAAAAAAAACACTCCCCTCGGAGAAATATTTTTCACTTGTCTTGAATACGCCACTCCACTTGCCCAAGCGGGCGGTGTTGACGATTTCCGGGAACTGGGCTTTTAACTCGGGCGCTAACGGACCGGGACTTACCGCCCCCACTTGATGGCCGTCTTTTTTCTGCAGCGTAATGCGGTAGAGGTTATTCGCTTTGGTATGGTATCGATCATGGGTTACCTCATGCCAGGCGTACACTAATATGATGGTACTGCACGTGATACCCAATACCAAGCCAATGATGTTAATCGAAGAAAATAGCGGTGTGCGAAGCAGGTTTCGCAGGCCAATTTGAAAATAGTTTTTTAGCATCGGGCGGGTTTTTATTCGGTTCTCAGGCTCTTGGTCGGATTCATCAAAGCGGCTCTCATGGCTTGTGTGCCCACTATCATCAGCGTAAGCGCCAATGCAAACGCGCCCACGGCCACCGGCACCCAGTACTGAAAGTTGATCCGGTACTCGTACCGCATCAGGAATTGATCCACGCCCCACCACGCGAAGCCCGAGGCGATGACAAAAGCGATCAGTACGAGCCGTGTGAAATCGCGCGCGAGCAGGAAGATCAATCCGGTCACGGAGGCACCGAGTACTTTGCGAATCCCCAGTTCTTTGGTGCGCTGCTCGGCCGTGAACGCAGCCAACCCCAGCAACCCCAGCGCGGTGATGGCAATCGCCAACCCGGCAAAAATCCCGGCTACCCGACTGATCAGATTGATGTTGGCAAACTTTTGGTTGAAAAGTTCATCGGTAAACCGATACTCGAACGGATAGTTTGGGTTGTACTTTTTGAACACGGATTCCACCTGTGCGAGGGCGCCCGGCAAGTCGTGGGTTTTATTCAGGCGTAAGGTGATGGTACTCGTCCATCCCGGGATCAGAAACATGGAGAGTGGCTGAACCACACTGGTTGCCTCGGCCATCACCATGTCCTGCATCACGCCAATGATTTCGTAGCTGGTGCCTATCCATTCCACTTTTTGCCCAATGGGGTCTTCAAAGCCAATCATCTTCCAGGCGGCCTCGTTAATGACCACCGCGGAAGAGTCGCTGGGGAAGTCGGGTGAGAAATCGCGGCCTTTGATCATTTTCACACCCATGGTTTTGGAGTAGTCGTACTCGGTGGCAATGGTGCTGAACGCTACGCGCGAGTCGGTGGGCATGCCTTGCCACTTCACTTCGTTGGTGGAAAAAATTGTCGTTACCGGACTATTGCTTTTGCAAACCGAAGTGACGGCCCCGGTGCGCACCAACTCTTCGCGGATGGTTTGGAAGTTCGTTTCCAGTTCCCCGTTCGTCCACACCTGAATAAGGTTTTCGCGGTCATACCCCATGTCGCGATCCTTAACGTGCATGATTTGCTGGTACACCACAATGGTTCCGATGATCAAAAAGATGGAACAAGCGAATTGCAGCACCACCAAAACCTTGCGGGGAGCGCTACCCCCTTTGGCGGAATTGATTTTTCCTTTCAGCACTTTTACGGGCTCAAAGCTGGAGAGATAAAAGGCAGGGTAACTTCCGGTAAACAGCCCCACCAGCAAAATCAACCCAATGGCCAACGACCACGCCACCGGGTTGGTGTAGTCAATAGAAACGTTTTTGTCGACCAACAAATGGTAGGCCGGCAAGGCCAGTTCTACGAGCGCGATGGCGAGCGCAAATGCGAGGAATGTAATCGCCAACGACTCGCCCATGAATTGCGCAATCAACTCACGCCTTCGTGAGCCGATGCTTTTGCGGATGCCCACTTCCTTTGCGCGGCTCTCGCTTCGGGCCGTGGCCAGATTCATGAAGTTGATGCACGCAATGATCAGCACAAATACGGCAATGGCGGTAAACAGGCGCACATAATCGATGCGGCCGCCCGTGTTTACGCCTTCTTCAAAGTGGGCATGCAAGCGCCACTTGCTCATCGGGTGAAGAAACAATTTAGCCGTGGGTGACTTTGGATTATTGTCTTTAACAATAGTGCGAATGGCCTCATTCGTTTCAGCTTCCGAAGCACCTTCGCGCAGTTGCACAAACATTTGAAAGCTGTTGTTGTCCCAACCTGCTTTGGCTCGTTTAACCCACGAATTCGTGGCTTCAAAAAATGAAAAAGGCAGGAGGTAGTCAAACTCAAATTGAGACTGCTTTGGAAAATCCGCTATCACACCCGTTACTTTCTGCTCGCGATTATTGTCGATGCGGATTACCTGTCCCAGGGGGTCAATGTCTCCGAATAATGATTTTGCCGTTGACTCGGTGATGACAATAGAAGTGGGTTCATCCAACGCGTGTTGCTGATCACCCTTAATCAGGGTAAACGAAAACATTTTTAAAAAATCTTCCGATACGCTATACCCAAATTCCGTCATCCGTTTTTCTCCCACTTGCAGTAAGTTACCTTCCCCCCAGTTTACCAATGAGATGTATTCAACTTGACTCGCTTTGTCGGGTAGTACCTCCAGCAATGGATAGGGCATTGATTGACCGGTGCCAATGTGCCCCATGTTCCATTCCTGGCTTTGGTAGAGTTGGTAGATGCGGTCGTAGTTTGCATGAAACTTGTCGTACGCATACTCATCAGCCACCCACAAAAAAATGAGGATGGCCGAAGCCAGCCCCACGGCCAGGCCCCCGATGTTGAGCAGCGTGTACGTTTGTTTTCTGAGCAGGGCCCGAAATGCAATTTTGAGATAGTGGCGAAACATGGGCGTGAGTTTAGGTGCTTGGCAATCGGCCGCTTTGGGGGCCTCACGCACATTTGCGAAATGCGCGCCAACAATTACAGCCGCCCATTTGGTGCAAAAACGCGGTTTTTGAACCCGTACCCCGTCCGAATTTATCCAGTGGTGTCCGAAATCGGATGCCTACCCTTTACGTACGCATCAATCAGCACCGGCTTGGGAAGAGCGTTCACCTGCCGGGGGCCATACCACTTCATTCCCTCGGGCAAGGTCGTATTGGCCTTTTTGAACACAGCTTCATAAAACACGGCCTTTAACTGCTGGTGCGACAACACGTGCTTCACGGGTTTGCTCGCCTGCGTTATCCGCAGCCGCGAAAGAAACGGGTCCGCGGCCAACAGCGTGTCGAGCCGTGCCGGCCGATTTGTTTCCACACAATAAAAGTCGTACAGCCCGCGCCAGATGTCTTTGCCCGTGCGCTCGCGCATGAGTGTTTTGTTTGCTTGGCGGATGGCAAAATAGTGTACATACCGTTTGCGCACCTTTGTTTTCTTCGACTTCACGGGCAAGAGCTGTTGCGCTTCGCGCTGGCGGGCAAAACATAACGGGGCCACGGGGCACGCGTGGCACGTGGGCGAGGAAGGCGTGCAACAAATCGCACCCAACTCCATCATGGCTTGGTTGAAGTCGGCCGGCCGTGCCCGATCCATCACACGCTGCGCTTGTTCGAAAAATAGTTTTTTGGCTTCGCTGCTGGCAATGTCCGTATGCATGCCAAACACCCGGGCCAATACACGAAACACGTTTCCATCCACTACGGGTACGGCTTCGCCAAAGGCAAAGGAGGCGATGGCAGCCGCTGTGTAGGGCCCCACTCCGGGCAGCGTCAGCAGTTGGGCATAGGTGGTCGGAAACCGGCCGTGCCACGCGTTCACCACGTGCCGGGCGCATTTGTGCAGGTTGCGTGCGCGCGAATAGTAGCCGAGGCCCTGCCACAGGCGCAGCACGACTCGCTCTTCGGCCGCGGCCAACGCCTGCACATCCGGGAAGGCCTCCACGAAGGCATGATAGTAGGGCAAACCTTGCGCCACGCGCGTTTGCTGCAGGATGATTTCCGACAGCCAGATGCGATAGGGGTCGCGCGTGTGGCGCCACGGCAGCGGCCGCTGGTGCTGCTGGTACCACGCTATCAAAAGGCGGGCGAAAGAAGGAGAGCTCATCGGCTAGCGGGGCATTTGACTGGCAAAAATGAGCATTGACGCGCAAATAAACTTCGTTCGCAGCGTGCTTTGGCCATCTACGTGATTATCAACAAATTCATTTTGCGGGTGAGCGTTTCGCGCTTAAATTTGCCACCCTGATTTTTATAGCAGTTACCATTTAACTATTTACGACCGTGACCAAGGCAGACGTTATCAACCAAATCGCTGAAAAAACCGGAATCGACAAGGCTGACGTGTCGGCATCGGTGGAGGCGTTCTTCAACATCGTAAAGTCGAACATGGCCAACGGCCACAACATTTACGTGCGCGGCTTTGGCAGTTTCATCAACAAGAAGAGAAAGAAAAAAATCGCGCGGAATATTTCGCGCAACACCGCCATCGTCATCGATGAGCACTACATCCCCAGCTTTAAGCCCGCCAAGATTTTCATCAACAAGATCAAAAACAGCGATAAGGTAAAGCAAATGGCTGAAAAGCCGGTCGAATAAATCGCTGCCCTCGTTCATGCGCAAAACCCGCATTCTTTTGATTGCCATCAGCGTACTGGTGGTGACGGCCATCTATCTGCTGCCCAAGGTGGTGGTGGAAGATGACAGCCAGTTGGGTACCGGTGCGGTGGCCGCAGATTCGCTCACCCACCTGGGGGCGGCCCATGGCACCACCAGCAAGGAAAAGGCTGCGGCCATTAAAGAGTTGAGAGCCCGCTACTTAAGCGGCCCGCCAACAGAAAAAAGTGCTATCTTTGCCGACTCTTTGGCAAGCCTGTATAAAAGTGCCGGCAAGTTTGACAGTGCGGCCTGGTTTGCCGAGGAGGCAGCAACGTTCTTTGGCAGTGCGGAAAGTTTTTTGAAAACAGCCGACAATTATTACGAGGCGTATCTCTTCGCTATCGACCCCACCAAACAAAAGGCGATGGCCGGCAAAGCGCAGGCCTTTTATGGCAAAGTATTGGAACAGCAGCCCACCAACCTGGACGTGAAAACCAAGATGGCCATGACCCTGTTGGCCACCGCACCCCCCATGCAGGCCATTGCAAAGCTGCGCGAGATTTTGGATGAACACCCTGAACATGAGCTGGCGTTGTACAACCTGGGCATGTTGTCCATCCAATCAGGGCAATATGCGCTGGCGGTGGAACGCCTGGAAAAGTTGACTTCGGTAAACCCCCAACACGTGCAGGGCCAGTTGCTGTTGGGCGTGGCCTATGCCAACACCGATCAAAAAGCCAAAGCGCGCCAGCAGTTTGAAAAAGTAAAAAAGCTGGACAGCGACCCGGCCGTGCAGGCCACGGCCGATTCGTACCTGAAAGACTTACAATAATTTACATGTACAACCAAACCGCCCTTTTTTGAAAGGCGGTGATTTAACCAACCAGTGTATGCCAAGCGGTAAGAAAAGAAAGAAACACAAAATGGCCACTCACAAGCGCAAGAAGCGCCTGAGAAAAAACAGACATAAGAAGAAGTGATTTTGAGCCCCGCAGGCCGCGGGGCTACTTCTATTTTTTAAACATCTAAAACCATAAAGTTTTGAGCAACGAACTAATCATCAGTTCAGCTCAGAACGGAAGTCGGATTGCCCTGCTGCGCGACAAGCAACTCATTGAGTTTCATCACGAGCAGGAAGGCAACAAATTTGTAGTAGGAGACATCTATCTGGGCCTCGTCAAAAAGGTGGTGCCCGGTTTGAATGCAGCCTTTATCGACATTGGGTATGAGAAAGACGCCTTTCTGCATTACCTCGATCTTGGGCCGCAGTTTGCCTCGTTACAGAAATACACCAAGCTTGTAAAAGCCGGAAAAATCACCGGAGGCAAGCTGGACAAGTTTCAGGCGGAAAAAGACATTGATAAGCACGGCAAAATTGCCTCGCAGCTTACCAAAGGTCAATTGATTCCGGTACAAGTGGTAAAGGAGCCCATCTCTACCAAGGGCCCCCGACTTTCGTCAGAGCTGTCATTGGCCGGGCGCTATTTAGTGCTCGTGCCCTTTTCAGACGCGGTCAGCGTCTCTAAAAAAATTTCGAGCAGCGAAGAGCGCAAGCGTCTTCAGCGACTCATCCAGTCCATCAAGCCACAGGGCTTCGGGGTGATTATCCGTACCGTGGCCGAAGGAAAAGAAGTGGCCGAACTGGACCGCGACTTGCGCAACCTGGTCACCACCTGGCAGGACGGGGCCGCCCGCCTGGCCAACGGCAACGCCCGCGACAAGGTCATAGGCGAGCTGAGCAAGACCTCCTCGCTGCTGCGCGACATGCTGAACGAATCGTTTGATAGCATTTATGTAGACGACAAGAAGGCCTTTGATGAACTCAAGACCTACATCCAGCAAATCGCACCCGACAAAGAGAAAATACTCAAGCTCTTCACCGGCAAGGCGAAAATTTTTGAACACTTTGGCATCGAAAAGCAGATCAAGTCGGCCTTCGGCCAAACCGTGAGCATTCGCGGAGGCGGGTACCTGATTATTGAACACACCGAAGCCCTGCACGTGATTGACGTGAACAGCGGCAACAAATCAACCCGCGAGGAAAACCAGGAAACCACCGCCCTGTCGGTCAATGTGGAGGCCGCCAAAGAAATCGCCCGCCAGTTGCGCCTGCGCGACATGGGCGGCATCATCGTGGTGGACTTTATCGACATGCGCAGCCAGGACAACAAGAAGCTCATCTTCAAAACCATGAAAGACGAGATGGAGTCTGACCGGGCCAAGCATACCGTGTTGCCGTTGTCTAAATTTGGGTTGATGCAGATCACCCGCGAGCGGGTACGGCCGCAGATGAACATCGCCACCAGCGAAGTGTGCCCCGCCTGCAATGGCACGGGCAAGATCACGGCTTCGATTTTAGTGACCGACCAGATCGAGCAGCACATCGAGCATCTGTTTGTCAAGCAAAATGAAAAAGAGCTGGTGCTGGCGTTGCATCCGTTCTTGTTTGCTTACTACACCAAGGGCATCATCAGCAAACGCGTGAAGTTGTTTTTCAAATACAAGCGCTGGGTAAACCTGATAAAGGACAGCTCGCTCGGCATCACCGAATTTCATTTTCTGAACAAAGACGGGGAAGAGATTGACCTCGGCAATGGCGAGAAGAAAAAAGAGAAAGCCGTAGAGGTAGACAACGAAGCGGAGGATTGATTTTCTGTTGCTCCGCACGTCAATGGCGTCACACGAAGTGACGCCATTGTTTTTTCAATGCCAGCCAACGAAATTTTGTCGCCACTCTTATTACCTTGCCTTGATGCGACTGATCGCTCCATTTTTTCTTTTCTCTGTTGCCTGCCTTGCCCAATCCTCCGATACCATTCGTCAGCTGAACGAAGTAACCATCCGCGCACTGGCCTCTGATCGGCCCGTGTTTGAAATACCCGCGGCTGTGGGAGTTGTTGCCCCGGCCGAATTTGAACGCACAGCCCCGGCCTCGTTGGTGAACGGCCTCAACACCGTGGCGGGCGTGCGCATGGAAGAACGCAGCCCCGGTAGCTATCGCTTGGCCATCCGCGGCAGCGCCTTGCGGTCGCCTTTTGGTGTGCGCAATGTAAAAGTATATTTCAACGGCCTCCCCCTGACCGATGGCGGGGGCAACACGTACTTGAATCTGTTGGATGTGGAAACGATTCAGCAAGCCCACGTGATCAAGGGGCCGGGTTCCAGTTTGTATGGGGCGGGCACCGGAGGCGTGCTGCTGCTCGATCAACCCAGGCGTGCATCGGCCTACCAAGTGGGCGTCACAGCCGGCAGCTATGGCCTGTGGCGTTGGCGGGGCGAGCTGCCCGTGTTCATTGGCAAGACTTCGTCAACCCTCACGCTCTCCCAGCAACAAAGCGATGGCTACCGCGATCACACGGCCCTAAACCGGTTAACGTTGCAGGCACGCAGCACCACGGCCGTGGATACGCAAGCGGAGCTTTCCTTTTTTCTGTTTCATGCGCGCCTCTTCTATGAAACACCCGGAGGCCTCACGCCCACACAGTACCAGAGCAACCCGCGCCAGGCACGCCCCGGCACACCTGCGCGGCCCGGTGCCGAAGCTCAAAATGCCCGTGTTGCCAACACCACCTCTTACCTGGGTCTTGGGTATACACGCGATTGGAACGAACGCTGGCACACACGCATCGGCCTGATGGGCGCGCGGACCGACTTCGTCAATTACGCCATCCTGAACGTAGAAGATCGCGATGAAAAAAACGCAGCATTGCGCATCGAAAACACCTACTCGTTTGGAAAGACTGCCCAACACCGCTGGGTAAGCGGAGGCGAAGCGCAGTTTTTGATCACCGCCCTCAACCAATTTGAAAATAACCTCGGCATAAAAGGCGCACAGGCATTCGAGGATCGGTTGGCATCTCGCGCGGCATTGCTCTTTTCGCAGATGGAATGGCAACTACCTGCGAACATCTCGCTGACGGCCGGGGCCAGCCTGCAATGGCAGCAGTATGGCTTTGAGCGCCTGCAGCCGGAACGCGTCCGGAACACGCGCATCTTTGACCCCGTTATTTCACCACGCCTCAGCCTTGGCAAAAAAATAACACCCGGCATCTTTGTCTTTGCCAATCTCAGCGATGGCTTTTCGACTCCCACGCTGGCCGAAGTGCGGCCCTCCACCAGCCAATACAACAGCACGCTTGCGCCTGAGCGGGGCCTGCAAGGGGAGGTAGGCGCGAAGCTGCAATCCCACAGCCAGCGATGGCAGGCAGCGCTTACGGGCTATCAGTTGCGCTTGCGCAACGCCATTGTCACGCAGCGCGATGAAAACGGTGCCGAGTTCTTTGTCAATGCCGGCAAAACCGATCAACCCGGTCTCGAAGCCTCCGTGCAATGGCTGCCTTACGGGCCACGCTACGAAGGGCAACCCTACTTTTCGGCCCGGGCAGTCTATGCCTATCAGCCCTATCGGTTTCGGGCGTATGTAGCCGATGGGGTGGATGTAAGTGGCAATGCGCTCACGGGCGTGCCCGAGCACACGGCCCTCTTCCTGGTGGATGGCACCGTGGCGAAGCGGTGGCAGCTTTTCTTCACGGGCCAGCACAATGCCCGCATTCCGCTGAACGATGCCAATACGCAACAAGCGAGTGCCTTCTGGGTTTTTCACGTCAAGTCTTCGTATCGCTGGCTCATTCATCGCGCCACCGTGGAAACATTTGCCGGCATTGACAACCTGCTGGATCGAACGTACAGTTTAGGCGATGACATCAATGCCGCAGGCGACCGGTATTTCAATGTCGCGCCCGGCCGGCTTTATTACGCGGGTTTGAAACTCGCGCTGCCCCACCAAAAATAACCCCCGGCCTTGCGGCACGGGGGCTCACCTGTTTTGTATGAACTCAACTAACCTAACAGGCGATTACTTGAATGTGACGTTCAGGGCACTCACCTCGGCCGGGTTGTAAGGCGTTAAGTTTTCCAGGCGCGCAGCCAACGTAGTCCAGCTGCTGCCAGGCGACTCACCCCCTTGTATAAAGCCTTGTTCGTTAAAGAAACCCGGGGCCGCGGTATTGGCGAGGTAGGCGGCCAGCAATCCTTGATCAATGCCGGGCCAGGCAGTTGTGATCTCCCGCTGAAACACATTTCGGATCGAGTGGGCCTTCAGCAGCGTCTCGCGGTCACGGCTGTTGAGGGAACTCAAGGGCAGACCTACTTCCGCTACACCCATGTCGGTTGCTTCATTTCCACTGGCCACAAAAGCCCAGTTAAAGGCCTTGGTGCCGGTGAAGAAAAGCGCATTGGGGTGGTGGCTGTTTCCGTACACATCTACGATGTCGCCCTTTTTGCCGGCAAACATGCGCAGGGTACGGATGGAATACGGGTCTTCCAACGGAGTGGCCAGCGGCAGCCCCGAGATCAACACTTCCATTTCGGCCTCGTAACCCCGCGTGCCACCCTCTTGATAGTTGATGCGGAACACTGCCTCGGGGGCATTGGCGTGCTCCACGCGGTCAGCATGGTAGAGTTTGCAGATGGCGATGCCGCGAATAGGAGCGTCTTGGTTCCAGAAGAGTTGTAAGGCAATGCCCCGATCGGCTTCGTTGGCGGAGTTGACATCGGTGATCGTCAGCAGATAGTCCCACGTGGCGCCCTCAAAGGCAACCGCGGTTTCTACGGTCAGATTTTTGACACGGCCATCGTCTTCGCTGACAAATGTAAACGCCAGCACGCGGTCGATGTCAAACTGCCGGATGCCACCGATGAATTCATTTACAAATTTGCTGGCGCTTTCGCCCACCCAAATGAAGGTTTGCAAGTTCAAATAGATGTCATTGCCTTTCAGGGTGTCCGTTTGGCTGCGGTTGGCCGCGCGGCCGGTAACAGTAGCGGTGGCCGTGAGCGATGACGGAATGGCTACTCCAAAACGCTCGGGCAAAATACTCTGCTGCGCGGGCAACGGCTCGTTGGTTTCGCAGGCGGTAAACAGAGCCAGCCCCGCGGCCAGCATGCCCACCAAAAGAAATTTAGTCGCTTTCATAAACGTGTTGTTTGGTTGATTCGAGTTGGTTTTTGACCGTTTGCTGCTAAAACCCGCCAACCCGCGCTTACCCTTATGCCCCCGCACCAATTTTTTTTTACGGCCTTTAAACCTTGCGTAGTCACCGCACTCTAAGGCATGTCTTTCACAAAAAGGACAGGCAGTGCACCGGCCGGAAAATCAACGTGAAACCTAAAAAATAACCGATTTATGAAAATGTTCGTTTTGAAACCCGCGGTCGTCTTGTGTTGGGTGGCCCTGTTCGCACTTGCCTCGTGCGACAATGAATTGGATTTGCGCAACAATGAAACCGAGGAGGCGCAGATCGCTGAAAATGCCTCTCTGGGAGAGAACGAGACCGATGATGTGTTGGAAATGCTGGACGAAGTAGAAAGCGCACTGGACCCAAATGCGGGTGGGCGCACGGCCGGTTGGAAGTATCCTTGTGCCCAGGTGACAAACGATGCGCAGGCCCGAATCATCACCATTGATTTTGGTGATGGCTGCGCAGGCCCCTACGGTCGCCAGCGCAGGGGAAAAATCTTCATTGCCTACAGTGGTGCCATCAACGATGGGGTATCCAACCGCATCATCACGTTTGGAAACTACGTGGTGAACAACCGCGGCCTCTCGGGCACGATTGAGTTGCGCGATATCTCCACCAACACCGATGGCACCGTTCAATCCGTCAAGCGACTGACAAACCTGACAGTCACGTTTCCCAATGGCGGGTCAATGGTGTACAACGGCAGCCGCACCCGCACGTGGTTAGAGGGCGTGCGCGATGGCGATCCCACCAACAACGTGTTTGAGATCACCGGTTCAATCGAAGGCGTAGCAACCAACGGCCGCACGTTTACGCACCGAATTATCGAGCCAATCATCTCCGACTGGTCGTGCCGGGCCGCTGGCAACTTTGCCCGCGTAGCCGGAGTGGTGGAAGTTGAGCGATTGAAAGGTTTTGTGAGTCGCAAGCGCACCGTAGACTACGGTGATGGCACGTGCGACAATCAGATAACAGTAACGATAGGCAACCGCACGTTTGTGGTGACCGTTCAGGAATAAAAATCGTAGCGTAGGGAGTAAGAGGAGTTGTGGGGCTGTTTCGGAAATCGAAACAGCCCTCTTTTTTTTACACTTTTCATTGTACCACCGTGGTATCGGCCACCACCGAAGTGACCGCAAAATACCCCACGGCCCCATGGCTCAAGTTGGTGGGTGCATTAGCCGGCTCCACATCAAAAACACCTCCTCGCCACGCTGTTTCTGATAAGATGGCGCGCAGATAGGCGCGGTAGCCATCGCTCACTGCGTATTTTCTGCGCACGATGATGGACCCAGCCGGGAAAACCAACCGGGTTTGTTCAGGCTTGAAGGCCTCGTGGGCATCAATGGTTTTGAGGTCATACTGCACCAGCAGTCCCTCGCACACCGCGGCCACGCAGAAGGGCGTGTGACGCCAGGTGATTTGATGCGCAATGTAGTGGGGCAAGCTGCCCGTTTCGCGGAGTATGAGTTCATAGCCTCCCTGGGCAGTTGTCGCATAGGCAACTTCTTGCAGCGGCTCAACACCCCGCGATTGATCCACGGCCGTAAACACACGCCCCTGGTAGCGTATCTCCAACCCATAGGCGCGGCCGGCTACGGCAATAAACGGGTCGGAGTAATACTCGCCCGAGCCGCTCGGCAATTCAGTCATGGGATAAACGGCCGTTCCATCGGTCAGCGTCACTTGCGCTCCGGTGGCTGCCCTGGCCTGCCCGTTTTGCTGCCGATACGGGTGTGTGAGCGTTACCTTTTGGTTCACGTTTTCGTTGGTCAATACGGCCTCCACGGCAATCACGTCCACCGGTTCCTCGGCCAAGGGTCGTTCAATCACCTCCTGGCACGAGGCAAGGATGAACATCCATCCTATAATGACTCGCTTCATTGCCATTTGAATTGATAGGTAAACGAAGGGGTAAATTGAAACAAATACAACTGCGAAGTGACGCGCTGCGCATTTAATAGGTCGGCCGGAATTTTCAGGGTACCATCATCGGCCACCGATTTATTGAAGTTGATGAACAAGGGATTCTTGCGCGCATAGAAATTGAAAATCGAAAAGCTCAGGGCGTGTTGGAATTTCTTTTCGGGTTGTCGGTTGAGTTTGACGGTGGCAGAAACATCCATGCGGTGATAGTCCGGCAGGCGGTCGTTATTGCGCTGGCCGTACAGCGGCACTTCCAACCCGTTGAAACGATAAAAGCCGATGGGCGAAGTAAACGGAGCTCCGGACAAGAACAGCCAGTTGGCACCCACATTCCAACGGGCGGACACATCGTACGAAAGCATCAGGTTGATTTGGTGAGGGCGATCAAAAAATGCCGGGAAGCGCTCGCCCTGATTAATTTCGTCAACCTGGCGCAGTGCCCGCGACCAGGTGTAACCGGCCCATCCGCGCCAGCGGCCCGTTTCTTTTTTGGCCATCAGTTCCAACCCGTAGGCCACGCCTTTTCCGAACCGAAGCTCGCTTTCCACCAAGGGGTTTAGCAGTGTCTCAGCATGATTTTCGTATTCAATCTGGTTGGTCATTTCTTTGTAAAACACCTCGCCCGTAAGCGCGAGTGTTGAAAAGCGATGATCATAACCAACCACCAGTTGGTGGGCGCGCTGGGGCTGTAGGTTAAGGCTGCTGGGCAACCAAACCTCCAGGGCGGTAAACGGGCTGATCGTATTGGAGATCAAGTGCATGTTTTGTACCGTGTGCGTGTAGCTGGCTTTGATGGACGATTGCGCGCCCACCGTATACGTAGCCGTCAGCCGCGGTTCGGCTGTGGTGAAACTGCTGTAGCGCTCTCCTTTGGCAAACCGAAGCGTATCCACCGGTTGGCGTGACGGGCTCAGCACAAATTCAAACGCCTCGCCCACGTTGCTCCAGCGTGTCAATCGCAAGCCGTACGCAAGCGCCCACCGCGCATTGATTGTGAGGTTGTGGCTTCCATACAGAACGGTTTCCACCGATTGGCGGGTAGACAGCGCGGGCGCGTCTGCCGTACTCACGTTGCTGCGCACGTTTCCCGGATCAAAAAAATAACCTCCTAACCCCAGGCCAAACTGAAGCTCACTATCCGGGTGAATAAAATAGCTGACATCAGTTTTCAGGTGCAGGTTGCTGATCTGCGAATTCCACCGGGTGTTGGTGGCCCGATCGGTGAACAACGAATATTGGTAGCTGCTGCCCGACAGGGTGGTGTTGGCAAAAACCCGTTCAGACCACACGCGATTCCACCGAAGCGTAGCGGCACTGTTGGCCCATTGGATGCCCCCGTTTTCGGCAAAGTAGTTGTCGCTGCCGTTGTATACCGTAAAAAACAGTTTGTTTCGCGTGTTGATTTCAACATTGACCTTGCCGGTGAAGTCGGTAAACTGAAACTGGTCTACCTCCGGGTTGGCCAATTGCGCCAACCATCGGAGTCGGCTAAACCGGGTGGAAATCAGAAACGAACTTTTGTCTTTTTTGAAAGGCCCCTCCACACCGATTTTGTTGGAGACCAACCCCACACTGCCCCACCATTGCACGTGTTGGTCATTTCCCTTTTTGGTGCGGATGTCCAGCACCGAGGAAAGACGGCCTCCCAGTGCTGCGGGCATGTCGCCTTTGTACAACGTCATGTCATTGATGGCATCCGGGATGATGGCCGAAAAGAAGCCCAGCAAATGCGAAGGGTTGTAGACCGGTGCATCGTCCACCAAAATCAGGTTCTGATCGCGCTGGCCACCGCGCACATAATAAAAGGTGGAGCCGTCCGAATGTGGCTTTACACCCGGCACTGACTCCAACGATTTCACCACGTCCATTTCGCCCAACAGGGCCGGTCTTTCCCGGATGGCCGCAGGGCGCACATCCAGCGAGCCGGTTTGCGGTGCCTGCATTCCCGTGGTGGCCGCCTCAACGGTCACCTGCTGGAGCAGCGGGGCCGCCTCCGCCAAAAACACGTTGGCTTGGCGCGATTGGGCAAACGCCATAGCAGTGCGTTGCGATTCATAACCCAGAAAAGAAAACACCACGTCATAGCTGCCGGCCGGCAGCGAGAGGGAGTAAAACCCAAAGCCGTTGGTGGCGATGCCTTGTTGCAGGGCCGGCACCCACACCGTGGCACCGATGAGTGCCTCCCCCGTGGCGCGGTCTTTCACAAATCCGCTCAACGTAATTTTGTCCGGTGGATGGAGGGGTTCCTTTTGCGGAAGCAGGACTACTTGCTTTTCGATCCACTCGTACCGAACGTGGGCCTGGCGGCACACCCGTTCAATGATCCGCTCCAGCGGCTCCTGCGTGACGCGGAGCGTGATGCGGGCGTCCATCGGAAGCCGTGACGGATTGTAGGAAAACGTAATACCCGACAGTTTTTCCAACTCGGCCAGCACTTGTGCCAGTGGTTGGTGGGTGGCTGCGTACGTGAAGGGTTGCTCCAACGGATGTTGCGCCCATCCCGCCCAGGAACACAGGCAACTTAACAACACGCCCATCAGCCGCGGACGCCACCTGCCCAAGTGCCCGATACACATGGGGTCAGCAACCAATTTGAGTGATGCGGTACACGTTGTCTTTCCGGTCAATGGTCAGGCCGAGTGTGCTGCTCACCACCCGCAATACTGACTCAAGCGACTGCTGATGGAAGGAACCGGAAAAGGTACAGGAGGCTGGCGCGTCTGCTTCCAGCGAAAACGAAACACCATAGGTACGCTCCAGCGTTTGCAGCAACGTGGCAAGGTCCGTGGCGTCAAACACCAACTCCCGAGTGCGCCAGGCCAGGTAGTTCCGGTCTTGGTTGGCAGCGGGCATCAACTTTTCGCCTGCGCGATAGTCTGTTCGCTCACCGGCCTTCAAGCGCACTTGTTGGTCTTGCACGGCCACGGTCACCAACCCGCTGGCCACGATGACTTGCAAGGCTTCGCGCTCTGTTGCCACGGAAAACGATGTGCCCAACACTTCCACGCGTCCGGGGCCTGCGGCAATGCGAAACGGTCTTTGGGCATCCGGCCGCACCTCAAAAAAGGCCTCGCCCGTCAGCTCCAAGGCCCGTTCCTGCCGATCAAAATTTTTGGGATACCGCAGCGTGGAATATCGATTAAGGACGACCGTGCTTCCATCGGGCAGCGTGACTTCGCGAGCATCGGCCTGGGTTTCCCATTGCACCGTAGCGGGTGGTAAAAGTTGGTAAACCAAGGCTGCGCCTGCCACCAGCAGCAAAACGGCCGCAGCCAGTTTCCACGCCAACGGCCAGCGCACGGAACGGGCAGTGGGTTTGGCCTGGAGGGTCTGTTGCAACTTCGCCCACTCGGCATCCACGTCAATCGGCCCGGGCGAGGGAAGCGGGTGGCCGTAGTGGGCGCGCCCCCACGCAAACACCCGCGCCAGCTCCTGATAGTGGCGCTCATTGCCGGCACTGCGCGCGCGCCACGCCACCAAGGCTGCCTCTTCGGCCTCCGTTGTTTCGCCACCCAAGCTGCGGGCGATGCGTTCGTCCATATCGTTTTCGTACTCGTTCACGCTGGTTTGATAACACCCAACCGGCCTGCCACCCTTATAGCCACCAGAAAAATAGCAACGTCAAATAGTTTTTCAAATGGATGCGCATCACGGCCAACGCCTTACTCATTTGCGCCTCCACGGTTTTTACCGCAATGCCAAGCTGCTCGGCAATTTGTGCATACGTCAATCCCTCTTTTCGATTTAGCTCAAACACCTCGCGGCACTTTTCGGGCAATGTTTGAATGGCAAACTCGATTTCGCGCTCCAACTCCTGTGTTTCGAGAGGTACTTCTTCGGTTTGGGGTGCCTGGGCCTCGGCTGCTTCGAGCCGCACAACCTTGCGCTGGTTGCGCAGGTGGTTGAGGCATCGGTTGCGCACGGCCGTGTACAAATAGCTTCGGAAGTGCGTGTCGGGCGGCAACTGTTCCATCTTCTCCCACAGGGATACAAACACATCGTGCACGATGCCCTTGGCCTCATCGCCATCAGGCACAAACCGAAAGGCAAACCGGCAAAGGGGAACAAACCACTCGCGAAAAAGCTGTTCAAACCGATGTGTGCGCCCGTCTGCCAAAAACCTGGTCGTTACATGCCGCTTGAAAGATACCGTAATTTGTCCATACCGCTCATCCCAACCCCAAAACTACCATTGGCGACCTGCGTAACGTCTGTTAGCTTTGACCACATTTTTAACCAACCCGTTTGTTTATGTTTCGATGTCTCCTATGCCTGACGCTGCTGCTCGCCTTGGGCGCCAGTACGGCCAGCGCACAAAAATCAAAGAAAAATGCCAAGGGCAAGAGCCCGGCCACGGCCGTGAAGGCGGATACCGCCAAACGCAAAGCCCCGGCCGGTGGGCTGCAGCCCTACAAGCAATTGGTGGGCAAGGCCAAAACGCAAAAGGGCCTCTTTACCGTTCATAAAGTAAATGACGACTACTACTTTGAGATTGCCGACTCGCTGATGGGTCGCGAATTCATGACCGTGACGCGCTTTGCCAAAACCCCCACCGGGGCGGGCTACGGAGGCGAAGAAGAAAACCGCCAAGTGATGCGCTGGGAGCGCGGCCCCAACAACAAGTTGTTTTTGCGCGCCTCTCTTTTCCTCAACGCCAGTGGCGACAGCACCAAGCCCATCTTGCAGGCGGTGCGCAACTCAAATCTGGACCCCATTGCGGCTGCCTTTGATATCAAATCCGTGCGCAAAGACACCGCGGTGGTGATCAACGTGACCGAGTTTTTCAAAGGAGACAACCAGTTGATTTCACTGGACCCCCAGACCAAGCGCAGGTTTAACCTCACCAACATTCAAAACGACCGCTCATACATTCAGCGCATCAAGTCGTTCCCGATCAATACCGAAGTGCGCATGGTAAAAACCTTTACCTCCGTGCTGCCTCCTCCCTCAAACCCATCGGCCCCGCCACAAACGGTGGTGTTGCCCGCAGGCGGTAGCACCGGGGTGGTTACCGTGGAGTTGAATGCCTCGATGATCTTGTTGCCCAAAACACCTTATCGCAAGCGCTTGTTTGATCCGCGCGTGGGCTACTTCGCCACAGGCTACACTACCTATGGCGAAGAGTCGCAAAAATCCGAAACCGAAGTGTTTGCCGTGCGGTGGCGGTTAGAGCCCAAGCCGGGCGATATTGAAAAAATGAAACGCGGGGAGCTGGTAGAACCTCAAAAACCCATCGTGTTTCACATTGATCCCGCCACACCCGTGCAATGGCGCAAGTACCTCAAGCTAGGGGTGGAAGATTGGCAAAAGGCCTTTGAGCAGGCCGGGTTCAAAAATGCCATCGTGGCCAAAGAAATCTCCCCGGGCGACAGCAGCATCAGCACCGAAGATGCACGCTATTCGTTTATCCGCTACTTCGCCTCTGACATCCAAAACGCTTATGGCCCCAACGTGCACGACCCCCGTTCGGGCGAGATCATCGAAAGCCACATTGGGTGGTATCACAACGTGATGAGCCTGCTCAACAGTTGGTACACCATTCAGACAGGTGCTGTTGATCCACGCGCCCGCAAGCGTAAGTTTGACGAGGAGTTAATGGGCCAGTTGATTCGGTTTGTGTCGGCCCATGAAGTAGGCCACACGCTGGGGCTGCGCCACAACTTCGGCTCCAGCCATGCCACCCCGGTAGCAAAGCTTCGCGACAAGGAGTACCAGGCCAAATTTGGTCACACGCCCTCCATCATGGACTATGCACGTTTCAATTACGTGGCCCAACCGGAAGATGGCGTGACCAACCTGTTTCCGGGCGTAGGCGCCTACGACCGCTGGGCAATAGAGTGGGCCTATAAACCCATTTTTGATACCAAGAGTGCAGACGAAGACAAGAAGATTTTGAACAAGTGGGTGCTGGCAAAAGCAGGCGACCCGATGTATTGGTTCGGCACCGAAATCAACCCGTACGATCCACGTTCGCAAAGCGAAGACATTGGCGACAATGCCATGCTGGCCAGCGACTACGGCATCAAAAACCTGAAACGCATTTTGCCCAACTTAAACGCATGGTACCGCGAAGAGGCCGAAGACTATGACAAGCTGAGCGAAATGTACGGTCAGTTGGTGGGCCAATACCGCAGGTATATGGGGCACGTGACTAAATACGTGGGCGGTGTGTATGAAACACCCAAGACCTACGAGCAGCCGGGCGTAGTGTATGAACCCACCCCCAAAAATTTACAAAAAGACGCTGTGGCATTCTTGAACAAGAATTTGTTTGAGACACCTTCGTGGATGTTGGACCCTGCCGTGCTCAGCCTTACCCGACCCGGCTCGGGCGTGGAGCAGTTGCGCCAGGTGCAAGAGGCAACGCTCAACAGCTTGCACGACTATGCACGCATGCAGCGCCTGATTGAAAGCAGCGCGGTCAATTCAACTGCGTATAGTTTGGATGAGATGTTTACCGATGTGCGCAAAGGCATTTGGTCGGAATTGCGTACGCGCAAGAGCATTGACAACTTCCGCAGAAATTTACAGAAGGTGCATGCCGAGAAATTGATTTCGTTGCTCAATCCTTCGTCAACGCCTCCGCCCGCGGGATTTGGATTCTCCAGTCCGTTCTTCCCGGCCTCTCCGGCCTCACCGGTGGCCGACCCGAAGAAGAGTGACGTGATTTCACTGGCGCGTGCCCATCTGGTGGATTTGCGTGGTGAGATCACCGCAGCGCTACCAGGCACGGGCGACCGCATGAGCCGCGTTCATCTGCAAGATGTGCTCAACCGTATCAATCAGGCATTGGATCCGAAATAGAAACAAACAGTTCCATTCGGTTTTGAATGCACTTTGTGTACCTCTGTGCTTCTTTGTGAAACTTTGTGAGTTGTTACTACACAGAGGACACAAAGAAGCACGGAGTTACACAGAGACTAAAGTAACTACGCGCGCTCAACCCGTGATGTACCCGATGACTTCGGGTGATGACACATCCTGTTGAATAGACTTTGTGCACCTCTGTGCTTCTTTGAGAAACTTTGTGAGTTGTTACTACACAGAGGACACAAAGAAGCGCAGAGTTACGCAGAGACTAAATTAACTATGCACAGTCAACCCGTGATGTGCCCGATGACTTCAGGTGATGAAAAAGCCAGTTGAGTGATCTTTGTGCACCTTCGTGTTTCTTCGTGAAGCTTTGTGTAACAACTACCTACGACAAAAAGAAACAAGGAGTTACCCTGAGACCAAAATTGGGGTCTTGGTTTGCGCGTATCAGTTCACCTTGATCAACTCCACGTCAAAAATCAGTGCCGAGTGGGGCGGAATATCGGCTCCTGCTCCACGCTCGCCATAGCCCAACTCCGCGGGGATATACAATACCCATTTGGATCCTTCCGTCATCAGTTGCAACGCCTCCGTCCAGCCGCTGATCACCTGGTTGACCCCAAACGTGGCGGGCTGGCCGCGCTCCACCGAGCTGTCGAACATCGTCCCATCAATCAACCGGCCGGTGTAATGGACCGTCACCCGGTCGGTAGGTCCGGGCTTGCGGCCGCTGCCCGCAGTCGTGATTTGGTATTGCAAACCGCTGGCGGTGGTGGTAATGCCCGCCTTTTTTCCATTGGCTTCGAGAAAAGCCTGGCTCTCCTCTTTTCGTTTGGTATTCTTCATTTCCGTTACTTGGGTTACATAATTTTGGCATACGGCCATCGCTTCCTGGCGCTGCACCAGCAAAGGTTTGTTGGCCAACACATCGCGCAGCCCTGCCATAAATAGGTGCTGATCGAGTGAGTCGGCCCCTTGGCTTTTGAGCGAGGTGGCCATCAATACGCCAAAGCCATAGCTGGTCTTGTCAAACTCGGTGGTCACGTTTACCGGCTTTGGTTTTTTGAGTTCCTCCAGTTCGGCCTTTAAGCGGGTGACCTCCGTGAGCAATTCTTTTTTTGACTGCGCGTGCGCGCACAAACTGCCCGTTGCCAGGGCCACACAAAAGATGATTTTTTTCATTTCTGTTACGTTGCGGATGCAAAGAACGCAAAAGCGGTGCGCTCTTCAAGCGCGCTACCCCACATTTCCCGTTTGCCTTTTCTCTTCATTGCCTATCTTTCATCGATGAAAACATGCCCGACCGGAAAGCGCACCTATGCTACCGCCACCCTGGCGGAGGACGCGCTGCTGGAGGCGCATGCCGAATATGCATATGCTCCGGGGCAAGGGCCTATCGCCATCTACTTGTGTGAGGAGTGTGGCAACTATCACTTTACTTCGCGCGCCCCGATGAACGAGCGGCTGAAACAAGCCCTGGAAAACGGCCAGCTCCGAACCCAGCAACTGGCGCGGCCTTGGACTCGTAAATGGAAGTGACATGCCCAAAAAATTGCCGAAAGGTTCCTTTTCATTCTCGGCCACGCTTACCAAGCTGGACCGTCTGTTTGCCCACGCGGCCGTCACCGTGCCCAGCGTCATTTTGAAGCAATTGCCGGAAGGCCGTTTGCGCGTGAAGGGATTTCTGAACGATGCACCCATCGATCTCGCCATCCAATATGTAAAAAATGGCCCGCGGTACTTGATGGTAAGCAAAGTGCTGGCGCGTAAAGCCAAAGCGGTGACCGGGTGACCGTCACATTCCAACTGACCAACCCCGACAAGATTGACGTGCCCGAAGAGTTGCAAGCCGTGCTGGCCCAAGATGACGAAGCGATGGCCGCTTGGAAAAAACTGACGCCCGGCCTGCAGCGAAGCCTCAGTTACTATGTGAAATCCGTGAAAAACGTGGACAGCCGCATCAAGCGATCGTTTGAAATGCTCCACAAGGTAAAAACCGGCCAGTTGTACGCCCAGCGCAAAAAGGTCGCTGACCGCGATCGGGAAGCGTAGCCGTTAACCGCCTGTTTAGTTTTGGTTATCAACTTGTTACATTCAACTTTTTTGAGGGATAAACGTTATATTTGGGTAACCACTACGAAAATGAAACATTCACCCAAACTGGCGATCCTCCAAAGCCTGGATGCGATGGACCAGGTGCAAATGGAAGAGGTGCTGCAGTACATCAAGGGACTGCTGAACCAACCCGAGCGCACCGAGGACTATCAGTCGTTCAAGCGCGAAGCCCTGAAAGAAATACGTCAGGCGTTGCGCAAGAACAAACAGGGCCTGGTGCTCACTGCGTAACATACCCGTTACACGCAGGTAACAACAAGTGCACAAACGGCACTTGCGGGGGAAGTGCTCCCCAAAAAAATCACCACGTGACGAAAATGTGAAGAAAAGAGTGGTTCAGGTATACTTCACATAATGTTCCCACTTATCCAACACCTGTTTCATATCCTCCGGTAACTCCGAATCAAATTTCATAAACGCACCGGTGGCGGGGTGCACAAACCCCAAGGTCTTGGCGTGCAATGCCTGCCGCGGAAGCATCTTGAAACAATTCTCCACAAACTGTTTATACTTTGAAAATACGGTGCCCTTCACAACATCACTACCACCATACATCTCGTCATTGAACAATGGGTGGCCCAGATACTTCATGTGTGCCCGTATCTGATGGGTGCGTCCCGTTTCGAGCCGGCATTCCACCAGCGATACATAGCGATAGTCTTGCAGCAACCGATAGTGTGTGATGGCATGGCGCCCAAAGTCCCCCTCGGGAAAGGCGGTGGTAACGCGCCTGTCTTTCAAGCTGCGGCCCACGTGGACGTTAATGGTGCCCTCCGCAGGTTCGGGGATGCCCCACACAATCGCCTGATAGGTACGCTCAATGGTGTGGTCAAAAAACTGTTTGGCCAGGGCCGTCATGGCCGTTTCGCTTTTCGCGATGACCAACAGCCCGCTGGTGTCTTTGTCGATGCGGTGCACCAGCCCGGGGCGCCCATCGTTGCCCGGCATCTGGGGCAGGTTTTGAAAGTGATACGTAAGCGCATTCACCAACGTGCCGCTCCAGTTTTGGTAGGCCGGGTGCACCACCATGCCCGCAGGCTTATTGATCACCAGCAAATGGGCATCTTCGAATACAATGGTAAGGGGGATGTTTTCGGGTTTGACGTCCGTATCGCGCGGGGGCTCGGGCAGCGACACCGTCACCACATCGTTGGGGTGTATTTTGTAATTGGGCTTGATGGTTTTTTCGTTGACGCGCACAAAGCCATCGCGTATGCCGTCTTGCAGCTTGGTGCGGGTCACGTTGGGCAACCGGTCCATCAAAAACTTATCAATGCGCACCAAACTCTGGCGGGGGTCTGCCACGATGCGGTGGTGCTCAAACAGTTCATCGTCTTGTTCTTCTAAATCGGAGGTCAGCATCCCGCAAAGGTAGCAATAAGCCGCGCGGCTTAACTGTTATTCGAAACAATGTCTTTGTCCAATTTTTTGACATAAATTTGTTTGGTTATTTATTTATGTATTTTCAACATCGGGATTTGAAATTTACTGAACGGTTCTCTATTCTAAAATAAACCGGAGCTTTCGAAAATGATAGAAAACATCTCAACAATCGTAAAAGTTATCGTTAATGACCCTTACTATTGGGTACCTTCAATAGCTATTGTTCTTTGTCTTTTTTTGATGTCGGGTAGATATATCTATTTGTCTAGGGGAACTGACTCTATTATCGTAAAGACAGATAGTCTAAAACCCTCAAAACCAATTTCCTTAACGGATTCTGTTGACGAGGTAGCGCAAACGGACGAAATGAGAAGAACCCCTATCAAAAAAGAATCTACGCTATCAAAAGAGAAAGGAGAACTCGATCTAACAGAGGTCGCCTCGGGCGTGAAAATGACGGTAATGGAAGATAATATAGAACCAGTTAACAGCTTAATTCTTAATAAGAATCTTGAGCTAATAAAAAAAACTGTTTTTGGATTGAAGTTATCAAAAGAAACATTCGAAATTTTGGTCAGGTGTGGTGCTGACCAGCTAATTCAAGATGTTGAGATAAGATTCCTGCATCAACCATCTTTTGTTTTCTACATCAAGAGCCGTGGTAGGGAGAACTACAATGATTTAATTGTGAGTTATACAACGTATCCAGATTTTATACGCAAAGATGTTGCCATGGTATTTACAATTTCCGAGATCCAACAATCGATATTGTATTGGATTGATAATGATTTAAATCTTTATCTCACTGAAAACAATCTGGAAAAGATCAAGATAGATTTCTCTGAACCGAATTAATGTAAATAGAATGAAGCATAGGTAAAAAGTGCTCCACTTCCTACAATTTCCTATTTTGCGTGCCATGGCAGGTTTTGACACCTCAGTGCAGATTGGAATCATAGGCGGTGGCCAACTCGGGCGCATGCTCTTGCAGGCGGGCTCGGATTGGAACCTGTCGTTTCGCGTGCTCGACCCCGATGCCCAGGCTCCGTGCGCGCACATGGCCCCGTTTACCCAAGGCAAGCTTACCGACTATGACACCGTGTTGGCCTTTGGCCAGCAGTGCGAGGTGATCACGATTGAGATCGAAAACATTAACACACAGGCCCTCCGCACGCTGCGGCAGCAAGGCAAGAGGGTGTTTCCGCAACCCGAGGTCATTGAGTTGATTCAGGACAAGCGCACACAAAAGGAATTCTATCAGAAACACGGCATTCCCACGGCCGATTTCCTGTTGGTTCAGGGCAAAGACGAGGTGCTGCGCCAAAAGCATTTTTTGCCGGCTGTGAATAAGCTGGGCACGGAAGGATACGATGGTCGTGGGGTGCAACTTCTGCGCACCGAAGCAGATTTATCGAAGGCCTTTGACGCCCCGGGGCTATTGGAGAAGCTGATTCCTTTTGAAAAGGAGATTGCGGTGATCGTGGCGCGCAACGCCTCGGGCGAAGTGGCCCTGTATCCTCCGGTGGAAATGGTGTTCCACCCGGAAGCCAACTTGGTGGAATACTTGTTTTCGCCTGCCCAGCTTTCGCCCGGTGTGGCAGCCGAAGCACAGCGCATCGCCCGCCAGGTTATCGAAAAACTGGAGATGGTCGGCCTGCTGGCGGTGGAGATGTTTGTGACACCCGAGGGTGGCGTACTGGTCAATGAAGTGGCTCCGCGGCCGCACAACAGCGGCCACCAAACCATTGAGGCAAACGTGACCTCGCAATACGAGCAGCATCTGCGCGCCATTTTAAACCTGCCCCTGGGCGATACCCGCGTGACCACCCCCAGTGCCATGGTAAACCTGCTGGGGGCCGAGGGGCACGAAGGGCTGGCGAAATACGAAGGTTGGGAATCCGTGCTGGCCGTTTCGGGCGTACATGTACACTTGTATGGCAAACAGCAAACAAAGCCGTTTCGCAAAATGGGCCATGTAACCATTACCGACCCCGATGTGGAAAGTTTGAAAAAGAAAGCCAAATTTGTCAAAGATAACTTGCGGGTAACAGCATGAGCAAAGCGGTGGTAGGCATTATTATGGGTAGCCAGTCTGACGTAGCCGTTATGGGCGAAGCGGCTGCGTTCTTGGAGGAAATGAAGATCGCGTATGAGCTGACGATCGTATCCGCGCACCGCACCCCTCAGCGCATGGTGGACTTTGCCACGCGGGCGCGCAGGCGCGGACTGAAAGTGATTATTGCCGGGGCTGGTGGGGCCGCCCACCTGCCGGGCATGGTGGCCTCGCTCACTTCGCTGCCGGTCATTGGCGTACCCGTGAAGTCGTCCAACTCAATTGACGGTTGGGATTCGGTGCTGTCCATTTTGCAAATGCCGGCCGGTGTGCCCGTGGCCACGGTGGCACTAAACGGGGCCCGCAACGCGGGCATTCTGGCAGCCCAAATACTCGGCAGCCAAAACACTGCGCTGGCGAAAAAACTGGATGCCTTTAAGAAATCGCTGGAGCGCAACGTGCTCAAGTCCGTGCGCCAAATTGAAAAGCGCGGATGGAAATCAGTACACTAACGCACTCGGTTGGCAAAAACGATCGTAATCAGATGAAACCCGATCAGAAAGGTTGGTTAAAAGAATATCTCGAGTTCCGGCAAGAGCTGCTCAAGGAGCTGACCAACGAGAGCCGCGCGGCTTCGCATCCGGAGCACTCGCTGTACCGCGTCATACAGCCCACGGGCTTAATGTATGGACAATCGGCCGGGGCGCTCGACCATCCCAACTCACAGGACTGGGACGAAAAAGATCGGATGAAGATCTTGCTGGCCGAGAGTCTGATCAGCAGCTCGCTTCTGTTTTATGACAAGCCCATCAAAAACCCCGATGAACTGTCGCACGTCATCGTGAAGACGATGGAAAACATAGGGAATTTTTACAACAAGATTTTTCCGGAACTGGCCACGCCCACCAAAACACTCTTCGGCCGAAAAAAAAGCCCGTTGGAGTTGGCCGAAAAAATACTGGACAAACGCATTGAGCACACAGCCGAGCACAACAAGAATTTCTGGACACAGTTCTTTCACAACAGCTTGTTGTTTTTGGACATCTTCATTTTTGGCCAGTGGATTCACACCAATGCCGACCGCATCGTGTCTGACTTTTTCCGGTACGAGCGCGAAGAGCTGCGTTTCTCGGTCGTGAAAGTTATCGCAGCCGCGGCCCATGCCAACCACACCATTGAGTTTGAAGAGCGCAGGCTGCTCGACTATTTCCTGCAAACGGCCGGGCTCTCGGCCGACCGCAAAAAAGAAGCGCAGCACATTTTTGAACACGGCATCGCGCTGGCCGATATCAACCTGCCCACCAACAACTCGTGGATTCTGAAAAAGTACTTCCTGGAAATGGCCATTTTGACCATTTGGTCAGACAAACGTGTGGAGGAAAACGAAACTGACTTTCTCAAGCGGCTGGCAGAGTACCTGGGCTTTAGCGTAGACGACCTGGAAAACAGCCTGATGGCCATTGAGGGATTTGTGCTGGAGCATTGGGAGCAGTTGAATCACCTGCAAAACAAAAAAGACTACCAGGAAGTAAGCGAGCAGTTTATCAAACGGATGGCCCGCATTGCCGACAACAACAAAAACCGGCTGCTCAAAGAAGCCAAGGAAAGCCACGCGCTGATGCGGTTGCTGGAGAAAGCCAAAGCGCAGGAACTGGACGAGCCGGAGAAACTGGAAATGCAACAGCAACTGATTCAGATGCTGAAAACGATACCCACGTTTGTGATCATTTCATTGCCGCAGCGCTTTCTCACATTGCCGATGCTGATGAAAATCTTGCCCAAGAATTTCTTTAGCCAGGTGTAGGCGGCAAAACCACAGAGCCCTTCGAGCCAGGTCGCTGCGGGTGGAAGACAGCGGCTCTCGCGACCAACGCCTACGTTACCCCGTGCTCACTCCGTCAATCCGACAACTCCTTTGACTCGGTTGCCTTTTCCTTCTGAGGAATCAAGATGGAGAAAATGATCGAGAGCGTGAGGGTGGCGATGATGATCAAGAACGAGAGCGTGGGTGGCAGGTGCACCAACACATCGGGCAGGTAGCCTTCGCCCATTTCCATCAGCATTTTGGCACCGATGAAAAACAGAATGATGGAGAGCCCTTTTTGCAGCAGGTAAAACTTGTCGATGATGCCCGACAGCAGGAAGAACATGGCGCGCAGGCCCATCACGGCAAAAATGTTGGACGTGTAGATGATAAACTCCCAGTCGGTAATGGCGAAGGCCGCGGGGATGGAATCCACCGCAAAAATCAAGTCGGTGGTTTCGATCAGCACAATCACCAAAAACAAGGAGGTGAACATGATCTTGCCGTTGACCCGCACAACGAAACTTCCGCCCATGTCGTCTTGGGTGATGGGCAGGTATTTGCGGCAAAACCGCAGAATGGGATTTTTCTCGGGGTCGATCTTCTCGTCACTTTCCTCAAAGTAGATTTTGATGCCCGAGTAAATCAGGAATACGCCAAACACATACAATATCCAATGGAAGTGGTGGATCAGGTAGGCGCCCACAAAGATGAAAATGCCGCGGAAAAACACCGCTCCCAATATTCCCCAGAACAAAATCTTGTGAAAGTATTCCTCTTTGACCTGGAAGTACTTCAAGATGAGCAGGATCACGAAGATGTTATCTACCGACAGGGCATATTCGGTCAGGTAGGCGGTGAAGTAAAAGATCATCGCATCTTGCCCGCTGATGGTTTCGATTACGCCATCGCGCTCGCGCGAGTAGGGGCCATCGTAAAAAACGAACACGCCATACAGGGTACTGATCAACACCCAAAAGATGGACTGATACAAGGCCGACTTGGTGGTGATCTTATGTGCCTTCTTGTTGAAGAACCCCAGATCAATGACCATGAACGTCAAAATTACCAGACCGAAAACGAGGTAAAGGATTTCCTGCCGGGTTACCTCGTGGCTAAAAATCTTCAGAAGGAGCATGTAGGGTTTCGGTGGCGATTAGGGGTTAAAAAAGAGGTGACTATCGGCTCAAATGGCTGGTAATCACCTCCAATCCAAAGTAAAAGTACAAATATATTTTATTCGCAAAAGGTACGTCTGTAGTTTATCCGAGGCCTCGGTAAAAGGAAACCTCAAAAACGCGGTTTTATTGACATTTGCCGCAAATACCTTGTACCAATAAATTTAGTTCGTGGGCTTGATACCCCTTGGGCAGCTTCACGCGGGGCACCTCCACGTCATCCAGGCAACTGGTTTGGCCGCAGTGGGTGCATTTGAAGTGTACATGCTCGTGGTGATGGGTGTGATCGTGGCACTGCTCGCTGCAAAGGGCATATTTCAGGCTGCCACCATCGTCCAGCACCTTGTGGATCATTCCCTTGTCCAGAAATGTTTTGAGCGTGCGGTACACCGTTACCCGATCAAAATCGTTGGACACCTCCTGCTCGATATCCGAGTACGAGAGGGCATGTGGATACTTTGTGAATAACTTTAGTATCGCCTCGCGGCTGTGGGTGGATCGCAGCTTGTTGTCCCGAAGAAGCGTGTCTTGTGATCTCATAGGAAAACCTTACATGAAGGCTTCGGCCTGCATGGCCAGCAAGTTACGATAAATCCCGTTTTCCAACTGGTTGAGTTGGGCGTGCGAGCCGGACTCGGCAATGCGGCCGTCTTTGATCACAAAAATGCGATCTACCTCGCGAATGGTACTGAGGCGGTGGGCAATGACCAGGGTGGTGCGGTTTTCCATCAGGTTTTCCAACGCCTGTTGCACCAGCCGCTCGGATTTGGCATCGAGCGAACTGGTGGCCTCATCCAGAATCAAAATGGCGGGGTTTTTGAGGATGGCGCGCGCAATAGCCACCCGCTGGCGCTGCCCACCCGACAGCTTTACGCCCCGGTCGCCCACCAGCGTGTTCAGCCCTTCCGGAAAGCTCTCGATAAACTCCCACGCATTGGCTTTTTTCGCTGCCGCAATGATTTCTTCCTCGGTGGCATGGGGCTTGCCATAGGCTATATTTTCGCGTATGGAGCCGCCAAACAGCAGCACTTCCTGCGGCACAATGCCCACGTGCTGGCGGTAATCGGTGAGCGGGTACTCTTCTATGTTCACGCCATCTACTGAGATAAAGCCTCCCTGTGGTCGGTAAAAGCGCATGAGCAGGCTGATGATGGTTGATTTGCCGGCTCCGCTTGGCCCCACCAGGGCAATCTTCTCGCCCGGGAGCACGTCAAACCGGATCGACTTAAGTACGGGCACGTCCGCGCGGGTTGGGTAAGAAAACGACACTTCGTGAAATTGGATGTGGCCCGTTAACACTCCGGCCGGTCGCACTGCGGTGTTGGCGGTGCGCTCATCGGGTTCGTTCAGTATCTCCACGATACGCTCGGAGGCGCCAATGGAGCGCTGCAACTGGCTGTAGATATCGCTGAGCCCGGCAATGGAGCCACCAATGAAGGCCGTGTAAAGCACAAACGAGAACAGCTCGCCCACGTCCAGGGTTTTACGTTGCACCAGGTAGGCGCCAAACCACCCCACCGCCACAATGCCGCCAAACAGCGCTACAATGGAAAA
>JALONI010000080.1 GCA_025455015.1 Cyclobacteriaceae bacterium | reverse complement strand
AAGCATAATAAATAACGTTTCACTGATTATCACCTGGCTGATGACGTAAATCGGGATCAACTGACCCTGCTCGTTGGGGATGGACGCGAACACATTTCGGTTGTAGTCCTCCACCGGGATGTTGACGCCCACGTTTTCGTATTGAAGGGAGTTGCTGTAGTTCATCACGGAATAAGACGAGGTGTAGGCGTGGCTGATCGTGACGGACTGGAACATATCTTTAAAGGCTTTGAGCTTGTTCAAGCCGTTGTAGTCTACGCGCCAGTTGGGCACCGGTATGCGCGGAAAGGGGGAGAGGCCCACCGTGCTGGCCGACTGCCCCGTGTAGGCGGCCAAAAAAGCGGGAATCAATACATCTTGCGACCGCCCTTCAAACCCGCCTCCTTGAATGGTGTTGAACCGTTGCTGCACGATGCCGATGTTCTGAGCGAAGGTGTTAAATACTTCGGAGTTGATGCTGCCGTTGTTCCGGAAGGCAGTGTTGATGGACAGAATGGAAATCCGGTACGCCCCGCTTTGGCTGGGGCTGAGCGACCGGAACCGCCCCGAGTCGGCATCGAAACGGAAGATCTCCTGAAAGGTGGTGTTAGCCGTTTTCTTTAAATCCAATTGAATCTTCAAATCGTTGGTGGGCTCCACGCTGGCACGCAGGCCCAGATCGCGCGTTTGCGACTGGGTAAACGGAGTGGTGAGGATGGAGCTTGTGGTCAGCCAATTGTTATCGCGCGCCCGGAAGCGGACGCCCGGGTCTTGGTCGCCCAACACAAAACCCCAGCCCGGGGCATCCCACCCACGCGACAGCCCCAACAAGTGAGGCGAAGGTGTAAACCCGGGAAGGATGGTGCCTTCGGTGAGCGAATAGGTGCCGCTGATGTTTCGGATGGACATGAGCACGCGCAACAGGCCCTTCAGGCCGCCCAAGTCGGCCGGTCGTTTCACCGTGTCGGGCTCCGGTTTTTTGGTGAGAGACACGGTGGGCTTGCGCGGAGGCGAATTGATGTTTTTGAGGAAGCCGATTTTGTTGTACAACTTGATCATGTCGATGCGCCCGTTGATGCCCTGCTCGCGCGCATTTTGGATGATGTTGCCCAGCCGCAGCGAGTCCGTCCGTTCCACGGGGCCCGCCCGCCACGAATACGTCACGTTGTACCGGTAGTCGGACTGCAGCCAATTGGTGACGGGAAACTTTTCGAACGGCAGCGTGTAGTTGGCCGTGACCGCCTGCTCAAAATTTTTCATGCGCCCGAAGTTTTTCAGGTTAGTCAATACCGAGTCGCGGTACTGCTGCGCGCTTACGTTGCGGTTCAACAGGCGCGAGAATCCACCCTCGGGGTCTGTGTCGGGTTCGTCAATGATGGCGTTGGCGCGGGTGTTGTAGTCCACCGTCAACGCTTTGGTCAAACTCCAGCGCACGGTGTAAAAGCGATTGAAGACCAAATACTTTTGAAAGTTGGGCAGCGAACTTTGGGCATCGCTGTTGTCATTGCGGTACACCAACTTGGAGAACGAGCGGTCCAGTTCGCCCCGCACCGACAGGTTGCTGGGCACGGGGTTGAAGTTGAATTCCTTGAGCCATTTCAAATAGGGCGACTTCAGCCCGCTGGATTCCTTGAAGGGCTCAAAGCCGGTGAAGGTAGGTGCGTATTGCCACTGCACCGCACCGCGGATGCTCCTGCGGGTATTTTCCTGGAGATTAAAATTGGTTTGTGTGGCCTCGCTGTAAGCGTAGGTGAACGCAAAGTTCTCAATGTCGTAGAGGTGTGTGGGGGCGTTGGGCCGTACTTTGGTTTTGCGCACGTTGGTGAAGTTCAGGCTTCGCCTTACCGATCGGTCCTGAATCAATCGAAGGTAGGCCTCGCGCTCGCTCTCTGTGTTAAACGACTTGAGCGCGGCCGCGATGCGCAAGTCGGCATTGGCCGGATCAAAGTTGGGGTTGGCCACCGTGCTCTCGTAGCTGAAAAACATCGGTATTTTTAATCCCGTGTTTTGCGGCAGCAGTTTGTCCACATTGAGGTTGCCGGAGATGTCATAGCTCAAGGTTTGGTTGCGGCTGCGCTCCGAAATGCGCGACTGAACACCCCCGTACCCAAAGGTGGTGTAACGCATGGAGCCGGTAACGGTGCCCAGGTCAGCTAATTTGGTGTTCAGTACTACGTTGGTAGCCCAACCGGAGCTCAGGTCAAAGTCCGTCAGGCGCAATTCATTCGCCCACAGGCAAACGCTCACGGCCCGCGTGTCGCCATTGCGCGGGTTGCGCACCCCAATCATGATCAACCGGGTTTGGCTCAAGTCGGGGCGGCCCAGAATACGCAACGCATGTTTGCCAGCCTGGCGGGGGGCCGCCTGCGGAAACAACTGACCTAACGGGAAGCTCTCGCGGTCGCGTTCGGCCTTGAGCGCATACAACTCGTTCAGGTCTAAGTCGATCTGGTTTTGGTCGGGCCACACTACGTTCACATCGCGCGTGTTGTTGGGCGTGATTTGCAGCGGCAACTCAATCTCATAGTAGTTTTGATCAAAGTCGGTACCCACCCGCACAAATCCCGTGAGTTCATTGTCAGCAATGGTTTGGTCGCTGGGCACGTGCGCGCTCATGAACATTTTGAGGCGGCCGTAGTTGAAAAAGTCCATGGATACGTTTTTGTAGATCGCCCGCGCATCGCCATCCACCAGGTCGCTCACGCACAGTTGCACGGCCTGCTCGTTGAGCCTGCGCTGCACCACCGAGGTGTTGTCACGGTCGCGTTGCAGGGGCTCCACATAGCCCGGTTTGTTTTCGTTGGGTTGCGAGTTTTCCTCCACGTTCACCACCGACACGGAGAAGTTGTCCAGGTTGGGGTCAGCCGGTTTGCCAAACCCCGCATCGAGCAAGCTGGCTTCGTACCTGCGCCAGCGGTTGCCCACGGCCCGGAATTTTGCCATGCGCAAAACCACGGGGTTTTCAAAGCCCCGCACGATCATGCGTGCGTAGCGGATCGATTTAAAGCCGTTGATGTCGCCCACCGCTTCGTCAAATTGACGCACCGGGATGCGCACCAAATACCATTTTACCGGCTCACCGCTCAATTCGGGGTTGGTGGTGATTTCATCCACTACAAACTTGCTGCCCACCCGCAGGTCGTTTCGGTTCAGGCGCATGCGGTACACGTAGTATTCTTCGGTATTGCTGATGGTGTTATCCTGGTTCAAGTCTTCATTGTCGGGGATCACCGACCCCGAGCGGGCAATGGGGTCGGCCCCGGTAAGCACGGGCGAATTGTTCTCAAGGCCGTTGAAGTTTTTGTAGCGCTCCAGGATTTTCGCGTTGCGCGTATCCAATTCGCCTCCCAAAAAGTATTGAAAGTTATCGCCTGCCGGGTCGTTGCGAATGAGCGCCAGCGCTTCGGAGTTGGTGACGGTTCCGTTGAGGGTATTGAGAAAATCCTGGTGTTGGATGAGCTCGTTCGTGTTGTTGATTCCATCCAACCCAACATCTTGGTTGGGGCGGGCAGACGGCTCATTGGTGAAGGCGTTGTTGAGGTACTGTTGGCTGGTCACTACGCCCCAGGCGTTGGGGGTGGTGCCGTTGGCATTGCCATCGGTGGGCAACCCGTTTTCAAAGGCATGGCGCCCATCGCGCAAGAAATCTTCGCTCACGCTGCCAAGGTGGAAGATCAACTCACCGCTGGTGTCGTTGTTGTTGGCGCCCGGGCCACTGTCGTGTTTCACCACGCCCAACGGAGTTTGGATGAACGGGTCCAGCAACCAAAGCTCCAGGTACTCGATGTTGGCTTTGTCAAAGTCTACCTCAAACCGAAAGGCGGTGGTGATGCCGGCCCAGTGGTTGCGTGCGGTAAAGGGCGTAAACTGACCTTGCGTATTAAGTGCGGTATTGAAGTTGTACGGCCCCCGCTCGGTGGGGTAGTAGGCCAGGTCGAGCACGGGCTCAAAGAAGTTACCCTGTTGCAAATCAAAGCCGGGAAATATCTCCTGGGGCGAAATCGCGCGCACATAGTGATTGCGCAAATCGTCATCGGTGATGTTGGGTGGTTTGAATTGATTGGTGTTGGCGCGGTAAAAGTTGTTATCGACCTGGTACCACGCCAGTTTGGAGCGCCTGTCGTTGATGCGGGCATCGTCTTGGGCGCCCAGCGTGGGGTCAAAGGCGGCCTCGCGCGGCACCGAGGCCAGCCGCCAGGCAAACGGGTTGAGGAGGCTAAACGGAGTGGCGGTGTTTTCAAAGTCGTCAATGAATGACGCGCCATCACCGGCAATGACGCGGTACGTGCCGGGTACCAGTTGGGCAAACTCGGCATTGAGCGTGACGGTCGATTGCTCTTTGGTCTCCAGGAAGGGAAGGGCGTCCACCATTTTGGTGAGCAGCCGCGAGTTCTTGCGCAAGTTGATGTCCAAGCCATACTGCAAGTTGCGCGCGGGTTCCTGGCCAATCGCATTGCGACTTACCAACGCCCGCTCGTTGTAGTAGAGCAGTGTGGAGCCGATGTTGATGTCGTCATTGAGTTTGTAGTCCAGGCGGGTGCCCAGCAACGTGCGCGTTTGAAAGGCAAACGGATCTTGCTGTTCGTAGGTAATGTTGATGTCTTTGCCCGAACTGAGAATGCCCTCGTTGAGCAGCGTTACCTTGCCAAACGTATAGTCCATGGCATAGTCCACACCTTCGCGCAGCGGGGTGCCCCCGGCAAATACCTTTACCGAGCCGGGCGAAATGTTAAACCCCTGGATGACGATCTCCTTCCCTGAGCCCGACCGGAATGAGCCCACCAGGAAGAATTTGTTTTTCGTGGCCACCAGTTCGGCTTCGGCCCGCGTGGTACGGTAAAGCGTGTCATACACATAACGCTGAACCAGGGTAGCGCCCAACGAAGGGTTGGGCTCCAGCGCGAACAAATCGCGCAGCGGGTTATTGAAGGGTTCCAAAAACGGGAAAATGATTACGCCCGTTTCCACGCCCACGGTCACATCGCGCACAAAGTCAAAGTTGCCGTCCGGTTGGGGGTCGTTGTACGGGTTTAGTCGGTCCAGTCCAAAGACCTCGATCAATTGGCGCGTGCGGGCCACTTCGCCTTCCTGCAACTGGGGGTTGTCGATACCGGTGCGGTCATCGCGGTAGATGACGCGCAACTGAAACCCTTCTTGCGTGACTTGGTTCACGTTCAGGTTGTAGATGTTTTTCATCATCAAGTCCCACGTGGGCAATATCTGGTTGGTGGCGCGGTCGCGCACCGCTATTTTGCGGGGCCGCAGCATCTTCAAAAAGATGACTTCTTCTTCGGTTTTGTTGGCATAGTCTTCGGTCAGTTCGCCCACTTTGTAGGCGCGGCCGTTGAAGGTATATTCAAACGCCACGGCCAGGGCTTCATCGTTTTGCAGTCTTCGTTGCAGCGTGATGTAGCCCAACTGCCGGTTCACCGTGTATTCGGTGGTTTCCAGCTTGCGTGCGCTGGTGATCAGTTCAAAGTCGGTGCCATCGCGAAAGCCTACGGTGGTAAGCTGTTGGCTGACTTCGGTGGCGTTGGTGCTGACACCCGTCAGGAGCGAAAACAAATTGTTGGCCCCGTTGCGGGCGGCCGACCGCGGCACATCGGTGGCCGTCACGGTGGGGTTGAAGATGCGCCTGGGCTCGCCCATGTCTTGAAAGGCCACCACGTTGCGCAGTGTGCGGGTATCGTTTTGGCGGTTGAGCACGTATACTTCCACGCGCGTGATGTTTACGCTCGAGTTCACCTGGGGCAACGTGCGCAGCCAGGTTTCAAAATTGTCGCGGAAGAACTGGGCCAAAAAAAAATGGCGGTTTTCATCGTACGCACTGCCCACAATCTCAAAAGGTCTCCCTTGCGCTGTGCCGTTGGTGCTGCCGGGTATGTTGATGGTTGACTGTTTTCCGCGCTGGGTGGTGGCCAGCGAGGTCACAAACAATTTGCCAAACTGCATTTGTGCTTTCACGCCAAAGAGGTTTTGGGCACCGGTGATCAGGCTGTTGTTAAGCGGCAGGCTCACGTTGCCGATTTCCAGCTTTTTCAAGATGTCTTCTTTGAAGCCGGTGTACTCCACTTTCATGTTGTTTTGAAAGTCGAAGGAATTGTTGTTGTCAAAGTTGGTGGTGATGGCCAGCTTTTCGCCCACCTTGCCCGTCACGTTCAAGCTGATCTGTTGGTCAAATTCAAAGCCCCCGTTGCGCTGCTGGCGGATGGGGATGGAAGGGTTTTCAATTTTTTGCCATTGGCCTCCGAAATCCAAGGTGACAAACCCGCGCGGGATCAGTTCTACAAAGCTGCCGCCAAAGATGCGATCCAACACGGGGCTCACATAGATTTTGGGGATCAGGTTGCGGCTGCTCACGGCACTTTCGCCATCCAGTGCGCGGCTGCGGCCCTGCCAGTAGGAGCGCATCATCTCGCGGCTTTGCTGCTGCTGAAACTCTTCAAACGTCATGGACGAGGCGGGCCGGTAGTTGAGCGGGCCCAGCCGCTCATAGATGTTGTACCTGCGGCCGGTGTCCAGTTGCAAGTCAAGTTGCAGCGAAGAGGGGTTTTTCAAGAACAGGGGCGAGTGCGTGGTGTAGTTGCTGAAGGGGTCGCCATAGCGGTCGCGCAGGCGAAACGAAGGCCGGAAAGGGTTGACAAAGCGGGTGGAATCAGACCTGCGGGCGATGGTATCGCGCGCTTGGGCATAGGCCGTGGTGCTGCCACTGGCGGCCAGTAACAGCAAACACCCTCCGGTGATGATCGGAAACTTCAACAGGTTCAGGCTCAATCGTGGTTTAGGCGTTTTTCAGTGCTTGCTTTACCAGCTCTTCCAGGCTTATGTTGTTTCCTGCCTTTTTCAGGAGGGCATCGATGCTCTTTTCGGCTGCGGCCTTGGCAATGCCCAGCGTCATCAAAGCACTTAACGCTTCGGAGCGCAGGGTATTGTGTGCCGAAGCGGGCACGTTCACATCGGCCCCGTCTTTGCGCAGCTTGTTCTTGAGTTCCAGCACCAGCCGCTGGGCGGTTTTTCCGCCAATGCCTTTGACGGATTGCAGCGCGGCCACATCATCGCGTAAAATCGCTTCGCGCAACTCGGCCGGGGGCATGTAGCTGAGCACCATCATGGCCGTAGAGGGGCCCACGCCATTGACCGATATCAGGTGTTGGAACATGATTTTTTCCGCAGGAGTGGCAAATCCATACAGTATATGCGCGTCTTCGCGCACTTGTAAGTGGGTGGCCAACTGAATAGCCTCCTGGTCTTTGACGGCAGCAAACGTATGAAGCGAGATGGTTACCTGATAACCGATGCCGTTCACGTCTATGATCACCAATGTGGGCTCTTTGTGTACGAGTTTGCCTTTGAGATAAGCAATCATGAAAGTTGAAAAAATATAGACTGGTAAAAATAGGCAAAACCGCGTAACCACCGCATGGCCCCGCGGCACGCCTCGCATAAAAGCCCTACCTTTGGCGCAGCACGCGCAGTATCGAAACGGCAGTTGATTATATCATTGTAGGGCAAGGGCTGGCCGGTTCCGCGTTGGCGTTGCAACTGGCACAGCGGGGCGCACGCGTGGCCGTGTTTGACGAACCCGGGCGCAATGTATGTACCACCGTGGCGGCCGGCCTGTGCAATCCCATCACCGGCAAAGGGCTCGCCAAAACCTGGTTGGCCGATCAGCTCTTTCCCTATCTCCATGACTTTTATACGCGGGCCGAAGCCGTCACGCAGCAGCGGTTTTTTTATCCGGCCAGCGTGTACCGCCCGTTTTTGACCGTAGAAGAACAAAACGAATGGATGGCGCACAGCAGCGAGCCGCACATGGCCCCCTACGTGCAAGCCGTGTTTACCCAGCCGGCTTTTGCCGGGCAGGTGCATGATCCGTTGGGCGGCTTGCTGATCGACCGGGCCGCCTACGTGCACACGGGGGTCTTTCGCGATGCGGTCCAGTCGTGGCTTCGCCAGTACCACGTTTATCGCCCGGAGATGTGGGAAGACGAAGCCCTGACCGTGACTGACCAGGGCGTCACCGCCAAGGGCCTCTCGGCCCGGGCCATCATTTTTTGCCAAGGGGCAGGCTCGTTGTCGTCACGCTGGTTTTCGTGGGTGCCCATCCAGCCATTAAAGGGCGAAACGCTGACGGTGCGTTTTGCCTCGGCCCCACAGGCCATTTTCAACCGCGGGGTTTATGCGGTGCCCCGCGCGCAGCCGGGCTTGCACACGGTAGGGGCTACGTACAATTGGCGGGCGCCATCGCCCGGCATCACCCCAGCGGCCCGTGCCGAGTTGGACGAAAGCCTGCGCGCTTTGACACCTCTTTTGTTTGAGATCACCGAGCAGCAATGGGGGGTGCGGCCCACCGTGCCCGACCGCAGGCCGGTGCTGGGGCCCCATCCGCACGAAAAAAGAGTTTACCTTTTTAATGGCCTCGGTACAAAAGGTGTAAGCCTGAGTCCCTATTTTGCAGGACAACTGGCCGATACGTTGATGGGGCGCAGCGAATGCCACCCATCGGTCAATATAAGTCGCTTTTATCCGTTATATTCGAAGTCGCAGAAACAGGCATGAGTCGTTACGGGAAAATTTTCGCGGTGTGGGCGTGGGTGTTGGCAGGTACTGCTGCGCATGGGCAACAGGCGTTGGAGACGTTTGGTAAAAACCGCATCCAATACAAGGTCTTTCAATGGAAATACCTGAGTGCTCAAAATTTTGATGTGTACTATTATGACGAGCGCAAAAAGGTGGCCGAAGATGCGCTTCAGTTTTTGGAATCGGAATTTGACCGCATCACCGACCTGATTGGCTATCCGCCCTACCTCAAAACGAAGGTTTTTCTGTACAGTTCCATCACCGATCAGCAGCAAAGCAATGTAGGCCTCAACCACAACCCGTTTACCAGCGGGGGCGAAACAGAGTTTGTAAAGCCGTACGTGGAAATCGCCCACCCGGGCACGCTGGAGCAGTTCAAAGAGGAGCTATTGCTGAGAACGGCCGAGTTGATGATCAACGAAATGATGTTTGGCGGCAATCTTCGCGATATTGTTCAAAACTCCGTTTTGCTCAACCTGCCCGATTGGTTTGTGGACGGTGCGGCAAACTACGTGGCGCGCGGCTGGAGTGCCGACATGGACGACTATGTGCGCCAGTTGATCGTGAGTAAAAAAGTTAACCAGGCACTCAAGCTGTCCGGCCCTGAGGCCGCGCTCATTGGCCAGTCGATTTGGAACTACATTGTAGAAAAGTATGGCAAAGGGAGCGTGTCCAACATTCTCAACTATACCCGCATCATGCGCAATGAGCAGCGCAGCATTCTCATTACGCTGGGCATCCCGTTTAAGCAGTTGATGGCCGAGTGGCAAAACTACTACGGCACCCAGGAAAAGCGCGTGCGTGAAAGCTACCAGGCCCCGGCCGACAGCCTGCGTTTCAGCCCGCGCCACCGGAGGTCGGTATCGTACACGACTGTGAAGATCAGCCCCGATGGAAAGAAAATTGCCTATGCCGAAAACGACCGCGGCCGCTTTCACGTCATGGTCAAATCGCTGGAGAACGGGCGCGAGACCACCGTGCTGCAAGGAGGCAACCGGGCCTTTCGCCAGCGCGTTGACAACCGGGTGCCGCTGCTCAACTGGGCCGACCCCAACACACTGGGCGTCATCACCATCAACAAGGGCAACTATGTCTTTTGGCTGTACGACCTCACCACCAAAAACAAATTGCCGCGCGAACTGGACCAATACAGCAACATCCGCAGCTTTGACTTTTCGGGCAACGGCCGGCTGGCGGTGCTCAGTGCCGATCAAAACGGCCAAAACGATCTCTACCTGATCAGCAGCAGGCGCGACCGCACCCGCAGGCTGACCAACGATGTGTATGACGATTTGGACCCGGCCTTTATCCCCAATACGAACACCCTTATTTTTAGCTCCAACCGCGTCACAGACACCCTCAGCAACAAAACCGAAGCCTACCAAAAACTACCGGCCAGCTACAACCTGTTTGCCTACGACCTGGACACCACCCGCACCCGCGTGAAGCGACTGACCAACACCCTCAGCCGCGACTATAACCCCCGGCCGATGGACGCCCAAAACATTTTTTACCTGAGCGACCAGCGCGGCATCGTCAATTTGTTTCGCTTTAACACCGAAAGCGGCACCTACACACAGGTCACCAACTACAACGCCAGCATCAAAGAATACGATGTCAATTTTTATGACCGCAAGTTGGCACTGGTGATGGTGAATCGCCTGCGCGAAGACATCTTCATCGACAATAACTTTTCGTGGCAACGCCAGATTTTTACGCCCGCCACCCGCAGAAAGGAAATCCAGCAAGCCAAATCCATTGTGGAGCGCATCGCCAACCGCCCTCCCGAGCGCACGGTGTCCATCAAAGACCTGATCAACAACCGCCTGCGCGAAAAGAAAGATACTGTGCCGCCCACGCCTGCCGTGCTCAAAGACACGGTTCGCAAAAGCCCGCCTGACTCCACCCAAACCAAAACCATCAACACGGACGAGTACCAGTTTGAAGACGAGAAGCCCGCACAAAACCCGGCCCCCAGCACCGCCCCGCCCGCCACCGTGCCCAACAAACCCGTGGTCAATACCGAAGATTACGTGTTTGAAGACGAGGTGTTGAAAACGCGGCAGCCAACAGAAACGTTTTTGACGCGTTACATGAAGGCGCGCGAGGTGAATCGCGTAGCCGGCCCATTTCGCTACGAACCCAAGTTTGCGTACGAGAGCCTGGTGACCAGTTTTGTGGTAGACCCGCTGCGCGGCTTTAGCTTTCGTGCGGAAGTGCAAATGAACGACATGCTTGAAAACTACCGCTTCCTCGGGGGTATCCAGTCGGCTTTTGATTTTCGGAGCGGAGATGCGTACGGGGAGTTTCAGTTTTTGCCCATGATGGTAGACCTGAGCGCGCGCATTGACCGCAGGGTGATTTTTTGGGAAACACCGCAGCAAGATGCCGCCAACGTGGAGCTGCACAAATACACCTGGCAAAAGTTGGAGCTGGGCGCCTCGCTGCCGCTGAGCGTGCGCACCCGCATTTCGCTTAAGCCCTTCATCGGCTATACCCGCCTGGTTGACCGCGGCCTGCGCGAACGCTCGTCTTTGACGTTTCGTCCGGCAGAAGAGCAGTGGTACACCGGAGGCCGGGCCGAGGTGGTGTATGATAACTCGCTCACCACCGGCATGAACATCATTGAAGGCACACGCGCCAAACTAAGCTTTGTCCACTACGAAGCCAGCGGCAATGGGGCCAAGAGTTTTTCGCAAGTGTCGGCCGATGTGCGTCACTATCAGAAAATCTACAAAGAAATTGTGCTGGCCGTGCGCGGGTTTGCCGGCTCGTTTTTTGGCAACTCGCCCAAGAACTACATGCTGGGCGGCATGGACAACTGGATTGCCAACCGCGCCAACTACGAAGGTCTGAACAACCCGCTCACCAATCGGCAGAATACGTTTAACGAAGGGCTGTTGTTTCATGAGTTTGCCACCAGCCTGCGCGGCTTTGATTATGCCACGCTGTATGGCCGCAGTGCAGCCCTGGCCAACGTAGAGCTGCGCGTGCCGCTGGTGCGGGCGCTGGCCAGCGGGCCGATCACGTCCAACTTCTTCCGCCACATGCAGCTAACAGCCTTTTATGACGTGGGCAGCAGTTGGACGGGCGAGATACCCTTTCGCGAGGGCAACAGTGTGCGGCAGCGCGTGGTGCCCGAAAATACTTCCGGCTCTCCGTTTCGGGTGGAACTGAACGAATACATCAACCCATGGCTGTACAGCTACGGGGCGGGCTTCCGCTCCATGATGTTGGGGTACTACCTGAAGTTTGATGTGGCCTGGCCCGTGGTGAACTACGAAGTGCAAAACATCCGCTTCCACGCCACGCTGGGGTTTGATTTCTGATCCCCGCCAACCACCAAAAAAACACATCCTCCGGGCGGCCATTAAAAACCGGGCTGGTACGCTCTGTCACGAACAACCGACCCGATCACGTATCTTGTCACCTTTTCTGCTATGATCAAATCCATGACCGGCTTCGGCCGCGCCCAGCAAACCAAAGACAATGTCTCCCTTACGGTGGAGGTAAAAACGCTCAACTCCAAATTCATGGACTTGACGCTGCGCCTGCCACGCCCGCTCAACGACAAAGAGCTGGAGATACGCACGTGGATCAACGACTTGCTCGAACGCGGCAAAGTATCGTTGGCCATTGAACTGGAGCAAACGGGAAAAACCGAAGTGCAACAGACGTACAACGAAGAGCTGTTCAAGGCCTACTACCGGCAGTTGGAAAAGCTGGCCGCCTCGGTAAACGAGACGGAGGCACCGCTCTTTCAGTTGGCATTGGCGGCCCCCGAGGTGGTCAAAAACCAGGGCAAAGAGGAATTGCCCCCGCAGCAGTGGGCGTGGGTGGGGCAATGCATTCAAGAGGCCCTGCGCCAGTGCGACCGCTTTCGCGAAGAGGAGGGGAACGTGCTTAGTGGCAAGCTCCGCCACTACGTGGCCACCCTCCGCCAGGCACTGGCCGAAGTGGAAACGCTAGACCCCCAGCGCATTGCACGCGTGCGCACCAAAATCAAAGGCAGCGTGACGGAGTTTTTTGGCAGCGAGGGCTATGACTTGAACCGCCTGGAGCAAGAGATCATCTACTACATCGAAAAGCTGGACATCCACGAAGAGCGCGTGCGCCTGCGTGCGCACCTCGATCATTTTGAGAAGACGCTGGGCGAGAAGCAATCCAACGGCAAGAAGCTTGGCTTTTTATCACAAGAAATGGGTCGCGAAATCAACACCATCGGCAGCAAGGCCAACGATGCCGACATTCAGAAACACGTGGTGTCGATGAAGGAAGAGTTGGAGAAAATCAAAGAGCAGTTGAATAACGTGCTGTAGGCGCGGGCACGCATCCGCCAGCGAGCCAAATATAGCGGGTATTGCACGATATGCCCGGTGTACTTATCTTCGGATTTCTATGGTGAAAATCTTGGTCGAGCGGGTTTTTCATCGGGGTCAGCCCAGGCTGCTGCTCAGGTTTCCGTATGCCCCTGATGTATCCGGCCGCCTGAAGGCCGAGGTAGGGGCGTTGTATAGCAAAACCCACCAGGCGTGGTACGTAGATGATGTGCCGGGGCAGTGGGAGCGGGTACACGAAGCGCTGAATGGTTTGGCGGAAGTGCCAGCCCTGCCCTTGGAAAGGAACGCGCCACCCCGCCCGGTGGCGGACTATGAGTATGCGTTGGAACGCGTGAGGGAAAAGCTGACGATTAAGGGATATGCGGCCAGTACGCAGAAGACCTATATGGAGCAATTGAAGTTATTTTTCAGATTTTTTCAGGGCAGAAGACCAGAAACGGTTGATCGCGCAGCGATAGAGCAGTATCAGCGTCACCTGGTAGAGAAGAAAAAGGTGAGTCGCTCCACGCAGAATCAGGCCGTCAATGCCATCAAATTTTTTTATGAGATAATTTTGGGTGGGCCCCGGGAAGTGTATTGGCCCGATCGGCCATTGAGGGAATTCAAACTGCCCTCGGTATTGGATGAAAGCGAGGTAGAGGCGATACTTCGGCAAGTGGTCAATCTGAAGCACCGGGCGATTTTGTTCACGATTTATTCGGCCGGGTTGCGCGTAAGTGAAGTGTGCAGGCTTCGGGTGCAGGATGTGGACTCGAAACGGAAGTTGCTCATGATTCGAGCCAGTAAGGGAAATGCGGATCGGATGACGCTGCTTTCGGAAAAGCTTCTGTCGGTTTTGAGAAGTTATTATAGAGCGTACCGGCCGCGGAGTTTCCTTTTCGAGGGAGCTGGCGGAGCGGCTTACAGCACGCGGAGTATACAAAAGATATTAAAGGACGCTGTACGAAAAGCGGGCGTGAAAAAGCAGGTAAGTGTTCACACGCTTCGACACAGTTTTGCCACGCATTTATTGGAAAGGGGCACCGATTTGCGGTATATTCAAGCCTTGTTGGGGCACAAGAGTTCAAAAACAACGGAGATTTATGCACATGTTACAAAGCGAGGAATGGAAAAGATTACGAGTCCGCTTGACAATTTGGACGTGTAGGGTTCGCATATCCGCCCCCACTGGGCGGATATGCGAACCCGGTGCGGGATTTAGAAAAGGGAAATATGCGCACCATTGCGCATAGCCAAACGTTAGCGGAAACCGTTTGGCGACAGTTCTAATATTAAACTGATTGACAAGAAATGAACGACAGAACAATTTTCGGCAAAGCCGTATTTGCTATCCTTTCACAAAATAAAAAGAGCTGCAAAGCGATCCACAAGCCGAAACAGTTGCAGCACATTTTATTTTGCCCAAGGCACAAATACCATTCTTGATAAGAAAGAAAAATCTTAAAATTTTTCTTTGTTAACTCTATAAATAAAACAACACAAATTCAACAATATGGAAACAGCCACAATCACAAACGGCAAACCAGTAGTTGCAGAAACTAAAGCTGATATTAAGACAAAAATAAAGCGGCTGTTAGAAGCTCTCAACGATGGCGTGTTTGAGAAAGAAGAAGCTATCCGTCTTTCTTTACTCACTTCAATTGCAGGTGAGAGTATTTTCTTTTTGGGATTGCCCGGGGTAGCAAAGAGTTTAATCGCAAGGCGATTAAAGTTTGCTTTCAAAGATGCCAAGTCGTTTGAGTATCTGATGAATCGTTTCAGCACACCCGATGAAGTGTTTGGACCGATTTCCGTTACACAGTTGCAACAAGACAACTACATGCGAATAGTAGAAAATTATTTGCCCGATGCTGAAATAGTTTTCCTTGATGAGATTTGGAAAGCGGGACCAGCCATTCAAAATACTTTGCTGACAGTATTGAACGAGAAAGTTTTTCGTAACGGCAAAGAAGAAATCAAAGTAAAACTTAAAGGACTTATTTCAGCAAGCAATGAATTACCTGCTGACAATGATGGACACAATGATAGTGTTGAAGCACTTTGGGACAGATTTCTTATTCGTTTAGTAGTTGGAGGAGTTGAAGATGAAACCAACTTCAACAGTATGATTAGTGATGATTTAAAACCCACAGTTGACAATATTGCTGCTGACTTAAAAATCACTGATGACGAATACAAGAAGTGGGATAAAGAAATTGATGCAGTCGCAATCCCTGATGAAGTTTACAAAGTC
>JALONI010000140.1 GCA_025455015.1 Cyclobacteriaceae bacterium | reverse complement strand
CGGGCGCCACTTTGCCGATGGCCGTTGCCTCCATCACTTTTACCTGATCGATAAAGGCCTTGGCGTGGCTATTGTTGGGGATTTCCTTCCGCAGTTTTTCGGCTGCGTCTTTATACACCTCGAAATACCGGTCTTTGTCCAACACGTTGCCGGAGCGAAGCAACTCCACCACCGCCAAGGAAGCCGGCTGTTGCTTGATCAAGTCTGCTATCTTCTGCGTGCCCGCATCCAGCAAACCCAAATAGCGTTCCTGCAATTCGGTCATCTTTGCTTCATCTTTGGCCGCGGCCGCCTTTTGAAATTCTGCCTCAAGCGGGGCAATCTCGGGCGCCTGCTGCACAGCATTGAGCATGGCCTGCACCCGGGTAAACAGGTCCTGTTCGGCCGAGCCTTTTACCTCCACAAAGCCTTGGGGGTTGTTGCCATCCACATTTACTTCCACGTTGCTTTTATTCAGGATGACGGTGACCATTTGTTGACCAAAAAAATTCAGCCGGTAGTAGCCAGGTTCGGAAAGACGGATTTTTTTCTCATACGTATAGTCGGGTTTGAGCGTGGTGGAATCCTTTCGGCCCGCGGCCCCGTCTGCCCGCAACTCTTCAAAAAATATCTTGCCGCCCGCCTGCGGGAAGCCCACCTTTCCCTTCACCACAATATCCCAGCCCGGTGCGACTGCCTCAGCCTCGCTTTTGGAATTGCCGGTGTTGCACGCCATCAGCGACACCACCCCCCAAAAAAGAATCGTTTTCTTCATACGCTATTTTTTCAGTTTTTCTATAATCAATTGGCTCGCCACTTTCGGGTCGGCCTTTCCTTTGCTTCGCTTCATCAGTTCGCCCATAAACATAGTGACAATCGCCTTTTTTCCCTTGTGGTATTCTTCGACCTTTAACGGGAATTCGCGGATGATTTGTTCCACCAGCGGTGCCAGGGAGTCAATGTTGCTGTCTTGCACCACGTTTAGCCGCTCGGCCACGGCCAGGGGGTCTTCGTGGGGGTTTTGTGTCAACATCGGAAAAATGGTTTGCGCAGCTACCGCAAAACTGACGTGCCCCTGCTCGACCAAATCAATCAGTTTTGACAACTGACCGGGCAAAAGGGGTAACTGATCCGCCCGCACGCCCTTTTCGTTCAGATACGACTTTACCGGCCCCATGACCCAATTGGATACTGTCTTAAAGTTTTTCGAAGTATGGCACACTTGATCAAAATACTCGACCAGTTCTTTCGACTCGGTGAGCACCTCCACATCGTAGGCGGGCAATTGATAGGCGGTGAGCAGCCTTTCTTTCCACTCGCGCGGCAGCCGCGGTTGCGAACGGGCAATCGTCTGCAGCCATTCGTCTGACAGGGTCACCGGGCTTAGGTCCGGGTCAGGAAAATAGCGGTAGTCGTTCAACTCTTCTTTCGTACGCATGCTTTCGGTACGGCCGGTGTCGGCATCAAACAGTCGTGTTTCTGATACCACCTCGCGGCCGTCATCCAAGCACTTGGCCTGGCGCGAAGCCTCGTACTCGATCGCCCGCACAATGTTGCGGATGGAGTTCATGTTCTTGATCTCTACCTTTTTGCCCAACGCGGTGCTGCCCACGGGCCGTAACGACACGTTGGCATCACATCGGAGTGACCCTTCTTCCATATTGCCATCGCCAATGCCGAGATAGCGCACCAGTTTCCGTATTTCGGCCACCACCGCGCCCGCTTCTTCAGCCTGATGAATGACCGGCTCCGTTACGATTTCGATCAGCGGTACGCCTGCGCGGTTCAAGTCAATGAGCGTATCGGCTTCCCCTTCCACGTGGATCGATTTCCCCGCATCTTCTTCCAGGTGAATGCGATTGAGCGCGAATCGCTTGATTGGCGCTTCGTCCAGCGTAATAAATCCACCCCGGCAAATGGGGGTGCGGTCTTGCGTCAACTGATAGCCCTTGGGCAGATCAGGGTAGAAATAGTTTTTCCGGTCGAAGATTTGGTGGCGGCTAATGGCGGAACCGCAGGCGAGGCCCATGCGCACGGCCAGTTCCAACGCCTTTTCGTTCAGCTTAGGTAATGTGCCCGGATGGGCCAGCGTGATGGCGCTGATGTGCGTATTGGGTTCGTGCCCAAAAGCGGTAGCGTCCGCAGAAAAAATTTTGCTCTGCGTCAGCAACTGCACGTGTACTTCGAGGCCGATGACGAGTTGGTAGTTCACTTCAAAAATAGCTGTAGAGCCTCTTGCCTTAGGGCACGTATCCTGGAGATGTACTTTTCGTCACGAACTTATTAAATAAGCGTCCGCGCCTTTTCGAGCACCGCATCTAACCCGTCCATTTTTTTACCACCTGCGGTAGCGAAAAAGGGTTGGCCCCCGCCCCCTCCGTCAATTTCCTTGGCTAATTCTTTCACCAGGTTGCCGGCATGGTAGCGGCCCTGTTGCACCAACTTTTCGCCCAACATGACCGCCACCTGAGGCTTGCCCTCAATGTCGGCTGCGAGCACGAGCAACAGATCGTCAAACTGATTTCGTAAACCATAGGCGATATTCTTGAGCGCATCGGCTGTGGGTACGGCTACTTTTGCGATGATCACCGTGCGTCCCTCGCCCCGGCTGGCCCGGCCTGCCAATTCGCTTTTGATCTGCTCTGCTTTCTCCTGATGGACGGCTTCCAGCTTTTTCTCCAACGCCTGTTTTTCCTCCAGCAGTGTTTGCACAGAAGCGGCCACGTCCTTCGGGTTTTTGAGCAGCGTCTTTACTTCGTTGAGCAACACCAGCGACTGGTTGAAGTACTCAAACGCATGCGCTGCCGTCACGGCTTCAATCCTGCGCACGCCCGCGGCCACCGAGCTTTCGGAGGTAATCTTGAATAAGCCGATATGGCCGGTGGCGGGTACGTGAGTGCCGCCACACAGCTCCACCGAAAACTGCGGATCAAACGTGATGACACGAACAAACTCCCCGTATTTTTCACCAAAGAGTGCCATGGCCCCTAAGCTTTTGGCTTTTTCAATCGGTACATGGCGCTGCTCGTTCAACGCAATATTGGCGCGTATCTTTTCATTGACGATGGCCTCTACCTTTACCACCTCCTCGTGTGTCATGGCTGCAAAGTGCGAAAAGTCGAACCTGAGTAGTTTGTCGTTGACCAACGAGCCTTTTTGTTCTACGTGCTTACCCAACACCTGCCGCAGGGCTGCGTGGAGCAGATGGGTGGCCGAGTGGTTGTTCATCGATTGGTGCCGCTTGGCGCGATCCACAGCCACGTTCCACTCGCCCTCGAGGCGGGTCGGCAGTTTCTCAGTCAAATGGATGACGAGTTCATTTTCCTTTTTCGTATCCACCACGGCCAGTCTTTCGCTGCCGGTTTCGATCACGCCTGTATCGCCCACCTGTCCACCGCTCTCGGCATAGAAAGGCGTTTTATCCAACACCAGTTGAAACAGCTCTTTGTTCTTTTGCTTGATTGTTCGGTATTTGATGAGGCGTGCGGTGGCATTCAGCGCATCGTAGCCAATGAATTCGGTTTTCTCATCTTCGCGCAGCACCGTCCAGTCGCCTGTTTCCTTGGCGGCATCGGCTTTGGAGCGCGATTTTTGTTTGGCCATCTCCTGTTGAAAGCCGGCCTCATCCACCGTGAAGCCGCGCTCGCGCGCGATCAGCGCGGTCAGGTCAAAGGGAAAACCAAACGTATCATACAGCTCAAAGGCCTGCTCGCCTGTGATGTTGCGGTCGATCGCATCCATGCGCTTCAAGCCTTTCTCCAAGGTGCGCAAGAAAGAGGATTCTTCCTCGAAGACTACCTTGCCCACATACTCTTGCTGTTGGTGCAACTCGGGAAACACATCCTTTAGCTGGATGGCCAACAACGGCACTAACCGATATAAGAATGGTTCCTGGAAATTCAGGTAGGAAAAACCATAGCGCACCGCCCTGCGCAAAATCCTGCGGATGACATACCCCGCACCGGTGTTGCTGGGCAATTGGCCGTCAGCGATGGCAAAGGCCACGGCCCGAATATGATCGGCCATCACGCGGATGGCGATGTCCTGTTTTTCGGTAGCGGCCCCCTGGCCGGGGGTGCTTCCGGCATATTTTACACCCGCATTGACGGCAATAAAATCCATCAGCGGGCGGAAAACGTCCGTATCATAATTGGACGTCTTGCCCTGGATGGCCATGCACAGGCGTTCAAAGCCCATGCCGGTATCCACATGCTTGTCGGGCAAGGGTTCCAGTTTGCCGGACGCAAGCCGGTTGAATTGA
>JALONI010000139.1 GCA_025455015.1 Cyclobacteriaceae bacterium | reverse complement strand
GATTGTCTGCGTGATTTTGAGGTGGGGTTTATGATGGCATAAGCTGGTTTGCATGCAAATGAATGTCAAAGGTGTATGACAAACCAGTTTGACCTCACCCCATCCGAATGGCTGCGTCAAGCGGGGTTTGTGCTCCCCTCTCCAGAGGAGAGGGGAAGGAATTGTCTGCTACTTACTAGGTACGTGATTTTTGAGGTTAGGCCAGGCTACCGCTTTTCCAATTCATCGATGGCCATGACCAAATCTTCCCAGCGTTGGTTGAGGGTGTCGATTTCGGCTTGGGCGGTGTTCAACTGTTTTTGCAGTTCGGCCAGTTTGGTAAAATCGCGGTACACATCGGGTTTGGCCATTTCTGTTTCGAGGGCTTTCTTCCGATCGGTGGCCGGGTTGATGTTGTCTTCTACTTTTTTCAATTCGCTGCGCAGTGCCTTCAGCGTGCGGTCTCGCTCCTGTTGCGCTGAGAGACTCTCCGGTTTAGCCGTCTTTTCTTCCTTCTTGGGAGGCGGTGTACTTTTGCCCTCGGTGCCCGCATTTTTTTTGCGCCAGTACTCGTACTCCTCGTACGTGCCGGGGTATTCTTTGATCTGTTTGTCTTCGATGTACCAGATTTTGTTGGCGATTTGGCTGATGAAATGGCGGTTATGCGAAACCACCACAAAGGAGCCTTGGTATTGTTGAAGCGCCTGGATCAAAATGTTTTCTGAGATGAAATCCAAGTGGTTAGTCGGTTCATCGAGCAGTAAAAAATTGGCTTCGGAGATGAGCGTCTTGGCCAGGGCCACGCGGCTTTTTTCACCGCCCGAGAGCACCTTGATTTTTTTGTACACGTCATCGTCCGAAAACAGAAAACACCCGAGTACGCCCCGCAGCTCTTGTTCGGTTTTGGCGCTGCCGGCCTGCTTCAACTCTTCCAGGATTTCATTCTCCACGTGCAACGATTCGAGCTGATGCTGGGCATAAAAACCTTGAATCACGTTGTAGCCGGCCACGCGCTCGCCTTCGATGGGTTCGCTGCCGCTTACGATGCGTAGGAGCGTGGACTTGCCCTTGCCATTGGCGCCAATCAAGGCGATTTTATCGCCCCGCTCAATGACGGCTTGCGTGTGGGCCAATATCTGCAATTCGCCATAGGCCTTGGACACGTTTTTGAGGGTAACCACAAAGCGACCCGAGGGTTGCTGGAATTTGAAATTGAAATTAATGGCCGCGGTGTCGTCCACCACTTCTTCCACCAGGTCCATCCGCTCCAGTGCTTTTACCCGCGACTGCACCTGCCGGGCTTTAGTCGCTTTCGCGCGAAAGCGCTCAATAAACCGCTCGGTCTGCCGTATTTTGGCTTGCTGGTTTTCAAAGGCGTTTTGCTGAATGGATTCGCGCAGTTCCTTCTCTTCCAGGTAGAAGCTGTAGTTGCCCTCGTAGGTGACCAACTGTTGCTGCGTCACCTCCACCGTTTTATTGATCACGTTGTCCAGAAAGGTGCGGTCGTGCGAGACGATGATCACGGCCCCTTCGTAGTTTCGCAGGTAGTTCTCCACCCATTCGATGGAGGGGAGGTCCAGGTGGTTGGTGGGTTCGTCCAACATCAACAGCGAAGGTTTTTCCAGCAGCAGCTTGGCCAGCATCACGCGCATGCGCCAACCGCCCGAGAACTCGCGCAAAGGCCGGTGCAAGTCGGTGGTGGAAAAGCCGATGCCCTCGAGCACTTCTTCGGCCTTGGCCTGCATGGTGTAGCCGTCCAGTTGTTCAAATTTTTCCTGCAACTTGGTCAGGCGATCCACCAGTGCTTCCGAGTAGTCAGTCTCCAGCTTATGAATGGTCTTGTCCAACTCGCGCTGCGTGTCTACGGCATCTTTGAAGGCACCCATCGCCACGGTGAGGATGGCATCGTCTGACTGGTAGGAGAGGAGATCCTGGTTGAGAAAGCCGATGGTGCAGTCTTTGGCCTTGGAGATGGAGCCCGCATCGATGCGGATTTCATTGTGGATGATGCGCAGCAACGTAGACTTTCCGCGGCCGTTGAGCCCAATCAGCCCGATTTTGTCGTTTGGCTTAACGAACATGGAGGCATTCTCGTACAACGCACGGCCGCCTATATAATAAGAGATGTTGGAAATGGATAACACGGCACAAAAATAACGGTTGGCGGGCAATTGGGCGTCCTTTTCCTGCCGGGCGGGGCTCTTGGGCTCGTTGCGGGAACCGAAATCGGTGTTTTTCAACTTGTCGCGATCCGCCCTTACCCTTCAAAAACACGTGGCATGGAGGAGGTAAGGGTCAGCGCATCCATTGGAAATGCTCGCCAGAAATTGGTTTACCCGTTGAGAGGCCTATTTTTGTCGCACAATTAATGAGATTGCATATGAATAAGATGTCTCTTTTATCGATGGTTCTTGTGTTGTTGGTGGCGTGGTCATGCTCGAAAAAAGAAACCGCAAGCCAGGCGGCCGGCTCATCGGAAAGCCTTCCTTTGAGCACCCTCCAGTTGCCAAAAGGGTTTTCCATTTCGGTGTTTGCCGAAGTGCCCAACGCGCGCTCGTTGGCGCTCTCGCCCAGCGGTACGCTGTTTGTGGGCAATAAAGACGAAGACAAAGTGTACGCGGTGAAAGATACGGATGGCGACCATCAGGCTGACAAGACCTGGGTGCTGGCCAGCGGCCTCAACATGCCCAACGGAGTAGCTTTTCGTGATGGCGATCTGTACATCGCTGAGGTGAGCAAGATTTCGAAGATTACAGACGTGGAAAATAAGCTCGACAGCCCGGGGGCATTGGAAACGGTGTATGACAAGTACCCCACCGAAGCGCACCATGGCTGGAAATACATTGCCTTTGGGCCGGATGGAAAGTTGTATGTGCCCGTGGGAGCCCCCTGCAACATCTGCGAATCGGAAGATAAGCAATATGCGAGCATCACCCGCCTCAATGCCGATGGCACAGGCATGGAAGTATTTGCACACGGGGTGCGCAACACCGTGGGCTTTACGTGGCATCCACAAACCAACCAGATTTGGTTTACTGATAACGGCCGCGACATGCTGGGCGATGACATACCCCCGTGCGAACTTAACACTGCGCCCGCGGCCGGCATGCACTTTGGCTATCCTTATTGCCATGGCGGCACCATCAAAGACCCCGAGTTTGGCGACAAAAGGCCGTGTGGCGATTTTACTGTGCCCGTCCAAAACCTGGGCGCCCACGTGGCTCCGCTGGGCTTGAAGTTTTACACCGGCAGCATGTTTCCGGCCGAGTATAGAAATCAAATTATATTGGCAGAGCACGGCTCCTGGAACCGCAGCAAAAAGAGCGGCTATCGGCTGAGTCTGGTTACGCTGGACGATGCCGGCAAGGCCCTTGACTACAAACCTTTTGCTACCGGATGGATGGACGATGCCTCGCAAAAAGTATGGGGTCGCCCGGTGGACGTGCTGGTGGCACCCGATGGCGCGCTGCTCGTAAGCGATGACCAGGCCGGGGTGGTGTACCGCATTGCGTACCAGGCAGAATGAATGTAGAATTTGAAATTCAACATTCAAAATTGGGTAGGGTCAAATCTTGAATGTTGAATTTCGAATCTTGAATAACCTTGAACTTTGAACCCTGAACCTTGAACTTTGAATTTTGAATTTTTGAAGCCCCTTTCTCTTTGCCTCCTAACCATCTGGGTCACGGTCTCGGTGTCTGCGCAACGCCATGACGATCCCCCCACGGACACCCTCAATTACCTGTATGCCAAATGGGTGTCGCCCGAAGGGCTTGTCAATTATCACGGCTTTCAGGAAGACAGCGCTATTTTCTATCGCTACCTCCATCAACTCGACAGCGCGCGCGGGCGCAGCCTGGCGTTTTACATCAATGCCTACAATGCCTTGGTGATCAAGTCGGTGATCGAGGACAGCGCCTTGCTGTACAATCCCTATCGGTCGGCCTCGGTTGTTCAGGTGCCGGGGTTTTACGACAGTGTGCACACGGTGGCGGGCAGGGCAATGTCGTTGGCCGAGTTGGAGCGGCTCATGATTTCCTCATACCGCGATGCGCGCGTGTTGTTGGCCCTGGGCCGCGGCTACCGGTCGTCTTCTCCGCTGCGCAACAAGGCGTATGAAAATGCTACGATTGAAAAGGACCTGACGGACGTGACCACCGCCTTTGTCAACAGCGATTTGGGCCTCACCATTGACGACAATGGCTTTACGGTGGAGATGAACCCCTTGTTTAAGCAGTTTGAAAACGAGTTTAAACGAGGATACGCCAG
>JALONI010000079.1 GCA_025455015.1 Cyclobacteriaceae bacterium | reverse complement strand
TCCATCACCGAAAAAGTATCGGCTTCGGGCACCGTTCAGCCCGTGGTGGAAGTAAAGATCGCACCGGAAGTGTCGGGGGAGATTGTAGACCTGTTTGTGGAAGATGGCGATTCAGTGAAACTGGGGCAATTGCTCGTCAAAATCAGACCGGACGTACAGGTAAGTCAGCTGGAACGGGCCGAGGCAGGCCTGCAACAACAAAAGGCGAATTATGAGTCGGCCAGGGCTGCCTTGGCCCGGGCCGAAGCCACTTTTGTGCGTGGCAAGCAGGAATACGATCGGCAAGAACGGCTGTGGAATGAGAAAGTGATTTCGGAAGCCGAGTGGCAATTGGCTCAACAAAACTATAAAGTGGCGCAAAACGATTTGAAGTCGGCCGAGCAGTCGCTACAGGCCGCCCGCTACATTGTTAACAGCACCGAAGCAAGCGTGCGCGAGTCGCGCGAGAACGTGCGCAGAACGACCGTGGTGGCTCCCATGCGCGGCATCGTATCCAAACTGAGCGTGAAGAAAGGCGAGCGCGTGGTGGGTACTGCCCAAATGGCGGGTACCGAAATGCTGCGCATTGCTAACCTCAATAGGATGGAGGTACGCGTGAACGTGAACGAAAACGACATTGTGCGCGTGCATTTGAATGACTCGGCCCTCATTGATGTTGACGCCTACGCCAACAACGGGAAGCAGTTCAAGGGTATCGTCACCAACATTGCCAACACCGCGCGCGATAAAACCTCCGCAGATGCCATCACCGAATTTGAGGTGCGCATCCTGATTTTACAGGAATCATATGAAGACCTGATCAAACAAGGTAACAAATACCCCTTCCGGCCCGGCATGACCGCCAGCGTGGACATTGTGACCTCGCGCAAAGACAACGTGACGGCTGTGCCGTTGGCGGCCGTGACTACCCGTGGCGATGACAAGAAAGTGGTTGTGCGCAATGACGATGAAGATCGCCCGCAGGTAACCGATGCGAGCAAAAAACCGGAAAAGAAGGAAGACAAAATCGTGGTGTTTGTAAATGATAACGGCAAGGCCAAGATGTTGGAAGTGAAAACCGGCATCAGCGACTATGACAACATCGAGATTGTGTCGGGCTTGAGTGACAGCGTAGAGGTAGTAACAGGCCCTTTTCTGGTGGTTTCTAAGCGCCTGAAGGAAGGCGATAAAATCAGGGCCAAAGAAGAGCGGAAAAAGAAGGAAGAAGGAGAGAAAGAAGCCAAGGAGTAAATCCTTCGGCCGCCAGGGTGCGGGTTTACCGCGCGGCTTCGGCAATGCCTGGGCACGAACGCGAGTGGGTGCCGTTTCATTTCGAAGGGTCTCATCCGATGCTACAAACGCTTGGCGGCTAAAGCCGCCACGGTTTCGCCAATGGCCAGCGAGGAAGTGGCCGCGGGCGAGGGGGCGTTGCACACGTTGATAACGCCCTCGTTCTCCAAAATCAAAAAGTCATCGACCAGCCCGCCCGTGCGATCACACGCCTGCGCGCGCACGCCCGCGCCTCCGTCCACCAGGTCCTGTTCTTGTATCTCGGGGATGAGTTTTTGGAGAGCTTTGGTAAAGGCAGCCTTAGAAAACGAGCGGTACATTTCGCCCAACCCGGTGCGCCAGTACTTGGCGGCCACTTTTTGAAAACCCGGCCAAGCCAATGTCTCGCCCAGTTCGGTCAGGCTTATCTGCGATTTCCGATAGCCTTCGCGCTTGAACGCCAACACCGCATTGGGGCCCGCCTCCACACCGCCTTTGGCCATGCGCGTAAAGTGAACACCTAAAAACGGAAAGTTGGGATCGGGTACCGGATAGATCAGGTTCTTCACCAGGTACTCCTTCTCGGGGCGCAACTTGTAGTATTCCCCCCGAAAAGGAATGATGCGCAGGTGCAGCGGAGAGGTTGTCAGCGCTGCGATTTTATCGGAATAGAGCCCCGCGCAATTGATTACGAGCTTGCCGGTATACGATTGCTTTTGGGTAACCACCACGCGCCCGCCAGCGGTTTTTTGTATGTCAATTACGCGCTCGCCCAACTGGATTGCCCCGCCCTTCTCCTGCAGAATCTGACCGTACTTTTCGGCCACGCGTTTGTAGTCCACAATGCCGGTCTGCGGCACAAAAATGCCGGCCCGCCCCTGAACATGCGGCTCGTGTTCTTTCAATTCCTCGCGCGTGAGCTTTTTGAGGTGGGCCAGCCCGTTTTGTTGCCCGCGCACCAACAGGTTTTCCAGCAAGGGTAACTCGTGTTCTTCGGTGGCCACAATAATTTTGCCACAGCGCTCAAAGGGAATCTCGTGCTGTTGACAGAAATCAATGAGCAGGCGATAACCGCGCAGGCAGTTGGTGGCCTTGAGCGAGCCGGGTTTATAGTAGATGCCCGAGTGGATTACGCCACTGTTGTTGGCGGTTTGATGCTGCGCCAGGCCATCTTCCTTTTCAATAACGATTATTTTCTTGGCGGGGTGTTGTTGCTGGAGTTGGAGGGCCGTGGCCAAGCCCACGATACCACCTCCGACAATAATAACATCGTATGGCACAGGCGGAGTCAATTCAGGATGTGAGTGGTTACCAAATTACAAAGCCTATTTCACCTCAAAGGTGGCGGAGCCCATGAGGTAATCATCGGCATACGCTTCCAGCGTGTAGCTGCCCGGCACATAGTCCGACCCTTTTTCGTAAAAGAACGTGATCTTTTGCCTGGTGTTGTCAAATAGGATTTCCTGACTGGCCGTGTAAAACTCCTCCTTGCCATTGAACATAAAGGTGCCCGACCCCCGGGCCACATCAAACAACACTTGGCCGTTTTCGTCCACAATGCGGATCAGTATGTTCTTGCCTTCAATGGGTGCCACTTTGTTTTCGGCCAACGTAAACTCAATTTTCAGCTTTTCGATTTGTCGGTTTTTAAAGGGCGAGTCACGCTCTTTGCCCTTGTTGTTTACGGCCCGCAGCACGAAGTTCTCGGCCTTGAGTTGTGAAGCAATCGCCACCTTGGTCGCCAGCTCTTCCTTGTTTTTGGACAACCGGTTGATGGAGTCACTCAATTTGTTCTGCGTGGTTTTGAGCGTTCGGTTTTCGGTGAAGAGCTCTTTATTTACCGCTTTGAGTTGGTCGATTTCTTCATCTTTGATCTTGAGCAATTCTTCATAGCCCTCCACCTTGGCTTTTAGTTCGTTGATGGCTTTGGAGCTGCGCTGCGTGCTTCTGCGCATTTCTTTTTCGATTTCGGCTTTGGCTTTTTGCAACTCGCTGATGTCGCCACCCAGCTTTTCGATTTCGATGATTTTCTGGTCCAGCTCTTTACTGATGTCGTTGAGTTTTTGCATGGTGGTGGCCAATTCTTCCTCCACTTCAATCTTTTGCTCCTGCACCACCACGTCCTTTTTATAGTCGAAGTAAATCCAGGCGCTCTGGGCAATGACGATGGCGCCAAGGAGGGCGATGATCACGGGTGACTTGCTCGATTTTTTGGGTTCCACCGGGGTACTCATAAGTCTATTTTGGCAAAGGTAGGATTTTGGCCGTTCATAGCGAACATGTGTAGTGCTCGCGGTGAAGGTCGGGATTGAAGAACAGCAGGCCGCAGCGAAACAAATCCATCGTGGCATAGACCAGTGTGTGCTGTTTGAGCGTGTTCCATGCCTGGGTCATTTCGGGCGAGTGGTGGATGTCATCCAGAATAATCACCCCTTGGTCGCTCATGCGTTTGCTCAGCCACTCAAAGTACCGCAAGGTAGGGTCCAGCCGGTGGTTGGCATCGATGATGGCCAAGTCAATTTTGGCGGGATTTTGCAGAAAATCGGGCAATGTCTTGTCAATCAATCCTTCCACCAACGTCACGTGGCGCGCGCCCAGTGCCTCGAAGTGGGTTTGGGCGATGGAGGCCATGGATCGATTCCCCTCAAACGTGAACACGGCCGCGTCTTTGATGCGGCTCAGGTACAGGGTGGTGATGCCCATGGACGTGCCCAACTCCACGATCCGCTTCGCCCGCAGGTGGGCCGCAATGCGGAAAAAGAGATGCGCCCAAGGCGTGGGTACTAAACTGGTTTTGGCTATGGCCTGGATGGAGCGGGTCGCGCTATTGAAGAGGGGTGAAGGTGCTCCTAAATCCGCCAGCGGCACCGTGGAGGTGTTGGCCAGCAGGTCTTGCCGGAGTTGCTCAATATCTTCGAATGCGGCAAACGTATTTTTAGGACGAATGACGTGCGTGTAGAAATCAAAGAAGAAAGGCGAGTGGATGGAATGCGCGTCTACCTGCCATAACCAATGGAGGATAAATTCTTTCAGTTGGAAAAACCTGTGCGACAAGCGGGGCGGGAAAGTAGAAATGTACTAACTAAACCGCAAAAGATAAACGAGCCGACACACCAATGGACGGAAAAGTCGGTGGGCGTCAGCCTAATTCAAGCGAAGTGGTGCCACCATGCTGAACGCGGGAATATCGACCCGGAACTGGGCCCCATCCACCACGCGTTCCATCAAGTAGGTACCCACCATTTTGCCAATGCCCGACTTGAGGTTGCAGCCTGAAACGTATTGATGCGACTGCCCGGGTTCTATGACGGGTTGCTGGCCCACCACACCTTCGCCCTCCACCTCGCGGGCGGCAAACCCCGCATCAAAAATATGCCAGTGCCTGCGCATCAACTGAATGGTGAACTCGCTCTGGTTTTCAATGGTGATCCGGTAGGTAAACACATAGTGATATTGGCTGGGACTTGAGTAGGAAGGCTGATACTCTGTCTCCACTGTTACCTTTATACCTTGCGTTACTTGGGCTATCATGCGCGTCAAAAATATCAATTTTTTCTATTTTTCAGTCGTGGCGCCCAAATCGTTTAACTATTGATAACATGGCATGGTAAAAATCGAAGAATCGTGGAAAAGGCGCTTGCAGGCTGAATTCGAAGCCCCTTATTTTCAACAACTTATCGCTTTTGTGAAAGAAGAGTATCAGCAGCAGGTCGTGTACCCGCCCGGCCCCGAGATTTTCCGGGCTTTTGACGCCTGCACCTTTGCCAACACCCGCGTGGTCATTTTGGGGCAGGATCCTTACCATGGCGAAGGACAGGCCAACGGGTTGTGTTTTTCGGTGCGCAAGGGCGTGAAAATGCCGCCCTCGTTGCTGAACATCTTCAAAGAAATCAAACGCGATGTCGGCAAAGAGCTGCCCACGCATGGGGATTTGGAGCGCTGGGCCCGGCAGGGCGTTCTATTGCTCAACGCCACGCTTACCGTCCGCGCGTCTTCCCCCGGGTCGCATCAAAACAAAGGATGGGAGGCCTTTACGGATGCGGTGGTGGATCGCGTAAACCGCGAAAAGGAACACTGCGTTTTTTTGCTGTGGGGCGCCTATGCCCAAAAGAAGGGCGCACTGATTGATCCGCACAAACACCTGGTGTTGTCTTCGGCCCATCCCTCGCCTTTTTCGGCCGACAGAGGGTTCTTTGGCAACCGCCACTTCAGCCAGACCAATGCCTACCTGGCTGAGCACGGCTTAAGGCCCATCGACTGGTAGGTCAAGACGTATGACTCATCCACGCCCGCAGGCCTCCGGTCACGTTGTATAAGTTTTTGAATGAGTGGTTGGCTTGCAGCCACGCAATGGCTTGGCGGCTGCGCGCGCCCGACTGGCAGAGCATCACCACCGGGTGATGAACCGGTATCTTGTCCACGTGGTGTTCCAATGTTGACAGCGGTATCGAAAGGCCCCCGAGATTGGCGAGCCGGTATTCATCAGGTTCGCGTACATCCACCAAGGTGAAAGCCGTTTTATTGGCTTGCCAGCCTTGCCATGCTGCCACCGACAGTTCTTTGATGTCCGCAGCAGATGGCACACCGCAGAACTGATCATAGTCGATAAGCCGGGTCACGCCCTTGGCCGCTCCGCGCGCGGGTATCGCTACTGTGTACGTATCGCCCTGCCGTGAGTCGAACAACATTAACTTGCCTGCCAGCGGTTGGCCGAACCCGGCAATCACGTTGAGGGTTTCATTGGCCATCATGCTGCCCACCACACCGCAAACTGAGCCCAGCACGCCACCTTCGGCACAGTCAGGTACGCTGCCGGGCGCGGGCGGCTGCGGATGAAGATCGCGGTAGCAAGGCGACCCACGATAGTTAAATACCGACACCTGGCCTTCGAAACGAAAGACCGAACCAAAAACCAAAGGCTTGCGGAGCAGGAGGGAGGCATCGCACAGCAGGTAGCGCGTGGGGAAGTTGTCCGTGCAATCCACGATCACGTCAGCGGGGGCGAGCCATTCCAACGCATTGGCGGCCGTCACACGCTCACTCACGGGAATGATTTCCACCCGTCCGTTCAGCGCCCTGAGCCGATGGGCTGCCACCGGTGCTTTTGGCCGGCCCACATCGGCCTCGCCAAACAACACTTGCCGTTGCAGGTTTGTCTCGTCAACCATGTCGCCATCGATGAGCGTGATTCTGCCTACGCCTGCGGCCACCAGATATTGCAACACCGGACAGCCGAGTCCACCGGCCCCCACCACAGCTACGTGGCTTTTGTGGAGTTTTTCCTGCCCGGCTTGGCCAAACCCGGGCAACAGATAGTGGCGGTTGTAGCGGTCGAGGTTACGGTGTGGCATGCGTTCGCGAAGGTACGCCATACTTTTTGGGAAGCGAAACCCGTGGTCTGCCCGCCACGAAGACGCCAATTGTGAGAACCACTTGGAGTGTTCAGTTTTCTTTTGCGAGCGGTTCGGCTAGCCAGGATGTGCCTCACGGCAGAAAGCCAGCGCCCGTGCCTCTGACCAATAGATACCATCGCCTGCAAACCGGGCAAAGCCCACGTGGCCACCCCGTGCGGGGACCTCAAACAGGATATGCCCGCCTACATCCGCCTGCGAGGGGTAACACTGGCGACTGAGAAAGGGATCGTTCCAGGCGTTGACGATCAAGGTAGGGGTTTGGATATTTTTCAATACGTACAACGAGGAACACCGCTCGTAATAGTCGATGGCGTGGGCGAATCCGTGTAGTGGTGCCGTGTACACGTCATCAAATTCAAGCAGCGTGTTGATGCTCTTCAGCGGTCGCGTATCCAACTGCGGGTGCGTGGTGGCTTTGGCCCGCACCTTTTTCTTCAAGTTTCGCAAAAAGCGCTGCTCGTACAGCCAGTTGGCGCGCTGGCCGATTTGCAAGCTGCTTGAATGCAGATGCAGAGGCACCGAAAACGCCACGGCCCGGTGCACGGGGGCGTGTGGCGTTTCGCCCAGGTATTTGAGCGTGAGGTTGCCCCCAAGGCTAAAACCCACCAAACAGATTTTCGAGTAGCCGTGCGCGCGTGCGTGGTCAACGACCCGCGCTAAGTCATCAATGGCGCCACTGTGGTAAAAGCGCAGTTGCCGGTTTAGCTCCCCGCTGCAGCCCCGGTAGTTCCAGGCCAGCACGTCAAAGCCGTGGCGCGCAAACACCGAGGCCATGCCGCGCACATAAGGGCGGTGGCTGTCGCCCTCCAGTCCATGGCTGATCACCACTAGCTGCGCCTGTCCATTTTTGATCCAGTCCAGATCGAGAAAGTCGTCATCCGCGGTAGCGATGCGTTCGCGCGCGTAGGCGGGTGCAGCTACCTTCCGCAGCAAGGCGGGGTAGATCGTTTCCAGGTGTCCGTTGAAAAGAAGAGCCGGGGGTGCGTAGTGGGTGGCGTGTGGGTACAGCGGCAGATTCATTTCCAGTCCATACGGGCTTTGAGCGCGGTGATGTGCGCCAGGTGATGCTCCCCGTGCCAAGCGTAGGTGCCGGCCACTTGCGCCAGCCGAACGGTCTTGTGGGTTTGGTTGTGAACAAACTGTTTGTCCCAGTCGGCAGCGCTCATCCCGCGCATCAACGTCACCCACTTATCGTGCAAAGCCTTGAGCAGCGCCACCGACAGTTGTGTCAAGGCTTGTGTTTCCGGTGTTTCGGCCCACTTTTTTTCGTCATAGGCTTTGATGGTAGGCGTTTCCTCCGTCAATGCCCATTTGAAACGGATGTAGGCATTCATGTGGCTGTCGGCCAGGTGGTGAACAACTTGCCGCACGGTCCAGCCGTCCTCGCGGTAAGGCGTGTCTATCTGCTCTTCGGTGAGGGTACTCAACGCTTTCTCCAACTGCGCGGGTAACCGTTTGATTCGGTTGAAAAAACCGTCCAGTTCCCCGGGTGTATAGGTTTCGGGGGGTGCGAATTTTCCAATAGGGTAGCGTAAGTCGGTCACGGTTGGATTGCGGGTTGCTACTTCTTATTTCTTATTGCCTATTGCCTACTGCCTACTGCCTACTGCCTATTGCCTATTGCCTATTGCCTACTGCCTACTTATTCAACTCCTCCACGGCCTCTTTCAGCTCCTGGTCGTCATAGGGTTTGTTCAGCTTGACGGGGTTCTTTTTTCGTTTTTTGCGCACGCGGATGTTCGTAAACTCGATCAGCAGCGAGAACGCTACGGCAAAGTAGATGTACCCTTTCGGGATTTCCTGGTGCATGCCTTCCAGCACGAGTGTAAAACCAATCAAAATCAAAAAGCCCAGCGCCAATACTTCCATGCTCGGGTGTCTTTTGATAAAGTCGGAGATCGCCCCGGAGAAAAACATCATCACGATAATGGAGACCACCACGGCAATGATCATGATGATTACTTGCTCCGGGGGCACGATGCCCACAGCCGTCAAAATGGAGTCAAAAGAGAATATGATATCCAACAGGATGATCTGGAAGATGGTGCTGGCAAACGTGGGGATGATGCCCTTTTTTTGTTGCTCTTCATCTTCTTCATCGCCCTCCATCTCGTGGTTGATTTCCATGGTACTTTTGGCGATTAGAAACAGACCGCCAAAGAGCAGGATGAGGTCTTTGCCGCTGACGGCCATGTCATGGCCGATGAGGAAGTTGGCGGGGATGGTGAAGAGTGGTTCCACAAAGCCGATGATCCACGTGATGCCGAGCAGCAGCACGATGCGCACAAACATGGCGAGCCCCAGGCCGAGGTTGCGCGCTTTCTTGCGCTGCTCATCGGGCAGCTTATTGGATACAATGGAGATAAAGATCACATTGTCGATGCCGAGCACCACTTCCAGGAAGCAGAGGGTGAGCAAGGCCAGCCAGGTATCGGCCTGAAGGAATATTTCCATTGTGGCGAGGTTACAAAATGCGAAACAAAATAGGGAAAGGGGGCGAGAAACGGAAATACGGTTGTAAAGAAAAAGCCACCCGTGTGGATGGCTCTTGCTTTTTCCATAATTGGCTGTGGCTGGTGTCCGTTATTCGCTGTGCACCACCAACACCTTCTTCCTCACCGCCTCTTTTCCGCTGCCGATTTGCACAAAGTAGAGGCCACCGGCCGCGGGGCTTGTATCAATCGTCTTTTTCCCTTCACCGGGGGCAAAGCTGCCACTAAACGCCACCCGGCCCAGTTGATCGACCAATTGCACACCCGTGGTTTTCGACACCGCGCTGGGCAGTTCAATCGTCAGCTCCCGGTCGGCCGGGTTGGGGTAGAGGGAGATGGAAGGGCCGATTTCTTCCCGACCGGTCACACTCACCAACGTTTGCGCAAAGTCCAAGGCAGCGCTTTGCAGTACGTCTTTCGAATTGATGTCTTGCACAAAGGCCACAAAAGCCAGTTGGCTGGCATCAACAAAACCTGATATCGAGGTCAAGTCGGTGACAAATTCAAATTCATCATTTTCGTCCAGCACGAAGGCTGCGCTCTTGTTGGGAATGGGCACACCGGCCGCGTTCGGCAACATCTTTCGCATTACAAATCCGTTGGAGCCCACTTGTTTTTCAACGACAACAATGAATAATCTGTATGAACGCAGCGGGGTTGCGCTAATACTTTCTAACGCCCTAACTTTTGCGGAAACTTTGACTTGTCCACCCAGTGCATTTTCGTTTGTGGTATTATCGGTCAAAGTTATGGTCACTGGAGAAGAAACTAGTGACTGCAATTCTAAATATTCATTATCCCAATTTGCTGAAAAATTGCCTTGCGAAAACCCATCGATGTATCCACGCGGTATTAGCGATTGGTTTTGAAGTGCAGAGGTAATACCGTAAAAAGCAGACCTAGCATTATTATCCATCGGATTGAGTGCGTTGAATGCATCCAGTCCAGGAAATGCCGCGTGATACTGAATGCGGATGGCTTCACTTGACGACAATTCTAAAAAGCCTGTATTGTTGGGGCCGTAATTAGGTGAAGTTGTATTTGTAAAATTTTCAACAAGCGAAATTCTGTTACGCTCCTCAATTCGGACATTGGTAAATGCGAAGCCATCAAGTTCCTCAGAGCCTTCACTGGCAAAGGCTAATCTAAAACGCACAGTAGTGGTGGGGGAAAGAATGCTTGGGATACCATTTAAGCTGTGTTTTCCTTCCTTCCATTGATCTTGCTCAGACCCAGCCCATCCAAATAAGCTTTGACCACCCGGGCTCGCAGCTATCGATTGGGCATTGTACCACTCTTTGCCAGAAACAAGGGTTCCAAGTCGAGCCCAACTTCCACCTCCGTTGATCGAATACTGAAGGACTGCTCCATCTTTTCTTTCTGTGTTGACCCAATACTTTAGAGAAAAAGTAGGTTTAGTAAACGCACTTAGTGTAAAACACGGACTGTTTACGTACGAAACATCATTCGCAAGATAGCTTCCTGTTATATTTGTAGTCCATGAACTCTCGGTGATGGGATCCGGTCTTATCGTACTTTTATCTGGGATGCCAAATTCCCAGGTAGCATTGCCCGCTTCGTCCTCTGCTCGCCAAAATCCTCTACCACCATCTATTTCTGCCATAAAATAAGGGTTTGACGGAGAAGGATTCACGACCTGTAAGATATCAATAGCTCTTGGGACATTTGTTTGACACTCGCCTTGAACCGGTGCCGTTTTCCCGTCCATAATAACATTGTAAGTACCGCTATTGGCGTAAACATGAATGGGATTTCCATAGGTACCGGTAGTTCGGCCACCGTGTGTGCCTGCAGGTATACTTGCGGCTGCTGAGCTGGTCGGTAAGAGCGGAAGTATGTCTCCATCGCCAAAATCCCAACCCAGGGTCGCTAAAGCAATATTTGGCGACTGTGATTGAAATCTAGTGGAATTACCTTCGCAGACATCAAGAACTCTGAAATTGCCTTGCGGTAGCAGGCCCACGGTTAGATATTGTGACGTACTGTCTGTACAGGTTATACCGCTTACTTCGCTTGCATCAATCCTCAATCTAACAAAATAGTTGCCGGGGCTTGCGTATTGATGGGTGGTACTAGGGGTGCTTGCAAAGGGCGTGTTGTCACCAAAATCCCACTGAAAGACCACGCCATTAGTATTATTTTGGGAGTTAAAATTGATTAGGTCGCCATCACACTTCGGGGGGATGGTGAATTGAGCGGTTGGACTGGGCAACAACCTTACCGTTTTTGTTTGTGAATTATTACAGCCGACACCCGTTACTACCGAATACGTGAGAATAAACGTTCCACCATCGGGACGATCAAATTGAAAGTTTCGTCCATTATTTGATAACGTCTCACTGGGGCCGGAGTCGATCGATAGACTGCCCAAAGGCGGGCTGAGAGTCAGTAAAAATGGTCCTTCGTTAGAGCAATATAATTTGTCACTCTGATCTTCAATACCTGCAATAGTAACTGGTAAATTTGGTGAGATTCTGAAGAGTTGGGTTTGCGTGTTCAAACAGCTAATCCTCACGGGGTCATTCGCGGTGTAAATGACACTTATGCTTATTGTACTCAATGGGTTTGCTCCATTATTTACCGCATGATCGAATAGCTGATCATAATCAAATAAGTAGTTTGGTGAAGGGACAGCGATGTTTGCAGAAAGTGGGAGACCTTGAAAAGTTAGGAGATATCTTCCGTTTGCCTGACCACCGGTAAATGTTGGCTTTACTCCACCGTCTTGATAACAGAAATTACTCACTCCGCCAAAGGAGAACGTGGCAGGGGGAATAGGGCGCACTTCGACAGTTCGCGTTGCTGTTTGACGACATCCAAGATTATTGGTTACTGTGGCGGATACGGAAAATGATTGAGGAGTAGTCAAGGGAATCGTATTCAGTTCTTGCTCCCTTAGGGTAAAGGCAGCAAGCGGTGTAAATATCCCCACTCCGCCTCCTTGGTCGGATACGCCCTGTCCACTGTATACCACGTTAGTCGTAACCGATGTTTGCAGACTAACGGGAGAGTCATTGTTGCAAAACACCGAACCGTTTGGCGGTGCTGATGAGTAAGTTATTGCTGGAAGGGGATTAACGCGAATTTGTATACCGGGGTCAATTACACCCGTGCAAGGTTGATTAGTGCTTCCAATTGTTCCCGGGTTAAAACTATACCGTACATACATGGTCTTTATGCCAGTACCTGCTGCATCCGCGTAAGCAATGGCTGGATTAAAATTTTTCTTGCCAGGTACTGCTGTGGGAACCAAATCACTCAAGCCAGCTATTAATTGAGTAAAGCCAGCGTCTGAGGCTAAGTCGAACGTGCCTCCTTCAAAATTGCCACTAATTTCTATTTGTTGTGATGCATTGCAAAAGTCTCGTGGATTAGCGGCAACACCTGACGTTAGACCCGTGATAAAGACATTTGGTACAGGATTGACTCTCACCTGATAACTTACCCATCGAAATTCATTGGCGGGATTAGCTATTTGGCGTATAAATGCGAAAACTCTGAAAAAAGTCGGGTTTGAGATTAATGCAGCAGCGGCTGATGGACTAAAGCGTTGGTTTGGCGGGGCGCCAACCAATACTGGAGCATCGCACTCGAACCTGACCAATTCAAAACCAGCGTTTGAGAGAATAGTTGAGTATGTAGTACTCAGTTCTAATACGTCAGAGTCGGGTTGATTTCCACAATAGTTTCCGTTTAACGGCAGTTGCGGAATGACACCGCTACCAGAAGTTACCGTGAATGATCCAATGACTGACTTTGAACAGGAATTACTGAGTGTTGCGGAATAGGTGACTTGATGAGGGGAGCCGTTTATGGTCGCTACAGAGGGACTGAATTTATACGTAGCCGGACTGCCCCCCTGAACTACTACACCAACTCCGCTAAACACGCCACCTGTTGGTGTCCCCGTCAACGTCACGGGGTCATCGGTATCAGCAAAGTTAAACTGCGTAGGAGACGTGAACGACACTGGCTCCGCCAAATTCCGTACAAGTACGTTTTGACTCACTGAACTTGACACACACCCATTACCATCCGTAACCGTCAAAAAGTAGGTATAAGTCTGATCTGTTGCACCTGGATCGGGCAAGGTGTGGATCGGGTTTGCTACGTCATTTGGGTTGCCCGGCCCTGTCCAAACGAAAGTGTAAGGCCCCACGGTAGTGGTTGTCAAGATAGGGGAGCCTCCAAGCGTAACCGTATTGCCGGGACAAGATGCTGGTAATGCACCACCTCCGTTGGCAACGGGTCTTGGATTCACAACAAAACTCACTGCTGTAGGCGCACTCTCGCACGTGGTTGTTTGGGTGGCATAGACGGTAAATGTGCCCGCGGTGGCGGACGACAATCCAAGTTGGGTGGCCGTAGGGTTTTGTGTTTGGATTAAGAAACTGGTGGCCGCGGCATCGCTGTACCAGCGCAGCGAAGTATTATTTGTGGTGAAGGTTGCCTGGCTGCCTGCAATACTTGCCCCCTGGCACAGGGTGAAGGCAGTAGTTGACGTTCCGCTGGGGGCCGCCACGGCCGCTCCGGCATTGATGGTGGCGTGATTGAAATTATCCGCAGTAGCGTTGCCACCCACTACGGCCGTGCCGCCTGAACGCCTGATGTTGGTGCTGGGAGTGGAGCCGTCTGAACTGATGCGCAAACCGCTGATCCGGATACGATCCAACTCATCATTGGTGCCATCTAAATTGATGGTGAATGTGACGGAAGTAAAAGAGATGTTTACACCTGAGATGGAGACATCCTGGCCGGCCACCGGCTCTGCCGTCACCGTGCCGGTACCGGATTGAAAGACAAACCCGGAGTTCGGGTTGAATGACAGGGTGAATGTTCCCGCACCGTTGAAGTCGGCCGGGTGTGTCTCCTGGATCGTGATATCCCCCAGGCCTCGGCCGGCAGCGCCTGCACACACGTTGAGGGTAGCCGCGGCAGTAATCGTGACACCCGATGTATTGAACTCCCAATCGCCCGAGGCAATTCCGGCAAAGTCGTTGCCCCCCAAATCCTCAATGACCTCGTCTCCGATGATGATCTCATAGTCACTGTTGGCCTGCAATGTAGGTAGTACAATTGTCAGCTGATTTGCCGCAATACTTAAAGCTGCGTTATCGCGGTCGAGGGTCGATACCAACGAGCCATCTTCGAAGATGCGCACACGCTGGTTATCATTTGAGGCAGCACCGGAGATTTTCTGAACAGCCTCGTTGAAAGTTACCACGGCCTGAGTACCGAACATCGTGAAATTTGGCTCCGCATCAGTAGGACTAAGAACAGAGATGGCGGGCGGTGTAGCGTCCACCGGGACTCCGCTGGTTGAAACGGCTGCCGACCAAACGGAACCACTGCGCGTAAACACGCTGACGTGATATGTCATGCCATTCGTTAGTCCGCTTATGGTCACGCTGTTACCGGTGCCTTTAAACACCGCAAACTGACCGGCTGAAACGGCTGTTCCGCTACCAAACACACTGTTGGCCGAGTAGGCCGATCCGTCACCCGTAGGTACGGCAGTTACCGCAGATCCGCTGCGCGCAATCGCCAGGACTTCATCAATACAAGACGTGGGGTTTGTCCAACTCACGGACAAGCTATTGCCGCCCGGGGTATTGCCAAGGCCCGTCACGGGTGGTGGTGTAGTCAGTGTCGCCCCGTTAAATACATGGGCTGTGGAGTAGGTGGTTCCTACTGCGTTAAGGACGAGAAAGTGATACGTGGTTCCGGGCGCTAAGTCAATCATGCTGACTGACGAACCGCTCGTGCTGTTGTAGATCAAGAAAGCCGATGCATCATTTTCATAGGGCGTCCCGGGCAACGACCAATCGTTGGAAGCGCTCGTGTAGGTAGAAATATCGACCGTAGGCATTCCCACTGTGATGGCGGAACCGGCTTTGGCAAACACTAAGATGTTTTCAATGGGGGTTGGGTTGTTCCAATTAACCGTAGTGGTGGTGGTACAAATATTGGACAGCGTTCCCCCGCTAGCCGCTTCGGGCACGGGTGTTACAGTCACCTCCACACCGCTGGACCAGGTGGTGCCCTTGCGAGTAAAAACTCTAAAGAAGTATTGCGTTCCATTGGACAGATGGGTCACCGCTTGAGGTGAGCCGGTACCTCGGTAAAGCGTTTTGGCCGCAGCGTCAAAGTCCAAGCCCAGCGGCTCGCCCCTGCGGCA
>JALONI010000078.1 GCA_025455015.1 Cyclobacteriaceae bacterium | reverse complement strand
CGAATGTCAGGGGACTTTTTCAACAGAATCGGCCAAAACCGGCCGTTGGCGATGCAAGCGTAATTTTTCGTCGCTAACCTCAACGAATGACAGCTTTTCGGCAAGCTACCTTGCGTCGACTTTGGCTCGCCACGGCCAACAAGAGTCATTGAGAGCACTTGAGCCCTAAGGATTTGAACGGCTGTTATTATATGCTGTGAGGTCATTCATAATTTGATCCTCACCGCACTGAATCAGCATTGCAGGATTTATTCACCATACCCCAGTCTAAAATTTCCTTTTGTTTGATCGAGAATAGCCAGTTGTTTCCTGCATAACCTAAACTGTGGAGCCAATAAATTTGCTGCTACTCTCGAGGTATCATGAAATCATCGCGTCTATTTACTTTACTGCCCGTCAGTCTAATGCTCTCTCAAAACCTTCCTCTTTGCGATGCGACCGAACTCAGTCGTGAACAAGTCATCGCGATAATTTCCAGCGCCGATAATCAACCACCCAAACTGACCAACAAAGATCTGTCCGGACTGGATTTATCAGGGGTTGACTTTAACGGCGCAGATTTATTTTCCACCAACATGGACAACCCGTTTGGATCCACTTTCATCACGAACACATCGTCCGCGGTAGCCGGGCTAATCTTCACCCCCAACACCACCAGCTCGCCCGCGGTGGTGAACAGTAAGTCCTTGGCCACGTACCGGGTGTTGTTGCCCGACTCATTAAAAAAAATCTGCTCCCGGATCAGGTTACCCCTGGCATCCGTTTTCGCCAGATAAATTTTGCTGATCTGTCGCACAGGGTCGAGCGTGGATGTTCCCAATACATAAAAATTCCCATCGGCATCCACTTCGATGTCGGCCGCTTCCTGACTCCCCTCGCCCCCCACGTATTTCAGGAAATACCGTGTCTCGGTATTGAAATCATCCACCGTGTCACACGCCACCAAACAGGCCCAAATAATCAGCAGCCGCTTCATTTCTTTTTGTTGATTTTCCGCATGACTTGTTTGGTGGACGCCCGCTTGATGACACGCGGCTGATAAATGGGCCGCACGTACCCCACGCTGATCGAAACCGCATTGAGCCTGAACAATCCGAACACATATTGGTACTTGGTGGCTTCGGGCACCAACGTGCCCTCATCTCCGCGTACGTAAACCTGATCGGGCTTTGTTTGGTTGTTGAGCCCGGCCATGTACCGCACTTCTGCGAAAAAGAAATCCTTGCCATACTTGTACTTAACCCCCGCCCCCAACAAAAGCGACCGGTTGATCAAGTAGCGACTGTCAGTGGTGTTTACGTCCACGCCTTCTTCGGGTGTTTCCACGCCCAAACTCGGGCTTCGATTGATGAATCCAATGGTAGCCCGCGAAGAAAGCAACAGATTCAATGCCGCGCCTGCATACCCGTACGGGCGCCACTTGCCCTTGCTGTCCGAATACTTCAGGTACAGCGGCACATCGACCCAGCTCTGTTTGTCGATAATATTGACTTCGTCATGCAGCGAGATGCCCGTGATACGCTTGCCGTACGACCGAAACGACAAAAGGGCTTCGGTACCGATGCTGAAGTGGTCGTTGTAGTTCCATTCGATGCCTGCGCCAAACTCGACATTCGGGCGCACCGACTGCGATGCGTCAGTTGCCAACGAGCTGGTATTGGTGGAGAACAAATTGGTGGCCCAGGCCAGTGGCATCCCCAACCGAACATGCGGGGTAAACAGCGGCCGCGTGGTAAACTTTTGGCTCAGGTATACGATGTCGATCGGGTCGGTTTCCGGGGTGGGCACAAACTCAGGATTGGCGCGCAACAACAACAGATAGCACGAATCGGCCGTGCGCGGTTTGTCCAATATCAGATAGACTTGGGCCAGCATGGCAAACGTGCGTTGCTTTTGCTCATTGCTCATCTTTCGGGTGAGCGAATCGGACAACATCAGCCGGACGGTTGAAAAATGCCCGACCGAAAATGCCTCGGTGGCGCGATTCAGCACATCGTCAACGGTGGTTTCTTGCGCCTGTAAGGCAGCCGCGGAAATCCAGGCGAAAAAAATGATGGAAAGGATCCTCATGTGACTAGAAATCCTTGATGAGAAGACTTCGGCAGGTGGTTTCGTAGGTTGCATTCTTGTCGCCCACGTATGCATCCCACTCTTCGGGTGTCATGTTGCGCGTCAAGCGCGGACATATCTGCTCCGCCAGCCTGCGCGGGTCAGTGGGCCAAATACGTACTTCACCGTTGTTGGACGTGGCAAGCAAGTAATCCGAGCCCTTGGCGAAGGCAATATCCCAAACATTCTGATTGTTGTTGTCCATCAGCACGGGTAAATCCTCTTCGCGATCCACTACCCACATTTGTAATTTGTTGTCAAGCCCGGCACTGGCCAGCAGTTTTCCATCGGGGCTGTACTCCAGATCAGAAATGGCAGACAAATGCCCCTCCAGTTCTTTTACCACCTTGCTTTGACGCAGGTCATACAGCTTAACGATGCCGCGTTGCGTTTGCCCTCTGGCATCGAGCACTTCTACCCCGTAGGCAATCAGCGACCGATTGGGGTGATAGGCTACGGCCAACACCCGGTTGGGCGCTTCGCTTAACAGCTTAACCACTTGGTTGGTGCGCAGGTCGATGCGAAACACATCGCCCGAGGCCGATACGCCAATGGCTTCGGTACCGGCCGGGTTAATGTCAATGGCTTTGATGGGCGAAGGCAACGTGGCCAGCACTTTTGATTCCCCTGATATCTGTGTGAGGCGCAACGTGCGGTCAGACGACACGGACAAGAAACCGCCATTGAGCGGCAAGAACTTGATGTCATTTACAAAACCCTTGTGTCCCTCCACCACTTTGATTTTGTCGCGCCCCGAGGCAGACAGGTCAATAATCTGCATGAATGTGGAGTCGCTGCCGTTCACGAGATACCGCTCATCGGGGCTGAGTGCCAATACCCGGTTGGGGAAGGGATTAGCCGCGATCACCTTGGAGGCGGTGCCGCGATCCAAATCGCCCTCAATGATGCGCCCATCATTACCGGTGGTGTAAAACGTACCGCGATTTTTGGCAACTGCCAGTGCGTACATGCGGTTGCGCAAGTTCCCGGGCACTTTCACCGCATTGTAGCTAAGTCCGTTTAGTTTGGTGAGCGAATAGTAAAGGCCGCGGAAGATGTAGGCATCGTATTCGCGCCCCCCGTTGCCGGTGTGAAAGAGGTATCCTTGCATAGCGGCCAGCCCGGCCATTTCTTTATCTTGTATACCTTCGGCTTTTGCACTCAATTGCTGGGCAATGGACAGCATGAGCAACTGTTTGTTTTCGATGGCCCGCTCTTGCGCCAATTGCAGGGCCTTGTCGGCTTTAATTCTATTGGCAATGGCGCTGTCACGCTGAATCTCGGCAATTTCTTCGCTGGCCATGGCCCGCTCCGTTTGTTGCTTGGCTACTCGCAAGGCCTCGGTTAGATTACCATAGGCCTTGATCAACTCCACACGCTGTTTTTCGATTTCTTGTCTTCTGCCTTCCGCCAGTTTGGTTTGCTGTTCGGCTTTTTCTTTGGCCAACTTAGCCGCTTCGGCTTCTTTTTCTGCCAGCTTTTGACTTTCAACCGCACGGGCCTCATTTTTCTGTGCTTCGATCTGTTGGGTAAAGCCATAGAGGAAGAAACCGATGGCCACCAGCAACAAAATCGCCAAAATGACGGAGGTAATCCGCGACCTGCGCAACAGCCTGCGCTGCAATAGTTCCTGATTTTTTAACTCCGCCTCGTAGGTAATGCGGCTGGTATCCAGAAAAACAATGGCGCGCTCAAAGGCCACGTCATAGCGCTGCGCCCACGTGCGGGTGGGGCGTTGTTTTTTTTGCCAGTTGAGGGCCAACTGAAGATCGGGCGGGCGCCACAGCCCGGTCTTTCCGATCTGATACATGGCCGCGGCATCCGAAATGCGCTTGTACATGTGGGCCGACTCGTGTTCTTCGTCTACCCAGGTACTGAGGCGCGTCCATATGCGCATCAAACTTTCGTGCGAAAGCTCCACCACTGAATTTGCATGGAGTGGCGTATGGCCGCCCGGCATCAAAAACGAGCGCCCCGGCTTTCGGAAGGTTTCCACCACTTTGATCACCTCGCCTTCTTGTGCATTGGCCAATTCGGCTATGATGCCAATCTTGGCAGGTCTGCGAAGGCCTTGGTTTTCCTGATTTTTCTCCGTGATGGTTTTGAACAGTATTTCCGCAATTTCTTTCTCCCGAGGGGTCAGTTCATCATACGCCTCGTTGGCGTGAAGCGACAGTGCCTGGGCCACCTTTCCGATGGCATTGTAGTGGCGGATGTCTATCGGTTCCGCTTCCTCGCGGTTGGCCACCCAGTAGTCCCACGTGCGCATGAGCGCATGCTGCATAATGGGTAACTGATCTTGGTTGTCGCCCATGTCGCTGAGCAGTTTTTTCACCAGGCGCTGCGATATCTTACCTCCGCCCACAGCTACCGGCCCTTCAATCGCCATGCGCTTTTGGTCGCGGGTCATCTGCGGCACCAAGTAGTTGCTGTCGTTGATCATTTGGGCCAGCCCGGCAAAGGCCGCACACTCACCAATGAAATCCGAGCGCATGTTCAAGGCCACATACACGGGCACGTCTTGCTGATGTACCGCCTGGATGACCAGGTTTACGTAGAGGGCTGCTTCGTTGGCGGCCTCCTCCGCGCCCGTTTGTTTGAAGCGGAACAGCTCTTCAAACTGATCGACCAGGAAAAAGACGTTTTCGTTGTATTCCGTTTGCACGTGTTTGGCCAGTTCGACCAGGCCATTGGCCCCACTGCGAAGCACCGAGTTGATAATGGCACGGTGGATGGTGACATCATCCGCGGAAATGCGCTGCTGGGCCAACAGCAGGTTGATGGCCGCATCGGTTAGATTTTGAATGGGCGCGCTGCCCGGACGTACGATCAGCACGGACCAGTTGGGGCCCTGCTCGGTCATAAAACCCCCGTACAACACCGGCACCAGGCCGCAATGCATCAAGCTGGATTTACCGCTGCCCGAATACCCCATCACGGTAACGGATCGGTGCTGCGACAACTTGAGCAGGATTTCATCGACTTGCCCCTCGCGCCCGAAAAAGAGGTGCGACTCGTCAATCGAAAACGGACGGAGTCCCGGAAACGGATTGGCCCCTATGCCGGTAATGGCAACGGGATCAGACCCATAATCCTCCTCTTGGCCAACTTGGACGGAATAATTGAGCATGAAGCCTTGTAAGCAATCTGAAAAGTACACAAACTGCCGAAGAATTCAAGGTTTACCACGATCACCGAGCTAAAAAAATACCCCCGAGCGGTTCTTCGACTAGCAAAAAATCCCTGAAAAGTAGGGCAATTTTAAATATACTCCAAAACCTTGTCGGCTAACTTTACATTGTCAGACAGCAACTCGTAAAACTGGTCTTTATTGAATTTGAGCAAAAGCGTGTCTTCTTTGGCCAGTATATGATTGGCATTGGCGAAACCGGCCGAGGCCACCATCTCCCCGATAAACTGGCCGGGCACAAAATCCTGCATGTATTTTCCGCGGTTGTAGTATTGCACGGCTCCACGGTATACGATCAAAAAGTCGTTGTTCACTTTCTCGTCAATGGACAGCGACTGGTCTTTTTTCAACACCACCTCGCGCGAAAGATCGGCCAGGTAAGAAAGCCCGATGCCGGGTATTCCTTCAAACACCGACACCGATTGCAGAAACACCACCTTGTCAAACAACAGGATACGTCCCTCACCCGGGGTCAGCAAAAAGCGGTCAAGCTTGCGTTTTTCCTCTTCGCCCAAACGCACCACGTTTTCGTGATAGACCGCGGGGTTGATCTGGTACAGGGCTTTGGCGGCCGTTTGCCGGATCAATGCATCCGGATTGAAAAGCTGGGCGATCAGGTCCAGCGAAAAGGCGCCCAATCCGCGTTCCCCAATTTGGTTCAAGACACAGGCTTTCGTCCACCGGTTGGATTGTGTGAAGTCCCGATTGATCAAGAATTTCAAATACAACTGCTCGTCCAACTGCATGGTTGGGAAAAACACCTCCAAACGGTTGATTTTCTCGCGCACGGTGAGGTCGTCCAACACGGGGATCACACGTTGCTTCAGTTGGTCTGAGAGGAAGACATCCAGCAGCTCCACGGCATAGGTCGTGCCCTCGGTGGTTCCGCTTTCAATATTTTCCTTCACCAATTGAATGGAGCGCGTATCGTACAACATGGCCAGCAGCATGTAAATGTGCTCGATGTCATTTTGGATCTCGCGGTGAAGCGCTTGCACCACCCGCTCGTTACGCCCATTTCCCTGCAACTCGTGAATAGCGGTCAGGTTCCAGGCAATATCACCGATGTCGGATTCAATGGCATATTTAATGCGGGTGATTTGGGCAATACCTGCCTTGAAGCCCGCTTCGCCCAGCGACAACAAAACCTGCGACACGATCACCTTGTCCGGGTAATCAATCTTGTTCCACAGCGAGTCTTTGGCCCGTTGGCCGCCAATGCGGCCCATCACCTGAACAATGCGCAGCATGGTTTGCGTGCTCTGACCCGAGCGGTAAAAGGCATTGTCGAGATAAGGGATCGTGTGGGCCCCAATCAGCACCAAGGCATTGACGGCCTGGTTGCTGAACAGCGGACTGCTCAAATTGTCGATCAGCGAAAAGATCACCTCTGCATTGTGCTTTTTGCTGGCCGTTTTGATGGCGGTGTTGCGCACTTTGGGTTCCGGATCGTGCAACAGTTCAATCAAAAACGAGATGCTATCGTCTGATTCGGTGTGGAGCAACAACTCGGCCGCGTAGTGCCGGTCGTCCACATCCGCAGATCGCGACAGGCGCTGGATGCGTGTTTTGGTGATATCGCCCCCGCTGCGGATAATCAACTCCAGGTCTGTTTTGGACAGCAGCCGTTTGGTGTTGTCGCTGGCGCGCGCCTGGTCCATCCGTATCACATAGCTGTCGCTCACCGACAACCCCTTTAGCTCGTTGAGGCGCTTTTGTGCATACTCGCGCACCTCCTCTTGGGGGCTGCGCATCAACGTGTTGACCCACGCGGACAGGTTGGCCGGATTGATTTTTTCGAGCAGCTTGATGGAAAATACGGCCCGCGAGGTCTCAGATGCCAGGTAGCCTTCCAGCCGTTGGGTGATGCGCGTAAAGCCGATGTCTAGTTTGTCTTGCTTGTTGTCGCTGGTTTCCAGTTTAAGCCTGATTTTAGAGCGATAGCCCGCGTACAAGCGTTGGATGACCAGAAAATAGACGCCAGCCAAAACACACACGAAGGCGCAAATCCAAATAATCTCAAAAAACGGGATCAGGGAAAAGGCGAAGATGAACAAACCGGCAATAAATCGTCCGGATTCATTGATGACGCCTTCCACCTTTGATTGGATGTTAAAGCGAAAGCGGGCATCCAAAGGGATAAAAAACAACTTGAACACAGGCGTTTCGAGCGACTCGCGCAGCATGCTGTTGAGCAGGCGCGTGAGGGCAATGGCCAAAAAGAAAAAGATGAATGTGGTGGAGCCCGCTTCGGGCACATAGCCGAAAACCAACCCGATGACCAACGCCCCCAACGATAAAATACCCACCACCACCGGCAACAAAAACAAGGAAATGCGCAGCCCGTAGGTACTCAGGATGCGGTCATTGATATACGCCTGCATGACTAAGCTAAGCGCATAGATGGTACCGTTGAAAAACGCCAGGAAGTTCGTCAGGTCGCGCTGCTGCGGATACTGCTTGTTCAGCAGCGTCTGAAACGAAAACTGGTTGAACATATACACGACCATGCTCACCACCAAAAACAACCCTAACAGCACGATGTAGCGGTCCTTGAAAATGGTGGCAAAACGGGTTTGTGAACGCATTTCCGAATCGGACGAAAGTCCGGTGCTGCTCAAATCAAACCGGGTGGAGATGGATAACAGGCAAATCAACGCCCCGATGATGCTGACGTTACACACCAGCAGGTAGTTCGAAGTATCAGGGAAAAAGGATGAGGTAAACGGAATCACGAAGTTGGCCAAAATGATGGCCAGCAGTTGCCCGGTATCAATCCAGCCGATGATGCGTTTTGACTGCCGGAAGTCAAACAGGCGACTGAACACGCCCCAGTAGCACAACAAGAGGATGGCCGTCATGGGGCCGGTGAGGCAGTACATGCCGTACAGAATAAAGTTGTGCACATCCCCCGCGGCTTGCCCCTCGCCTGTGTGATAAGCGATATACAAAAACGTGGTCATTGCCACGATGAGCAAAAACGAAGCAATGGACAGGGTGATAAAGCGAACCCGGTTTTGAAAAAATGAAAACAGCAACGTAACCAAGATGCCGAGCGACCCCGAGATGAGGAAGGCGCGGTTGAGTTGACCGCTCAGCTCGCTGATAAAGAGCGACTCGGCCGTAACCTGGTAGGTGGCCACGAAAATACCCAAGCAAAAACCCATGGCCAACATGAGCACCACCTGGGTTTGTTCTTCGGGGCGAACTTGCAAACGTGTCAATAGCGAACGGATCACACGCAAAAAATATGAGGCAAGGTAAACAAAAAAACCAGCCTTGCACAGGCTGGTTTGTTCGAACTCGGTACCCCCGGGGCCACCGTCCGCCCGCATCACCCCGGCCTTCGCCCGGGCAGACGCTTTATTTCCTCACCGCGGTGGTGTCCGTTTTGGCTGCGGGCGCGGCTTGTTCGGCTTTGAACTCCTCGTTCAACCCCTTGATCACTTCCTGACTGATATCGAGCGAGGAATTGCCGTAGAGCACATCGCTGGTAGGGCTGAACTTCATAACGATTTCCAGCCCGTTGGCATCGCCATATTTTTTGAGGTAGCCGGTCACTTTTTTGTAAAGCTCTTCGGTCACGCGGGCTTCCTCGCCCATCATTTCCTGGGCCAAGCGCTCTTGATGTACGCGCAGGTTCTGCTGCTTCATGGCCAGTTGCTCTTCGGCAGCCTTGGCCTGACCAATGGTCATATTGGCCAGGCTGCGCTGGTAGTTATTGATGTCGTTTTGCAGGCTTTGCGCGCGGTTGCGGTAGTCTTGGTCAAGCGTTTTGCTCTTTTTCTCCAATTCGCCCACAGTCGCTTTGTAGTAGTCATAGTACTTCAACACGGTATCGGAGTTGATGTACGCGATTTTCAGGTTGGCCGCTTTGCCATCAGCCGCGACTGCCGCAGTCTTGGGGGTAGAAAAATGAAGGAAGTACAAAACGCCAACGGCTACCACTAGTACCGCATTCAGGGCGAGGGAAAGGTTTTTCATTCGTAAGATGCTTGAATTTTTTAGGCCGCAAATATAAGGCAGGATTGCCGTATTGAAAAGATACTTGACTACCAGGCGGTTAGCCTGCTTGTGGCTCGTGGGTCTGAAACGAATACAGGGCTTCGTCCAGCACGAGGGCATCGTCATTGAAATCGCGGATGAACTTTTCGATAACGGCCGTGGTGATGGCCTCCACTTTCAAGCCCACATCCAGGCCAATACCGAATTCGGCATTTACATCCATGTCTACGTGTTCCTTCACTTTTATCTCCCCTTCTTCTTCCAACTCCACCATTACTTCGGCCATGAATAATCCGATCTCCTCTTCGAGTGAGTCGAGCGGTTCCAAGTTGCCGTTTTCGTCTTCTTGGTAGGTTATTTTTTTGTACTGCGGAAAGTGCTGCGCGGCTTTGTGTTCTGCCAGTTCAAACAATTCGCTTTCGTGCTGCAGGCGCAAGGTATAGAGCACGGCATCATAAATCACCTCGCGCCCTTCGTACGTGCCAATGAACTGCACGTGGGCATACTCATCGCTGGCGTCTTCTTCCGGCACAGCCACATAGGCCCGCCCGCTCGCGTTCATCTTAGCGCGATACTCGGCCACCGTGGCGGGATCAAAACCTGCGTTATTGGACATGGCTGTTCAAGATAAAAATTGTTTTCTAAATCACAAAAACTTTTGCGGGCGTTTGGTCGCGGTGCCCGTTGAGTGAGCAGGGGGCTTAGCCCTGGCGGCTCACTCCCCGTACCACTTCGCATACATCGGGTAGTTGCGGGCGGTGCGCGCGATGACGGCCTTCATCTCCTCCCCCACGTCCTTTACCTTTTTGGCAGGTATGCCCGCGTAAATACTGCCGGGCTCCACCTGTGTGCCCGGCAGCACGATGGCACCGGCCGCAATAACGGAACCCCGGCCAATGACGGCATCGTCCATGATGATGGCCCCCATCCCGATCAGCACCTCGTCTTCCACCGTACACCCATGCACCACTGCCTGGTGCGCAATCGAGACCTTGCTGCCGATCACCGTCTTGGCTTTTTGGTACGTGCCGTGGATGATGGCCCCGTCCTGTATGTTGGTGTCATCGCCAATGGTGATGGAGTGTACATCGCCCCGTACCACCGCGTTGTACCATACTGTGCACCGGTGGCCCATGGTTACCTCACCCACCACCACGGCCGTCTCCGCCAAAAAGCAGTCGGCCCCAAACTGCGGCTCATGGCCGCGCAATGCCCTTACAATCGCCATTATGGAACTTTTTGATCACTTCTGAGTTTTACTGACAAGTTGTCATTTCTTGGAGCAAAATATCTTAAATTTGCGGTTTAACGAGGATTCGATGCAGGATTTAATTTCAGATATCGGTTTTGTCGAGGAAAAAGAGGCGGCAAGCATCCAAGTACTGGGCGATCAGAACACGGGCAAGGCACGTAAACTGTATATCGAAAGCTACGGGTGCCAGATGAATTTTGCCGACAGCGAAATCGTGGCGTCCATTCTCCAAAAGGAGGGCTTTGACACCACCTCCAACATTGCCGAAGCCGACCTGGTGTTTCTGAATACCTGCTCGATCCGCGATAAGGCGGAGCAGACCGTACGCCATCGCCTGACGCAAATCAATGGCCTCAAAAAGAAAAAGCCTGAGTTGATGGTGGGCGTACTAGGCTGTATGGCCGAGCGCCTCAAAACCAAACTGCTGGAAGAAGAGAAGATGGTGGACTTGGTGGCGGGGCCGGATGCCTACCGCGATTTACCTGGGTTAATAAATCAGGCTGACGAGGGTGAAAAAGCCGTAAACACCTTCCTCTCGCGCGAAGAAACCTATGCCGATGTGGCTCCGGTGCGACTCAATTCCAATGGCGTAACGGCCTTCATCTCCATCATGCGCGGCTGCGACAACATGTGCACGTTTTGCGTGGTGCCCTTTACGCGAGGACGCGAGCGCAGCCGCGATCCGCAATCGATCGTGCGCGAAGCACAGGAGCTTTTTGACCAAGGATACCGCGAGGTGACATTGTTGGGCCAAAACGTGGACTCCTATAAGTGGAGTGCTGAGGAAAACAACAAGGCGTGGCTGGAGAAAAAAGGAATCACCTCGGTGGTCACCTTCGCTCATTTGTTGGAGATGGTAGCGCAGGTAAGCCCCTGGCTGCGCGTGCGGTTTTCCACCTCGCACCCCAAAGACATCACCGATGATGTTCTGTACACCATGGCGCGCTACGAAAACATCTGCAAGTACATACACCTGCCGGTGCAAAGCGGTAATAGCCGCCTCTTGGAACTGATGAACCGGGGCTACACGCGCGAGTGGTACCTGGGCAAAGTCGAAAAAATACGGGAGGTTTTGGGCGATGATTGCGGACTGTCGTCTGATATGATTACGGGTTTTTGCACCGAAACAGAGGACGAGCACCAGGACACGCTGACCCTGATGGATGCCGTGGTGTTTGACTTTTCCTACATGTTTTACTATTCGGAGCGCCCCGGTACCCTGGCTGCCAAAAAGTGGGCCGATGATGTGCCCGAAGAGACCAAGAAGCGCAGGCTGAGCGAAATCATTAAAAAACAAAACGAGCACTCCCGCCTGCGCAACCAGCGCGATGTGGGCCGTGTGCATCGGGTGTTGATCGAGGGCGAATCCAAACGCTCGGCCGACTATTGGCAGGGCCGCAACAGCGCCAACAAAGTGGTGGTGTTTCCAAAAGAAAGTTTTCGCAAAGGCGACTATGTGAATGTACGGGTAGATGACTGCACCGGAGCCACGCTGATAGGGCAGGCGGTGCACTAACCTTTTTTGAGTCTATGGCAGTGACAGAATCGGAAATACAGAGCGTAAAACAGCGGTTTGGCATCATTGGCACCTCGCCCGCGCTCAATCATGCCGTGAAGGTGGCCATTCAAGTGGCCCCCACCGACATGTCGGTATTGATCACCGGTGAAAGCGGCAGCGGAAAGGAGTCGTTTTCCAAAATCATCCATAACCTGAGCACCCGCAAGCATGGGCAGTTTACGCCCATCAACTGCGGGGCCATTCCCGAGGGCACCATTGACTCGGAATTGTTTGGCCATGAAAAAGGGTCGTTCACAAGCGCCCACGAAGCACGCAAGGGATATTTTGAGGTGACCAATGGCGGCACCATTTTCTTGGACGAGATCGGTGAGATGCCCATGGGCACCCAAGCCCGCCTGTTGCGGGTGTTGGAGTATGGCGAATTCATCAAAGTAGGGTCTTCAAAAGTGCAAAAGACCGATGTGCGCGTGGTGGCGGCCACCAACGTAAATCTGCTGTTGAAAGTGGAGCAGGGCAGGTTTCGTGAAGACTTGTACTACCGCCTGAATACCGTACCGATTTTTGTGCCTCCGCTGCGCGAGCGCGGCAAAGACATTGAATTGTTGTTCCGCAAATTTGCCGGTGATTTTTCGGAGCGGTACCGCGTAAAACCTATCTCGCTCACCGAAGAAGCCAAGAACCTGCTGCTGCAATACCGGTTTCCTGGAAACATACGCCAACTGAAAAACCTGGTTGACCAGATTTCGGTGCTGACCACCGATGAACGCGAAGTAGATGCCGAGACACTGCAGCGCTACCTGCCCAAGCAAACCAGCCTGCCCGCGTTGTATGACAGCGCCTCGAAGGAAAGCCTGAGCGAACGTGAAATCCTGTACAAGGTGCTGTTTGATATGCGGAAGGACGTGAATGACCTGAAAAAAATCGTGCTCGAAGGGGTGGGCTCGCACGGGGCCGCCCAGGTGCTGAAAGAAAACCCCAAGTTGTTCGAGGGCATACACGCAGACAAAGAAACGCATGCCGATCCGGTACTGCTGACCATCCCCGCCTCGGGCCATGCCAGCGCTGGGGTAGACGTGGACGAAGAAGTACAGGACGTGGCACATACCACCGAAGACGACTCGCTCTCCATCGAAAAAAAGGAAAAAGAACTGATCGTGCGCGCCCTGCGCAAAAACAACAACAAACGAAAATATGCGGCACGCGATTTGGGCATTTCCGAGCGCACCCTGTACCGCAAAATCAAAGAGTATGAGTTGGAGGAGTAAGGCAACTATTTTCGTTTCGATGGGATGGCTGGCGGGCATGTTGCTATGCAGCGGCTGTATCACTTATTCATTCACCGGTTCGGCCACCGCGGCCAAAACCATTCAGGTAGACGAGTTTTTCAACAATACGGACCTGGGGCCCGCCAACTTGGGACAAAACTTCACCAACCGGTTAAAAGACTATTTTCAACAAAACTCGCAACTGAGCATTGTGGCGGAAAACGGGGAGTTGCAAGTGGAAGGTATCATGTCTAATTACATGATCAGCCCGGTGGCCCCGGTGGCCGTGGGGGGCGCCCAAAACCTGAGCGCAGCCGCCCAAACGCGCCTCACCATTGCGGTACGGGTCAACTTCGTGGACACGCTGGTGCCCAAAAACAGTTTCAAAGACAAGACCTTCAGCTTCTACGCTGATTTCAACAACGATCAGGACTTGGCAGCCGTGCAAGAGCAGTTGGAGCGCAGGATTTTTGATCAAATACTGATAGACATCTTTAACGCCACGGTGGCTAACTGGTAATAGTCAGTCGGTTGCGCGTGGTTGGAGTGTTTGGATTATTTCCTACTTTTACCTACTTCAAACCGCGTGAAACCCGCCCGCTTTGCCGACTTACTGACCAACTACACGGCCTTATCCAAAGACGAGGCCGAAGAGTTGGTATCCGTGCTCCAACAATGCCCGTATAGCCAAGTGGTGCGTACGTTGGCGGCCCGTGGGGCGCAAGACTTCCAACTTCCCGGAAAGGAAAGCCTCCTCCAACTCAGTGCCGTGTACAGCACGGACCGGGTCGTGCTCAAATCCGTGATGACCCACCAGCCCCGGCCTCGGCAACCGGCCCTTACGGCAGAAACCCACACCACCTACACGGAGCCATCGCTGGTCAAGCATGCTGTCTTCACTTCTGCTGAAAAGTTGAACCATTCCAGCGGAGAGCCGGTGGCCCAGGCGCACCCCATGGAACCCGTGCAGGCGGGCATTCCGCTGGAGCAAGTCCTTTCCGATATTTCGCAAATGCATGAATCCATGCGCAAGTACGAAGAAGTGGTCACCCTGCTGTCGCAGGGCAAGCCGATACCCGCGGAAACCCTTGCCCCCCGGAACGAATTAACGAAAGAACAGCCGCTAACGGTGAAACCCGAACCGGAAGCGATTTTGGACGAAATCAAAGCCACCAAAAAAAAGGTGAAGCCTGAAGGGTACCACCACAAAGAGCAGCAAGAGATCATTGACCAATTTATCAAAAACCAGCCCACCATTTCGCGCCCGGCACAGCCCGCCAAAGAGTCGACCGACCTGGCCGCCAGCCACAGCGAATTTGGCGATCACATTGTGTCAGAGACGTTGGTGGAAATCCTGCTAAGGCAAGGTAAGAAAGACAAGGCCATCGAAGTGCTCAAAAAGCTGATTTGGAAATATCCTCAGAAAAAGGCTTACTTTGCGGCTCAAATTGAAGATTTAAAGAAGTAATCATGGGTATTTTGATCGGTTTGGCCATTTTCTTCTCGATTTTGTTGGTGTTGGTAGTGTTGGCACAAAACTCAAAGGGCGGTGGCCTTACCAGCCAATTTGGGGGATCAGGCGCCAGCAATCTGATTGGCGTGAAAAAGACAGGAGATTTGTTGGAGCGGCTGACGTGGGGATTTGCCGTGGCTGTAATGGTGTTGTCGTTGTCGACCAGTTTGGTGGGTAAGTCAACTACCGCTTCGCCCGCCAGCGAGATTATCGAAAATGCCCAAGGCCAGCAAACGACCGCGCCTGCTGTGGATCTTCCGGCTGCCACCGAAAGCGACAGCACTAAGTAACGCTTACCGATAATTTATACGAGGCCCTTTCGCTCACCCGAAAGGGTTTTTTGTTTTACTGCCCCAGCAGCGTCTTCCAAGCCGCCTCCACGGCTCCGGCCGCCAGTAACACTTTCACTTCCGGGTGTGGAATGGGTACGTGCACATCGCCTTTGGGGATGGCCTCGACATTCGCCAACCGCGCCAGTTCATTTGAGGTAAAGCGCGGATCGGTGCGGATTTCGACCGGCAGTTGATCGATGCCCACGCCTACCTTTTCGTTGGGTTTGGGCACCGTGAAGAGTCCTTCGCGCGCGCGCGAATAATAATCTTGCCCCAGGCGCGCCACGGCATCCAGTTTTCGCGGATCGATGCGTCCGTTTTCATCTACTACCCGGTCGTGCACGCGAATCAAAACCACCTCGCAGATGACCAAATTGCCTGCGCCTCCCTCCTCGCCCAGCGGAACCACCTGTTCGCGAACAACGGCGGCACCGCCGGGTTCCGCGTCGTCGTCGACCCGACACCGCTGCCCGACGGCCAGACGATCGTCTACGCGGCGCTCGCCGGCCCGGCCGGCGGCCTCTGGCGGTCGCTCGACACGGGCAACACCTGGCAGAAGCTCTCCACCGTCACCGCCG
>JALONI010000138.1 GCA_025455015.1 Cyclobacteriaceae bacterium | reverse complement strand
CCGATGGTGCCCAAAAAACAAGCCACCTGCAGTGTTTCTACACTGACTTGTCTTTTAATGATACGAAGTTTTGCGCCTCTGCTTATGTCGATACAGGAACAACCCTGCGCTCCGATAAAAAGACCGCGAGCATGCCCGACTACTTCTACCTGGCAAATCTCGCGCTGCGATTTTCCCGGATGAGCTCTTGTGCGCGGGTAGCGTTGAGAATCAACTCCTTCTCCGCATCCGAGAAAAAGGTGGGTGTTTTGTTCAAATGGGCTAAATGCACATCCAAATCGGTAATAAAATGAATTCTAAACTTGAAGATCAGTTTGCTGCCAATGGCTCTCTTCAAGTCGACCAAATCGTCACCCTGACGCAGCCAGAACATGGCCAAGTCCACTTCGCCATCGGTGCTGCCGCGCAGCCATGTTACCTCCCGTTTGGCCGCTACCGCGTCCTTAAAACCTTTTTTTCCTCTGATGTATATCGGTACCCAACTCATTCGCTCCAACCTTTATTGATACGCAATGTACAAACCTTACATTTTGTGTTGTTATATGATCGATGTCATGATTTACATAATTCACAGGTGCGCGCTCTGTTTTTTCGCTTCCGTATGGAAGTTGTGCCACCGAGAGCCGTGACTATCAAAAGTAGTCTGTAAGATATACAACAATTTTTTACCGCCTGTAACGCCTAACCCACGCACGTCTCCAACTTTGTACAGGACGAAAAAGGAACTCAACGAAGCGTTTGCCCGGCTTCAGCGATCCGGGAAGGCAATGGCCGTTTGATTAACCCTCTGGTGCGGCTGTTGAATGCGGAGCAACCTAAAAGCGTGCCCACCATGATCGGTTTACAGGCGGATATTGACCGGTGATGGCACCACGGATGAATAGTCATACAATCGTACAATATGGTTGCTATACACAAAGAAAAGCTCCTATCAAAAAGGGCCTCACGAACATTTGAAGAGTCGGGGGTATTAAATCCTGCGGCCCTCCGGGACGGAGAGGATGTGCACTTGTTCTACCGAGCGGTACAGAAAGGAAATCGATCCACCATTGGGTATTGCTTGCTCACAGGGCCCTTGGCGATTACCACGCGCGGCAATCAGCCGCTACTCTCCCCGATCGCTCCCTACGAATCGCACGGCATGGAGGATCCCAGAATTGTAAAGATTGACGGGCTCTACTTCCTCACCTACTGCGCTTTTGACGGGGTCAATGCCATGGGCGCGTTGGCCACGTCAACGGATTTGATCCATTTTGAGCGACACGGGCTGATCGTGCCTCAGTTTTCGTTTCGCGAAATGATGGCGTTCATCCACTTTCGAAAGGATCTGAATGAGAAGTATAAACGATACAACGCACCGCACGAGTCATGGACGAACCGCGGACAGAAAAAATGGGTTTGGGACAAAAATGTTGTCTTTTTTCCCAGACGGATTGACGATAAGCTCTGGTTCCTTCACCGAATAAAACCGGACATTCAAGTAAGTGTGGTTGATTCCATTGAGCACCTGACACCCGACTTTTGGAGCCACTACCTTTACAACCTGGAAGACCATATTGTGTTGGCACCCAAGTATCCGCATGAGGTGAGCTACATTGGCGCGGGGTGTCCACCGATTGAAACTGCGCACGGCTGGTTGCTCATATACCACAGCGTGTGCGATACCACCGAGGGGTATGTATACACCGCTTCGGCTGCGCTATTGGATATACAGAACCCGCGGATCGAACTGGCCCGGCTGCCGTACCCGTTGTTCGCTCCGGAACACCCCTGGGAGTGCACGGGCGAAGTCAACAACGTGGTGTTTCCCACGGGTACATCCATTTTTGAAGACACCCTTTATGTGTACTACGGAGCGGCTGATGAACAGATCGGGTGCGCCTCCATGAGCCTGACCGCGTTGGTAAACGAGCTATTGAAACATCCCAAGACATATGATCAGCGCTTTGAACCACCCCAGCGACATCAGTAGTCGCAAAACGCCAGCGCGGAAGGTAGCCTCCCCGCTCCGCGCGGTTGATCCAACGGAGCCGGCAGGGAACCTTCCGGAAATTCTGCTCATCACTACCTACCCGCCCCGCGAATGTGGCATTGCCACCTACTCGCAGGATTTGATGAATGCGATCAACGAAAAATTTAGCCTGTCTTTTTCACTGAAGGTATGCGCCCTGGAGTCCTCGCCCCTGGCACGGCCCTATCCTGCCGAGGTCAAGTATGTTCTGCCCACCACTCAGTTGGGCGCGTATGAGGAGTTGGCTGCCAAATTAAATCGGGATACCAACCTGAGCATGGTTTTCGTGCAGCACGAATTTGGCCTGTACGGTGGAGACTTGGGTCAGTACCTGCTGGGATTGCTTGCCTTTCTAAACAAGCCGGTCATCACCACGTTTCACACGATCTTGCCCCAACCCGATCGGATTCGAAAAAAAACGGTGCAGGCCATTGCCGCGAATTCGATTTCCGTGGTGGCCATGACGACCAATGGCGCCTTGATCTTGCAAGACCAATATGGCATCCCGGCAGAGAAGATAACCATTATTCCCCACGGCACCCACCTGGTTTCTTCTTTCGATCACACCAAAAAGGAAGCCCGCCACCACCTCGGAAACCGGATGGTGTTAACTACGTTTGGTTTGTTAAGTCCAGGCAAGAGCATTGAGACTGCACTGGATGCGCTTCCGGCCATTGTGGGCGAGTTTCCCAATGTGCTCTACCTAATCATTGGCAAGACCCACCCGGGGGTAGTCATGAACGAGGGCGAACGTTACCGCGATGGATTACAACAGAAAGTCCTTGACCTCAATCTTCAGGGCTACGTCCGGTTTATCAACCGGTACTTAACCCTACCCGACTTACTGGGTTATTTGCAACGCACCAACATCTATTTGTTTACTTCAAAAGATCCGCTACAAGCCGTGAGCGGAACGTTTGCCTATGCGATGGGGAGCGGCTGCCCTATTATCTCAACGCCCATTCCGCATGCCACCGAACTGCTCGAAGGCGCTGGCGTCATCGTTGACTTCCAACAACCGGATCAATTGGCCGAGGCCACCATCAAGTTATTGGCTGATCCTGAACGCATGCATGAGATGAAACTAAACGCACTGCATAAAATACGGCCCACGGCATGGCCTAACTCAGCCTTGGCCCACGTAAATCTGATTATGAAACAAGGTGATACTGACAACATCCACCTTCGCTACAACCTACCCCCCATCACGCTCTCGCACATCAAAAAGCTGACCACCCACACAGGCATCATCCAATTTGGAAAGTTGTCAGCCCCGTTGATCGAATCGGGCTACACGCTGGATGACAATGCGCGTGCGCTCATAGCCGTGTGTCAGCATTATTGCGCGACCCATGACGGAGCTGATTTGACCCTCATCGAGGTGTACCTGGAGTTTATTCTCTATTGCCAACAAGAAGACGGTAGTTTTCTGAACTATGTGGAGGCAGACGGAGCCTTTCACGCAAAAAACCACCATGAAAATCTGCAAGATTCCAATGGACGAGCCATTTGGGCGCTGGGAGAGTTCGTGGCTCACGGAGCGATATTCAGCCCAACCTGGGCCAAAAAGGCTGAAGCGGCTCTTCTAAAAGCCTTGCCCCGATCACTAAACATGAAATCGCCCAGAGCGATTTCTTTTATGCTGAAAGGGCTACACCCTTATCACCTCGCCACGAAGGCCGCACCGATACACCAAATGATCGTCCATTTAGCCGAAGACTTGGTTGCACGGTACAGAGGGGTATCGCGCAAAAACTGGCTTTGGTTTGAAGACTATCTGACCTACGCCAATGGGGTAATGCCCGAGGCCCTGTTGTGCGCCTATCTTTCCACCGGCAACACTACTTTTCGGGACGTGGCCAAGACAAGTTTGGATTTTCTTACTTCCATCATTTTTCGCCATGACGAGATACGCGTAGTGTCTAATGTCGGCTGGCTGCAAAAGGGTGAGACGGCACATCCATACGGGGAACAGCCCATCGATGTCGCCTACAGCATTTTGGCCTTGGATCGATTCCATCGCGTGTTTCCCGCGGCAGGTTATCGCCAAAAAATGGAAATTGGTTTCCAATGGTTTCTTGGAAAGAACCACCTCCAACAAATTATGTACAACCCCACCACGGGCGGATGTTACGATGGTCTGGAAGAAAACCACATCAACCTCAATCAGGGGGCGGAATCAACGGTTAGTTATCTGTTGTCGCGGATGGCAATGGAGAAAACATTTTCGCGGACCCAGGTGGAGCAGCTTGCAGAAGTCAAGAATTAACTTATTGATAACCAGACAATAAACCGACAAATAGCCTTGGAATGTACGAGACCCCCACGGCCGTCTGATTAGGTCAAGGTGATCTCGCCTCGGGCGAGACGACCGCAACGGCCTTCTGATAATGTCGGGGTGATCTCGCCTCGGGCGAGACGACCGCAACGGCCTTCTGATAATGT
>JALONI010000137.1 GCA_025455015.1 Cyclobacteriaceae bacterium | reverse complement strand
CGCAGGCCATGTTGGCGATCATGAAAGAGAGCAACCAGATCAGGCGCGTGCTGGAGGGCATTGAACTAAAAACGCAACAAACCCAAACAAAAAATCGATAAACGTTTTAACTTGCTTTTGCTATGAAAAAAGAGTTTCACATTCAACCGTTGTCTGCCTGGCTAAAAGTAGACCGCCCCATCCTCATCAGCGGGCCGTGCAGTGCCGAAAGCGAAGCCCAGACAGTAACCACCTGCATGCAGATACGTGCGCTCAATAAAGTGCACGTGTTGCGTGCAGGTATTTGGAAGCCACGCACACGGCCCGGCCAGTACGAAGGGGCGGGGCTGCCCGGGTTGGATTGGCTTATCAAAGCCAAAAAAGAAACCGGGTTGCCGGTGACAACCGAAGTAGCCACCGCGGCCCATGTGGAGGCTGCGCTTAAAGCCGGTGTTGATATACTTTGGATTGGTGCCCGCACCACCGTCAATCCGTTTTCGGTACAAGAAGTGGCCGATGCACTCAAAGGCGTAGATATTCCCGTGATGGTGAAAAACCCGGTAAACCCCGATCTGGAACTGTGGATGGGTGCACTGGAGCGATTGCATCGCGCGGGCATTAAGACGATGGCCGCCATCCATCGCGGGTTCTCGTCCTTCGAGAAAGGGCCGTTCCGCAATGCGCCCATGTGGGAACTGGCCATTGAAATGAAAACGCGACTGCCTGAACTCGAAATGATCTGCGACCCCAGCCATATCTGCGGCAACCGCGAACTGTTGAGCTTTGTGGCACAAAAAGGACTCGATCTGGATATGAGTGGTCTGATGATCGAGAGCCACATCAACCCCGATGTGGCCTTGAGCGATGCCAAACAACAGGTAACGCCTGCCAACTTGGGCAAGCTGCTGGACGGCCTGATCGTGCGCAAGGCATCGGTAAACAATAAGACGTTCAAAGACACGCTCTCGATCTTGCGCGAGCAAATTGACCAAATTGACGATGAGCTGATGAATAAATTGGCGGCCAGGATGAAGATATCCGAACAAATTGGTACCTACAAAAGAGAAAACGGAGTCACCATTCTTCAGGTGAACCGGTGGGAAGAAATCATCCATACGCGCCTGGCACAGGGCCGCGCCATGGGGTTGACCGATGAATTTGTCAGCGACATGCTGAAGCTCGTGCACAACGAGTCGATACAAGTGCAGCAAAAAGTGATGAACCAAACAGCCGAGCGTGTGTAGACTCATTTTTGTATGCTGGATGGCGTGGGTGATCATAAACCCCCTGCGCGCGCAAAAGGAGAAACAGTATTTGTTGGGCCAGTTTGATCCCGCCACCCATGCCGACTTTGTCAGGATTGACCAGCAGTGGGCCGCGGGCAGTGCCATCCATGGGTATTTGCGTAAGGAAGCCTACGAGGCCTTCGTGCGCATGGCGCGGGCAGCTGCGCAGGATGGCGTCACCCTGACCATCATTTCCGCCACGCGTACTTTTGATCGGCAAAAAGCCATTTGGGAAAATAAGTGGAACGGAAAAGTGAACGTGGAGGGGGTTGATCTGAGAACCGTCAAAGACCCAACGGAAAGAGCCAGGCGCATTCTTCGGTTTTCATCCATGCCGGGCACCTCGCGCCATCATTGGGGCACCGATTTTGACTTGAATGCCTTGGAGAACGAGTATTTTGAGTCGGGCGAGGGTTTGCGTGTGTACCGGTGGCTCCAGACCCACGCAGCTACCTTTGGTTTTTGTCAGCCGTATACAAATAAAGCCACGGGCCGCAGCGGCTACGAAGAGGAAAAGTGGCATTGGAGCTACGTTCCCCTGTCGGCCGATTTTTTGCAGCGCTACAACGAACTTGTTCAACCGGGCGATCTCACCGGCTTTGCGGGTAGCGATGCGGATGTCAATCCTATTGGTGAATATGTAAATGGAGTGGCGTGTAGGCAGAAACCCTGAACTCATGTATACACCTTTGAGAGAAACATCTACAGGAAGAGTCGCCTACTATTTGTCTGAAAATGCTCAGTTGTAAGTTAAATTTTGCTTTGGAGCCATATTCTGAGAACTTCAAAATCCACTTGCTTAGTTAACAATTTTGTTATATTTTTTACATAAATCTTAAAACCATGAAAAAAGCAATTTTTTGTATGGTTCTTTTGGTTGCCACATCTTGCAACAAAGAATCTATGGTAAGAAACGATGATAAGTATGAAAAACTTAGGTATGATCTAACTCATACCTCGCTTGTTAGTGAATTGACTATGCAGGGCAATTCAGTTAATTCATTCAATGAAGCCAGAAAGTACGTGGGAGACTTCTATGATATAATCGGTTTTGACGACATGCACGCTCGTATTCGATCGATTTGTACGAGGCCAGCCGGTAAAGTAAACCTAAGGACGCAAATTGAAGAGAGTGAGTACCTGACAATGAATAGTCTCAGCTCCATGTTTACGAATTCTAACATTTCCTTGGAGTCAAAGTAGTATCAATATGCGCTTGCTGTTGATAACATATCTGACGTGGAGTATTTATCTGATGAAGAGGCCTTACAGCAAGTGCAAAATTTAAGGCAACAGACGATTAGTGATCATTCAATGAGTCAATCTGAGAGAGATCAACTCATTTTGATTTCAGATATGTTGATCGCGAACTATTATGGGTTATCAGAAGTGTCGCGTTCTGTTGTCGAACAGAGTTTCGCAACTGCAAAATCTGCGGGGTGGCTATCAAGGGCTTGGAGGGTTTTTCGGTCTGTCGTAGTCACGATCGTTGCGGTAGCCTTGGTTACTGCTGTTATAGTTGCCTCAGTTGTTCTTACAGCAGGTACGGCAACCACGGCACTTGTTGCCTCGGCCCCGGTTTGGGGTGCTTTCGCGGGTGCATTAATCGGAGCTGCCTGGGGCATACATAGTGCATCAAATGATGTGTGTTATTATGCTGGTCAATGTGACGTAGAGTACGCAGGGACACAGTATTGTTCTACTGGCCAATGTATAAACTGACGCTATCCTTATGTGTCGTTTTCTTGCTGACTTCGCTGAGTCTCAATGCCCAAATTTATTGCAATCACAAGAGTGGAAGACATGCCTTGATAAACGTAAAAACAAAGGTGAAAATTGGATACGAATCAGCGAAGGGCGACTATCATATGGTTCGTGGCCGGTTATTGAAATCCGTCAACGATTCTATTTTTGTAGTCAAGGGTAAGAACAGCGAAGATTCAATCGATGTCAACACGGTTCTTTCCATTGAGAAAATTGGGGTGAGCAGGTATGTCAAGTCAGCCATGTTGAATGGTGCGCTCTCGATTTGGGTTGCCTCTATTGTACCGGGCAGCCCCCTCGATGGAAGTAACCAACAACAAGATGATAGTTCAATTTTTTTGTCCATTGGTATAGGCACTGTTTTTGGCACGATATTTTCCACAGGAAGGCTGCTTTTCCCTGCGCGTAGAGCGGATCATGGGTGGCGATTTTCACTTACACTCAAATGAAGAAGTTCATTTTTTCGCTTGTATTCAGCGCTATTTTTTTGGTTGCCCGAGCCAAAGAAGACTCGATCTTATTCAGACAGGAAATTGCCCGATGGGATATGAGTGTAAAAAAAGCTTTTCAAGGGTATAACAGTCTTGGGTTTGTCACCCTTACTGCTGACTCGCTCCTCTTTGAGTCCAACGAGCACAAGATGTTGTTCAATTTCTCTATTTGTTATGCAGATATCATTTCGGTGAGAAAGGCCGCGCTGTTTTTTATTGTAAAAATTAAACGCAGTGATGGAAAAGTGTTTAAGATCGGAGGTACGCGTAAGATCAAGAGTTTTATGAAAATTTTTCGCGAACAACTGGACAAACGTAAAACAAAGACGAGTGCCCAAGCATCAATTGGTGTGACCTCTTAGTCGCTACCGAATGGTGCAACCCATCGGGCGTTGCGTGGCCATGGGTCTTGTGTCGCCTTTCAACACTTTTTCGATGGCGTCTTTGAGATAGGCCTCGCGCACCGCTTTGGCCATTTGCGGACTATCGTCAATGGCACCGCGGTAGGCGAGCGTCAGCTTTTTGGCATCGTTTCGGATCAGAAACACTTCGGGCGTTTTTCGCGCACCCAAACAGTCCATCGCCACTTGTTCTTTGTCGGCCAGGTACGGTACCGGTAAATTCCATTGCCGGTAGCGCGCCAGCATGCGGTCGGGCAGTTCGGTTGCTTCCAGATAGGAATTGACCAGCAGGAATTGAATCTTTCCCTGGTAGGTGGTGATCAACTCGCGCAGGCGATCGGTATAGTATTGATCAAAAGCACATTCGTTGCCGGTAAATACCACCGCCAGCGCAACGCATTCGGGGTAGCCGTCCAGCGATACCGTTTTGCCATCGGCCACGTTGGGCAGGCGGAAATTGGTTACGGTTGTTTGGGCGTGTGCGGCCAGCGTAGCCAGCCACCAAACAAAAAGGAATGCGGGTTTCATACAGTGGGTGGTTGGGTAAATACCAAAACATAATCCGAT
>JALONI010000136.1 GCA_025455015.1 Cyclobacteriaceae bacterium | reverse complement strand
CAAGAGGAGGAGCCACCAAAAGCCCCGCACCCGCGGGGCTTTTTTGTGTAGGCAGGGCGCGCTTTACATCTGATTGGCTTTCAAATGCATGACTATCAGGTCTATATTCTCTATTCGCCCAAGCTCGACACGTTTTATGTCGGGGTTACAAGCAACTTGGTCAACCGACTGAATCAACACAATACAGCACATTTTACGGGTGCATTTACTTCAAAAGGCATTCCTTGGGAACTGTTTTTTGCCATCGATGGATTGGCCAGGAACCAAGCCTACGCCATCGAGAAGCACATCAAAAAAATGAAATCGACCAAGTACATCGTCAACTTGAAACGATACCCAGAAATTGTCCAACGCTTAAAAGAGCGAAAGAGCGCTTTCGATAGCCGTCTTCCGGGGTTCAACCCCGATGGCTATCGGGGCAAGAGGAGGAGCCACCAAAAGCCCCGCACCCGCGGGGCTTTTTTTATGGTATTTTCCCAAAACAGAACAGATGAATAGTCTCTCAAATGAATGATCATCAGGTGATTTCTGTCAATATTGAAGACTAACAACATTCAAAATAAGACAATTTGTCTTTTTTTATGTATTAAGTGCCAAAAAATAGCCATAATGTCATTAAAATATCCCTCAGAACGGGCTGGTACAGTTTTCCCTAATACGCTAACCATCAAACAAACCATCACAATTATGAGCATCATCCGATATAACTCCAACGACTTCGTGCCGACTTCATTTAGCGGCCTGATCGACCGGTTCTTCAACGAGTCTTTGGCCCGCACGGGCGGCAGCACCTTCCTGCCCAAGGTAGATGTAGCCGAAACCGACACCACCTACGAAATTCATGTGGCCGTGCCGGGTATGAACAAAGACGACTTCCAAGTGGAGTTGCATGACAACCTCCTTACCATCAGCGGTGAGCGCAAACTCACCCGCGAGAAAAAGGAGAAAAACTTCCACTCGATTGAAACGCAGTACGGATCGTTCAGCCGTTCGTTCAACCTGCCCGACAATGTGGACACCACCAAGATCAACGCGCGCTACGAAAACGGCATCCTGGAACTAACGGTGCCCAAAGACGAAAAGAAAACACTGAAACACACAATTAAAGTGGGTTAAAATGAGTTAGTAGGTTTAGGTAGGGTTAGGTTTAGTGGGTAGCCCCGGTACCGCAAGGTCCGGGGCTTACTTTTTCCGGCCTCCCGCGCGGGCCGGTGGGGCGTCTGCTTCTTCTCGTATTATTGCCTACCTTACCGAGACAAATGGATCCGACTATGAAACGCGTGCTGTTGATCGCCTTGGTGATTGTTTCGGCTTTTGTGGGTGCCATCTTGGGGGTTCTGTTTACGTTTCGGTACGTGCAGTCTTCGCCCGCGTATCCATCCATCGAGCAGCGCCAGAAGTCGATGTTGGTGGCCAGCCCGCGCGATTCACTTTACTCAGCCATTATTCCCGCGCTTAACTTTCAGCCCGCGGCCAAAGCCGTGACCCCGGCCGTGGTGCACATACGCACTACCTATGGGGCCGGCAACTTTAGCCTCAACGCCCTCGAACACTACTTCAACCCACACGCCCAATCGTCCGGCTCCGGTGTGATCGTATCGGATGACGGCTACATCATCACCAACCACCACGTCATCGAAAACGCCACCAACATCGAGGTCGTGCTCAACAACAACCAGCGCTTTTTTGCCAAGCGGGTGGGCATTGACCCCTCCACCGACCTGGCCTTGCTCAAGATCAAAGCCGCGGGGTTGCCTTTTGTCCCGTACGGGGATTCGGACCTGACCACGCCCGGGGAGTGGGTGCTGGCCATCGGCAACCCGTTTGACCTCAACTCCACGGTAACGGCCGGCATCGTGAGCGCGAAGGCCCGCAACATTGGCATTTTGCGCGACCGAAACAGCCTACAGGTGGAATCCTTTATCCAAACGGACGCAGCAGTCAATCCCGGCAATAGCGGGGGCGCCTTGGTAAACCTCAAGGGCGAACTCATCGGTATCAATTCGGCCATTGCCACCAACACGGGCAGTTATTCGGGCTACTCGTTTGCCATACCCGTTAACTTGGTCAAGAAAGTGATGGATGACCTGTTGGAATTTGGCGAAGTGCAGCGCGGCCTGTTGGGTGTGCAGATCAATGATGTGACAGCCGACCTGGCAGAAGAAATAGGCCTGGATGTGGTGCGGGGCGTGTTGGTCAGCGGTGTCAATCAAGGCAGCGCGGCACAAGGCGCTGGCATTGCCGCGGGCGATGTCATCGTGGCCATCAACCGGCACGAGGTGAATACCGTGTCGGAGTTGCAAGAAATGGTGGCCCGCAACCGGCCCGGGCAGCGCGTGTTGGTCTCGTACAGGCGCAACGGTACCACCCACGAAGCGACCGCCTTCCTGAAAAACTACGAGGGTCGATCGACCAGTGAAAAAAAGCAAATCCTACGCGACATCGAAGGGGCCGCTTTTCAAGATATGGACTATCAAGAGTTGAACGACCGCGAGCTGGAGTCAGGCGTATTGATTCAACGGCTGGGCGAGGGCAAATGGAAAAAGGCGGGCATCAGCGAGGGTTTCATCATCACGCACATCGACAAAGTGGCGGTTGAGAATATCGAATCGCTCAACCAGATACTGGAAATCAAAGCCGGGGGCATGCTGGTGGAAGGTGTGTACCCCAATGGAGTGAAGGGGACCTATGGAATAGATTGGTAAGTGTTTCGCCCCGCGCGCGGGCCGGAGAGTTTCGTTGGTTTACCGTACTTTTGTCGCGCACCCGTTAATCTTACGCTTCTTTTCCCATGCCTTCTTCCGTCATTTCCCCCGTCCTGCAGCAACTCGGCATTCAATCTTCCAATCCGGGCGTGTCTACGGGCAACCGCTGGCTACGCGCGTCCGGTGGCCGTTTGGATTCGTTTTCCCCTGTGGATGGACGGAAGATCGCCACGGTACAAACCGCGGACGAGAAAACCTTTCACCGCGTGGTGGATGCCGCGCAGGCCGCGTTCTTGCAATGGCGCCTGGTGCCAGCCCCCAAACGGGGCGAAGTGGTGCGCCAGATAGGCATGGCCTTGCGCAAGTACAAGCAACCCCTGGGGCAGTTGGTCTCGTACGAAATGGGCAAGTCGCTGCAAGAAGGGCTGGGCGAAGTGCAAGAGATGATTGACATCTGTGACTTTGCCGTGGGCCTTTCGCGGCAGTTGCATGGTCTTACCATGCACAGCGAGCGCCCCCACCACCGTATGTATGAGCAGTATCATCCGTTGGGCGTGGTGGGCATCATTTCGGCCTTCAATTTTCCGGTGGCCGTCTGGGCGTGGAATGCCATGATTGCGTGGGTCTGTGGCGATACATGCGTGTGGAAGCCCTCGGAAAAAACCCCTCTGTGCAGTGTGGCCTGTCAGCATATTGTGGCGCAGGTGTTCAAGAAAAATAACGTACCCGAAGGGGTGTCATGCCTGGTTAGTGGCGATTACCGCGTGGGCCACTGGCTGGCCGCCCACCCTACTATTCCCCTGGTGTCGGCCACCGGTTCCACCCGCATGGGCAAAGCCGTGGCGGCCACCGTGAGCGCGCGCCTGGGCCGCAGTTTGTTGGAGTTAGGGGGCAACAATGCCATCATCATTTCGGAGCATGCCAACCTGGACATGGCCATCATAGGTGCCGTATTCGGTGCCGTGGGCACGGCCGGGCAGCGTTGCACCACCACCCGCAGGTTGATTGTACACGACTCGGTCTTTGACGAAGTGAAAAACCGACTGGTCAAAGCGTATGGCCAATTGCGCATCGGCAACCCGTTGGATGAAACCAACCATGTGGGGCCGCTCATTGATGGGCCAGCGGTGAAGGCGTACACCTCGGCATTGAAACACGTGGTAGCGGCTGGTGGCCAACTGATTGTGAAAGGTGGTGTGCTCAAGGGCAAGGGCTATGAGTCGAGCTGTTACGTAAAGCCGGCTTTGGCCGAAGTCAAAAACGATTACCCGATTGTGCAGCACGAAACGTTTGCACCCATCCTGTATTTGATTCGCTACACCACCTTAGACGAAGCCATCGCGTTGCAGAATGGCGTACCGCAAGGGCTCTCTTCGGCCATCATGACCACCCGCGTGGACGAGATGGAGCGGTTCCTATCCGCAGCCGGCTCGGACTGTGGCATTGCCAACGTGAACATCGGCACCTCCGGGGCGGAGATTGGGGGCGCTTTTGGGGGCGAAAAAGAAACCGGTGGTGGCCGCGAATCGGGCTCCGATGCGTGGAAAGCATACATGCGAAGACAAACCAACACGATTAACTACGGCACTTCGCTGCCGCTGGCCCAAGGCATCCGGTTCGATTTGTGACGCCTTATCCAACGCAGTAACCCACAAGCCCGTTTCCGTTTGCATTTCTTCACCGATTGAACTACTTTTCTGATTCTAACCTTTGTGTGCTATGGCTGGTAAGAAGTATCGCATCATCATGCTCATTGATGACAATGAGATTGACAATTTGATCAATCAAAAGATGATTGAGGCCGCGGACATTACCGAGAACATCTACACCCATACGGGGGCCAAGAGTGCGATCGAATTTTTGCGCAACATGGAAAAGTTGGACGTGGCCGACAAAGTGCTGCCGGACTTGATTTTTCTAGACATTGACATGCCCTTGATGGACGGCTTTCAGTTTTTGGATGAGTTTGAGAAATTGAACACGTACACCAAAGCAAAATGCAAGATCGTTATGCTCACGTCTTCCATCAACCCACAGGATTTCAGCCGCTCTAAAAAGTACAACTCGGTGCAGCGCTATCTGAACAAACCCCTCACCAGCGACAGCATTTCCAAACTGGATCTTTAAGACATCTCAAGGCTGATCAAACGCTTGATCAGCCTATCATCTAGTTGGATCAAT
>JALONI010000135.1 GCA_025455015.1 Cyclobacteriaceae bacterium | reverse complement strand
GGCGGTCGGCAATTCGGTGTTGATGGGCTATTCCAACAAAGGACACGACGGATTTTTAGGCAATGCCGTGTTGGGCGAGTGGTGCAATATCGGTGCCGACAGCAACAATTCGAATTCGTAATCGCAAAAGGCGATGACGAGTATGTGTTTCGACTGGCGCTCGAATATGACCTCCAGCGCGAAGAAGTGTGGATTATCGAGGAGTCATTGACCTTTAATGGCAAGTTTCTCTTTAAATTCAACAAAAACGAAGATCAATTCAAGCAACTCTGTTTTCAACTGACGGCCAAAGAAAAGAAAACAAAGCTGGGCGGAGGGGAGAAAAAAATAGCCGAACAACACCAAAAGGGGAAGTTGACCGCGCGCGAGCGAATCGAATACCTGACCGACAAAGGAAGCACGTTTGTGGAGGTTGGGCTCTTGGCGGGCGAAGGCATGTACCTTGAGCAAGGCGGCTGCCCTTCCGGTGGAGTAATAACCGGTCTGGGCACCATCAAAGGACGCACCTGCGTGATTGTGGCCAACGATGCCACGGTGAAGGCCGGGGCCTGGTTTCCGATTACCGCCAAGAAAAATTTGCGGGCGCAAGAGATAGCGATGGAGAACCGGCTACCCATCGTGTACCTGGTGGATAGTGCGGGCGTTTTTTTGCCTATGCAGGATGAGATATTTCCCGACAAAGAACATTTTGGTCGCCAGTTTCGCAACAACGCCAAGATGTCGGCCATGGGTATCGTGCAGATTGCGGCCATCATGGGCAGTTGCGTGGCGGGCGGTGCCTACCTGCCCATCATGAGTGATGAAGCGATGATTGTGGACAAAACCGGCTCGATTTTCTTGGCAGGCTCATACCTGGTGAAAGCAGCCATTGGCGAAGAGATCGACAACGAAACCCTGGGCGGAGCAACCACCCACTGCGAAATCAGTGGGGTGACAGACAACAAGTTTCCCGATGATCCGTCTTGCTTGGACTACATCCGCAGGCTGTTCGATAAGTTAGGCCGCGCCAACACAGCCGACTTTGATCATGCGACACCCCAGCCGCCCAAGGAAAACCCGGACGAACTCTACGGCCTTTTGCCCACCGATCGCACCAAGCCTTATGACATGCGGGATATCATCCATCGGTTGGTGGACGCCTCCGAATTTGAGGAGTACAAGCCGCAGTACGGCAAAACGCTGTTGTGCGGCTATGCACGTATCGAAGGATGGGCCGTGGGCATCGTGGCCAACCAGCGCAAAGTGGTCAAAACCAAAAAGGGCGAGATGCAGATGGGCGGTGTGATTTATTCGGATTCGGCCGACAAGGCGGCACGCTTTATCATGAACTGCAATCAACGCAAAGTGCCGCTGCTGTTTATACAGGACGTGAGCGGCTTTATGGTGGGCAGCAAGGCCGAGCACGGTGGCATCATCAAAGATGGTGCAAAACTTGTTAATGCCATGGCCAACTCCGCGGTGCCGAAGTTTACGTTGATTGTGGGCAACTCATACGGGGCGGGCAACTACGCCATGTGCGGCAAAGCATATGATCCGCGATTGATTTTTGCGTGGCCCACAGCACAAATTGCCGTGATGAGCGGAGCCTCGGCAGCCAAAACGCTCTTGCAAATCAGGGTGTCGGCTTTAAAGGCACAGGGAAAGGTGTTGACCAAGGAAGAAGAAGACCAGCAGCTGAGAGAAATCACCGATCGGTACAACGAGCAATTGAGCCCCTACTATGCGGCTTCGCGCCTGTGGGTGGACGGGGTCATCGACCCGCTGCAAACGCGCACCGTGCTGTCCCGGGGCATCGAAGCCGCCAATCACGCGCCCCTCGAAAAGTTTTCGGTAGGTGTCATTCAAACGTAGTGTAATCGTAACCGGTAGCCGTGGAAGAGAAAGAGCTAAAGGCGCTGATTTCGTTGTTAGACGATGAGGACGAGCAGATACTGGAGCACGTGGAGGAAAAAATTCGCTCGCTCGGCACCGCCATCATCCCGTTGCTCGAGCGCGAGTGGGAAGGGAGCTTCAGCCCGGCTGCGCAACGCAGAATCGAAGAGCTGATCCACAATCTGCAATACGAGCTGGTCAAAGAGCGCTTGGTGGGCTGGTACAAGGGCACAGAACACGATTTGCTGGAAGGCATGTGGATCGTGGCCACGTATCAATACCCGGATCTGGAGCTGAGCAAGCTCCGGCAGGAGTTAGAGCAGATCTACCGCGAGGTGTGGGTAGAGTTTCGGCCCGATCTGCACGCAATGGATCAGGTCAAAGTATTCAATGGCGTCATGTTCAATAAGCTCAAGTTTGGCGCCAACACCAAAAATTTTCACTCGCCCGGCAATTCCATGATCAACATCGTGCTCGAAAGCCGAAAGGGAAATCCCATTACCCTGTGCGTGATCTATCTGCTGGTGGCCCAACGGTTGAAGATGCCCGTCTATGGTGTCAACTTGCCAAATCTGTTCATCCTTACCTACAAAGACGACCAACACCAGGTTTATATCAACGCCTTCAACCGCGGGCTGATCTTTACCCGGCAAGACATTGAGAACTACATCCACGAGCTTCATCTCGTTCCGCAAAACTCGTTTTTTGAGCCGTGCGATCAGATAGATATTATACGCAGGGCCTTGCGCAATCTCATCATGAGTTTTGAAAAAATGGGAGAGCATGCAAAAGCAGAAGAAGTGAAGTTGCTGTTGATTGAAATATCGGATGGTGGAGATTTAGGCGTGTAAACCGTATCCAACAAAAAATGAAAACGATTTTTGCCATGATGTTGCTTGTGGCCTGCGTGGCGGGACAGGCGCAAACGCAGTTTATTAACCCGGACGGGCTCATGAAGTCCAGTGGCTATACCCATGTGGTGGTGGCCGGCAATACGGTGTACATCAGCGGCCAGGTGCCCACCAACGAAAAGGGCGAAGTGGTGGGCAGGGGAGACTTGCGCGCCCAAACCGTGCAGGTGTATGAGAACTTGAAGAAATGTTTGGCCTCGGTAGGGCTAACATTTTCAGATGTGGTGAAAATGAATACTTACGTGGTCAATTTCAAGCCCGAGGAACTGGGAGTGGTACGCGAGGTGCGCAGGGGCTACCTGAATGCGGAGGCACCACCGGCCAGCACATTGGCGGGGGTGCAGGCCCTTTTTCATCCGGATGTGCGCATTGAAATGGAGGCCATTGCCATTAAGAAATAGGCGGTTGTAAGTACGGCTGGCTTGCCGTACTTTTGTGGCGTTTTGAAGCAGTTCCTATCCTCAGCCGGAGGGTTTTCTCCGCCTACGCGTGACGCAGTCAGGCAGGCTTGCCTACCGCAGGCAGGGAGTATGAAGATGCGAAGGCATAAAGAAATGCTTCATTTGGCTCCGTAGTACTCCCGATAGCTATCGGGAGGATAGTATTTCAGATTCCTTTGCCTGCGTGACGCGGTCAGTCGGGGATTCTGACGAAGGCAAGGTTGGTAATAAAGCGCGTCACATTGGCTCCGTAGTACTCCCGATAGCTATCGGGAGGATAGTATTTCAGATTCCTTTGCCTGCGTGACGCGGTCAGTCGGGGATTCTAACGAAGGCAAGGTTGGTAATAAAGCGCGTCACATTGGCTCCGTAGTACAATGGATAGTATTTCAGATTCCGATTCTGACGATGCAGGTTCGATTCCTGCCGGGGCTACTAGATCGGAAAGGCCGAGAATTTCTCGGTCTTTCCGACATAAAGTGCATTCTCCAGCAATGCAATAAGTACCGGAATCGGGTGCCTATAGCAAACACTCACTTTCATTGCCTGGCATTTCATGCTTTAAGGTGAAGGCCGTTTCTTTAAAATCTGCTATTTTCAATCTTCACATTAATATTATTGAGTATATTTACTTATCTTATTGAGTAATTTGTAAATGACCTTTGAAAGACCTTATATTCAGCAACTTATAAGCATAATGAATGAGCCAAGAGGCTTTATTCAAGTGCTTATGGGGCCTCGCCAGGTGGGTAAAAGCACCCTTACAGGACAGGTTTTGGCTAAATTGAATGCTCCCCATCTTTTTGTTTCGGCTGATGCCGTTGCCAATGCCGGAGAACTTTGGTTGGAGCAGCAATGGGAAACAGCGCGTTTGCAGTGGAAAGCTTCTGGAGCAACTTCTTTTATTTTAGCCATTGATGAAATTCAAAAAATTGATAACTGGAGCGAGGTGGTTAAAAAATTGTGGGACGAAGACACGCGCACGAACCAACCCATTAAAGTTATCTTATTAGGATCATCTCGTTTACTCTTGCAACAAGGATTAACTGAGTCACTCGCTGGACGTTTTGAAACGAACTACCTGGGGCATTGGTCATTCACTGAAATGGAACAAGCCTTTGGTGTGACAGCCGAACAATATGTTTGGTTTGGAGGCTACCCTGGTGCAGCCAGTTTAATGAATGATGAAGATCGCTGGAAAAAGTATGTGAACGATGCACTTATTGAGACCAGTATCTCCAAAGACATTCTCATGCTTACGCGGGTTGACAAGCCTGCCTTGCTGCGAAAACTTTTTGAGTTAGGTTGTTTATATTCAGGGCAGGTTTTG
>JALONI010000134.1 GCA_025455015.1 Cyclobacteriaceae bacterium | reverse complement strand
CCCTGCTGGACCTGGATATGCGCAAAACCAAAGACGAAGGCATCTTTCAGGTAGCTGACACCACCAAGGGTATGAGCACCATACTCATTCACCAGCACACCTGGCGCGATTGCCTCATCCGCACCGAAATTGAAAACCTGGATTTCATTCCGGCCGGGCCACACCCGCCCAATCCGTCCGAACTGTTGATCAACGGAGAGTTCAGCGAACTGCTGGAAGAACTCAAGCAGGAATACGACTTTGTGGTGATGGACACACCGCCCGTGGGCTTGGTAACGGATGGCATGACCGCGATGAAAAAAGCTGACGTAGCCATTTTTGTGGTGCGCGCCAATTACTCCAAACATGAATTCCTGCGCAACCTGAAACGCCTGGCCGGTATTCACAAACTCACGAACCTGGCCATTGTGCTCAATGCCGTGTCCGCTTCCAAAAAGGGCTATGGCTACGGCTACTATGAAGATGAGTCATTGCCCGTAAAGGGCTGGCGAAAGTTAATCAAGCGATAGTGTTTTCCTTCCGGTCAACCCCATCGACTCCGCTGCCCTCCTTAAAAGTGGACATGCATGCACATTTGCTGCCAATGCTGGATGACGGGGCGCGCTCGTGGGAAGAGTCTTTGCAGTTGGCCAACGCCTTCCACGCGTGGGGCTATGAGAAGCTCATCGTCACCCCCCACATCCACCCGGACTTTTACCCCAACACGCCCGTGGACATCCACACACGGTTGGCCGAGTGGGCGCAGCTCTTACACGATCATGCGATTCCGCTTCGCGTGGAAGCAGCAGCCGAGTACTTTTTGAACGAGCAGATTTCAGAAAGCCTGGAACAGAACGTGCCCTTGCTCACGTTTGGCAAACGGTATTTGTTATTTGAAATCAGCCACCTGCAAGAGCCGCTCTCATTAAAGGATTTTATCTTCAAAGCCTCCACGCTGGGCTACCAACTGGTGCTGGCCCACCCCGAGCGGTATGAATTTTTGTCAGCAGAAAAACTAGATGACTTGCGCCACCGCGGGGTGCTGTTGCAAGTCAACACCATGTCGTTGGCAGGCTATTACGGAAAGTTTGCACAAAAGCGAGCCGAGTACTTGATCGACCGGGGTTATGTGTCGTGGCTGGGCACCGACTGCCACCACGTGGAGCATTTGCCTGTCATTCAAAAAGCGCGCGCGAGCAAGCATTACCGCAAGGCGTTATCGCTACCACTACTCAACCACTCGCTTCTATGATTGCCGTTACAGGAGCCACGGGGTTGTTGGGGCGGTTTATTTGCGCACATTTTGCCTCGCTGGGTGTGCGTGTGGTGGGCGTTTGTCGCAGCTCATCTGCCAAGTTGCCACAAGCCGGAGTAGCATGGCGCGAAGCAGACTTGGCTGATCCGCTGGCGGTGGCGCGCGCGCTGGAGGGAGCGGACACCGTTATTCACGCGGCCGCCACCGTCTCGTTTGATCCCCGGCAGCGCCAAGCCATTATGGAAACTAACGTGCAAGGCACTGCCCATGTGGTAAATGCCTGTTTGGAGCTGGGCACGCGCCACTTGATACACGTGAGCTCCGTGGCTGCGTTGGGCCGCAGCAAAGGCACCACACACATTGATGAAAAAGCGACCTGGTCGGATGAGTCATTGGAATCGGACTACGGCATCTCCAAACACCAGGCCGAGTTGGAAGTTTTTCGCGGACAAGAAGAGGGGCTGAGGGTGAGCATCATCAATCCCTCGATGATACTGGCACCCGTAGTCAATGGCCGAAGCAGTGCGCGCCTGTTTGATTATGTGTGGCAGGGTCGTGCCTTTTACCCCACCGGCAGCATCAACTATGTGGATGTGCGCGATGTGGTGGCCGCCATTGAGCTATTGTACCAAACACCCCGGCCCGGGCAACGCTACATATTGAACGCGGGCAGCGTGCCCTATGGTGAGATGTTTCGCGAAATCGCCAGGCGGCTGGAAAAAAAACCACCGTTTGTGCAGGTGCCGTATTGGGCCGCAGTGGCGGCCGGATGGGCAAGCGAAACGTGGGCTGCGGTGCGCGGCCGCGAGCCGCTGGTGAGCCGCCAAACGGCCAGGCTGGCAAAGGAAACATTTCACTTTGAGAATAAAAAAGCTGTAAATCAGCTTGGTATGGCCTTCCGGCCGCTGGCCGAAACACTGGATTGGTGTTGTGCCGCCTACCGGCTTGAGCATACCACAAACAATTGACTTTGGCAAGTAGCACAAAACGTAGTTTGTGCCGATTTTTGTCCCGGTATTTTTCGGTCGAAAAATGCCCGGATGTGACTATTTTTTGCCTACCTTAGGCAAACCCTTTAGCCAATGGCGCACGAATTCAGAAAACGCGAAGAAGAGGAAGAGTTGATTAAGCGGTACGAAGAGAGCCTCAAAAAAAATGCTGGAGCCTTTTTTGACATTGATGAGTACGAGATCATCATTGACTACTACCTCGAGCTAAGCAAACACAAAAAAGCACTGACGGCCGTCACGCAAGCCATGGAGCAGTTTCCCTTCTCCACGGGCTTGATGACCCTGAAAGCACAAATCCATACCAACCTGGCGCAATATGCCGAGGCGATGGAGTTGCTGGAGCAAGCCCGCAACCTGCAGCCCACAGACCTTGAGATTTTTCTCTCGATCGGATCCATCTATTCATTGCAAGGAAAACACAAGGAGGCCATCGCCATTTATGAAGAGGCACTGCCCCTGAGCGAAGAGGACCACGATGAAATCTACTACAACATCGGCCTGGCGTACCAGAGCATGGAGAACTACGAACAAGCCATTGCCGCCTACAAGCAATCCATTGAAATAAACCTTTCGCACGAGGGGTCGCTGTATGAACTCGCCTTCTGCCTGGACGTGGTGGGCGAATTGGAGAACAGCCTGGCCTACTACAAAAAGTTTATTGACGAAGACCCCTACTCGGCTGCCGCATGGTACAATTTGGGTATCGTGTGCAACAAGCTCGAACGGTTTGAAGAAGCCATCGAAGCGTATGATTTCGCGCTGGCCATTGACGAGGGTTTCGCTTCGGCCCATTTTAACAAGGGCAACTCGTACATGAACTTGATGCAATACGCCAAGGCCCTGGACGAGTTCAAAGCTACCATCGACATTGAAGGGCCCAGCCCCGAGGTGTACTGCTGCATGGGCGCAGCCTACGAAAACCTGGAGCAATTTGATTTGGGCATCAAGTATTTTCAAAAAGCCACGAAGCTAGACCCCATGTACGATGAAGCGTGGTTTGGGGCCGGCAGTTGCCTGGAGAAACAAGAGAAATGGTATCAGGCGCTGCACTTTTTTAACCGCGCCATCAAACTCAATAGCCAAAATGCCGAGTACTGGAAGGCCGCGGCCCATGCCGAATTCAAGATTGGCAACACCATCAGCAGCATCAGCGCGTATGAGGAAGCCAGCCACTTGCAGCCCGATGACCGCGAGATATGGCTCAATTGGTCGTTTATCCACTATGAACAGGGCAACTATGGCAAAGCCGTTGACGTCCTGAGCCAGGGGCTGGACGAAATGCCCGATGATGCGGAACTGTTTTACCGGATGACGGTGTATCTGATCGAAGCGGGGCAATTCAAGGCCGCCCTCAACTTCTTGGAAAATGCATTACTTTTGAACTTTGAAGGGCATACGGTCTTGTTTGATTTCTTTCAAAAAGTGGAAACGCAAAAAGCCCTCTATAAGATTATCGATCAGTTCAGAAAAGACAATCAGGAATGAACTACCATTTGAAAAATTTGCCTGAGCGAACCGCCAAGCCCAGGCAAATGGGCTTTACCATGGCCATGGACAAGGGCCTGAGCGTGCGCGAGGCCGAAGACTTTGTCAGCAACAGCGCCCAGTACGTGGACATTGTAAAATTGGGGTGGGCCACCTCCTACGTGACGCCCAACCTGAAGGAAAAAATCAAGGTGTACCAAGACGCGGGCATCCCCTGCTATTTTGGCGGCACCTTGTTTGAAGCCTTTATCATCCGCGATCAATTTGACGACTACCGCAAAGTGCTGGATAAATATGACTTGCAATTTGCAGAAGTATCGGACGGATCCATTGACCTTGACCACGATAAAAAGTGCGACTACATCGAAAAGCTATCCGAGCAAGTGACCGTGCTGAGCGAAGTAGGCTCTAAAGACGCGGACAAGATCATCCCGCCCTATATGTGGATTGACCTGATGCAAAAAGAACTGGACGCAGGCGCATGGAAGGTCATTGGCGAAGCACGCGAAAGTGGCAACGTGGGCCTGTTCCGCTCTACAGGCGAAGTGCGCTCCGGTCTGGTGCAGGAGATCTTGACAAAAATCCCGTTTGAAAAAATCATTTGGGAAGCACCTCAAAAAGCACAACAGGTTTGGTTCATCAAATTGCTGGGCGCCAACGTGAACCTGGGCAATATTTCGCCTCACGAAATCATCCCCCTGGAAACCATACGGCTGGGTCTGCGTGGCGACACGTTTTTGCATTTCTTGGGCCTGGAGCGAAAGAAGGACAACACCGCTCCCCCTTTTCACGCAGACTAATTACCGTGCGTTCCCCCAAAGCGTATTTGTTGTTGTATTT
>JALONI010000133.1 GCA_025455015.1 Cyclobacteriaceae bacterium | reverse complement strand
GCCACATCTTTTCGAAGGGCTGTGTCGGCAAAGGCCAGCTTCACCAGCCGCTGGCAATCATCAAAGGTGCCTTCCACCTCCAGGGCTGTGATGTTTCCTCCCAGCGTGGTGAACTGTTTTTCTTGCCGCTCGCTCACTTTGCCCGAGGGATACAGGACAACCACGCGGGTACCGGGCACCTGGTAAAAGCCATGGGCCACGGCACTACCAGTGTCGCCAGAGGTGGCCACCAGCACGGTGGTTTCGCGCGGCTCCTGGTTGGCGAAATGGCTCAGCACACCGGCCAGAAAGCGCGCCCCAAAGTCTTTAAAGGCAAGCGTGGGGCCGTGAAAGAGTTCCAGGCTGTAGATTGAAGGACTTACGCCCACCAGCGGAACCTCAAAAGAAAGTGCATGCTGAACGAGTTGTTGCAGGTGCGCGGGCGTGAGCTCCTCCTTCAGAAACGGCCAGGCTATTTCATAGGCAATTTCGTGCAGCGTGTAGTTGGACAACCCCGCTACCCACGAAGGTGACAGCGCAGGTATCGCTTCGGGTACAAACAGCCCTCCATCGGGAGCCAGCCCGCGCAGTACCGCCTCGCGAAACGAAAACGACAGCCCCGCGTGGCGCGTGCTATAAAACTTCATCGGATGGTGCGCAACGCCACTTCCCGGCCATGGACAACCACCGTCAATGGTTCGCCCGACTCGAGGATCACATCGGCTCCTTGTTTGGTTACCCGTACTTTGATCACGCGGCCGCGGAACTCCAACCGGAAAGAGTAGCCGTTCCATTGCTTGGGCAAATGCGGGGCAAAGTGCAGTTGGCCATGGTGGATGGTCATGCCGCCAAAGCCTTTGATCACGCTCACCCACGTGCCCGCCATGGAGGTGATGTGGCATCCGTCCTCCGTGTCATTGTTGTAGTCGTCCAGATCCAAACGGGCGGTGCGCAGGTACATCTCGTAGGCTTTTTCTTCATACCCGATCTTGCAGGCCAAAATCACGTGCACGCAGGGCGACAGCGATGATTCGTGCACCGTCATCGGCTCGTAAAAGTCAAAGTTGCGTTTGATGGTCTCTTTGTCGAACCGCTCCTCAAAAAAATACAGGCCCTGCAGCACATCGGCTTGTTTGATAAAGCACGAGCGCAGGATGCGGTCCCACGACCACTTCTGATTGAGCGGGCGATCTTGCGGGCGAAGATCATGGACGGTGAGCAGTTCTTTGTCGAGGAAGCCGTCCTGCTGCAAAAATACGCCCCGCCCCTTGTCCACCGGGTAGTACATCTTGTCGATGATGTCCTTCCACCGCGCGGGCTCGGCATCGGTCAACTTGGCTTTGGCAATGATCTTGGCAAATTTTGATTCATCGGCTTTGCGCACGTAGTCCAGGGCATAGCGCGTGTAGTCCAGCGTCCAGGCCGCAATGGTGTTGGTATACCAGTTGTTGTTGACATTGTTTTCGTACTCGTTGGGGCCCGTAACGCCCAGCATCACGTACTTTTGTTTATCGGCCGACCAGTTGACGCGCTGTGACCAAAACCGCGAAATGCCAATCAGCACTTCGAGGCCGTGGTCAGACAAGTACGTTTCATCGCCTGTGTAGCGGATGTAGTCAAAAATCGCGTAGGCAATGGCCCCGTTTCGGTGGATTTCCTCGAACGTGATCTCCCATTCGTTGTGGCATTCTTCGCCATTCATGGTTACCATGGGATACAAGGCGGCACCCTCCGTAAAACCCAACTTGCGTGCGTTTTCGATGGCGCGTTTGAGGTGTTTGTAACGATACACCAACAAGTTGCGCGCCACGCTCTGATCGGCTGTGCCGAGGTAAAAAGGCAAGCAGTAGGCCTCGGTATCCCAATACGTGCTGCCGCCATACTTTTCTCCGGTAAATCCTTTGGGGCCGATGTTGAGGCGCTCGTCTTCGCCCGTATAGGTTTGCGTCAGTTGAAAGATGTTGAATCGGATACCCTGCTGGGCTGCGATATCACCCTCAATGGTGATGTCGCACTCCTCCCATTTGTGGGCCCACACGGCCGCGTGCTCGGCAAACAGTTTTTCAAATCCCTTGGCGGAAGCGGCCGCCAGTTTCTTTTTGGCGGCAGCCATCATCTTTGGCTTGGCGTGGTTCTCGCTCGACAGCACCACGGCATATTTGTAGACCACCGTTTCCTGTTCTTTGCCCAACTTGACGGTGATCACGTTATCGGCATATTTCTCCTTTTTGGTGGCCTTCACCGAAGCCGGCTTTGATCTCTTGCCGCCCGTGTGCACGGCATATGTCATGCCCGTGGTGACATGAAAAAAAGTTTTCTTGGTTTCCGCGGTAACGATGGCCAATCCTGACTTCGCCTCGTTGGCTACTTCGTTCCAAAACTTCTCATCGTAGTTGGAGTCTTTATTTACGACATCTGCATCCACCGGCAGGGTGATGGTGGCCGTGCCGCTAAAATTCAACGGAGTGATGGCGTAGCGGATGGCACCCACTTCGCCATCGGCCATGCTGCAAAAGCGCCTGGCGTCCACGCGCACCTTTTTACCATCGGGGAAGGTGGCGGTAAACACGCGGTGAAGCAGCCCCTGCTTCATGTCGAGCACGCGCTTGAACCCGGTGACTTTGCATTTGGCCAAATCCAAGGTTTGTTTGCCAAACGCGATGTGTATGCCGATCCAACTGGGGGCATTTAAAACTTTGGCAAAATACTCGGGGTAGCCATTCTTCCACCAGCCCACACGGGTCTTGTCCGGATAGTACACGCCCGCCACGTAGCTGCCCTGGTGCATCTCGCCTGAGTAGTGCTCCTCAAAGTTGGCACGCTGGCCCATGCGGCCGTTGCCCAAACTGAACAGACTCTCAGAGATGCGATGCACGCGCGGATCAAAACCTTCTTCGATGATGTGCCATTCGTGGTGTTTTAGGTAGTTCTTCATAGCGGGTCGGAAATAAGAAATTCAAAATACAAAATTCCAGGTTCGAGGTTTACGGTTCACGGTTTAAGGTGTTCCAGTTGCGTCAGTTTTTCCAGGGTGTATTGGCCGGTGCGGGGTATGATGTGGTGGGCGTTGCCCAATTGCTCAGGCGAGCCGACTCCCACACACCGCATGCCCGCAGCCAGGGCGGCTTCCACGCCCGCTTCGGCATCTTCAAAAACCACGCATTCGATCGGCTTCAATCCCAACCGCTCGGCCGCCAACAAAAATATCTCCGGGTGGGGTTTGGAGTGCGTAATCATCGTACCATCGACCACCGCGTCAAAGAGACTTTCGATCTGTAGGAGATCAATGACGCGCTGCGCATTTTTGCTGCTAGAGGCCAGACCAACTTTCAATCCTCGCGACTTGATTTGATGGATCAGCTCTTTGACGCCCGGAAAGATTTCTTCAGGACGAATGGCATTCACGTAATCCACAAACCACCCGTTCTTCTTGGTGGCCAACTCTTCCTTGGTTGCCATATCCAGGGTGAGGTTCCCCAATTCGAGTATGATCTCCAGCGATCGCATGCGGCTGACGCCTTTGAGCCGCTCGTTGTCCTCTTCGCTGAACGGCACGCCCAGCTCTTGCGCCAACCGTTGCCACGCCAAAAAATGGTAGTGGGCGGTGTCTACAATCACTCCATCCAAGTCAAAAATGCAAGCGCGTATCATGTCAATGCTCTCTCGTTACAAATTCCAAGCGATGAACCCCTGACGGATAATTTGCTCCGTCTCTTTTAAAGTGCGAAACACATCAAAGGTTTTTCCCTGCGTGCGCATGGCACCCAAGGCGTTTCCAAAGCGCGCGGCCCCTACATAATCTTTGGGTTTCATGGTAAGGCCGTAGCCGATGCCTCCGGCAAACGAATCGCCACAGCCGGTAGTATCCACCACCTTTTCGACCTTCACAGCCGGCACCATCTCCTCGCGTATTTTTCCCCGCTCTTTAAAGTACACCAGACACCCGCGGGAGTCCACGGTGATGTACACACACTTCACGCCTTTGGCCAGGCAGTGTTCGGCAAAGGCACGCAGTTCTTTCCGATCGGGTTCTTCACTATGACCAAAATCGCTGCTTTCATATTCTTTTTTGAACCAAGAAGCTTGCGCCTCCTCCAGGTTCATCTTGAGCACGTCAATGTAGGGAAGCCACACATCGCGGTCGATCCAAAACTTGCGCTGCCGTTCGCCATTGATCAGGCAGGCGGTGGTGGGCCCGTGGGCATCAAAAATAATGGTGCCTTTACTTCGCTTTTTCAAAAACATCAGGGTCTCTAACGAGACCTCATAGTCGCTGATGGGAATGAACACGAAGGCTTTGCAATCGAGCAGTTTCTTGACATCGTCTGGTACCAAGGGGTCCATAAAGCCCGTCTGGCGTTCTAACCGGTTGTTTACATCCACAAACCGCAAACTGATAATATCCCCTTGGTCTTGCTTGCTGGAGATGTGTTTCAGGTTAATGCCTTTGTATCCTTTGAACACCTCCGCCACGTTGTCGCGGTCTACTGTGCGCACATGCGATACGGGCACCACTTCAATTTTGCTACCGGCCAGGGTGGACAACGCGATGACCGGGTGGGTGACACAGCCCCACTTTTGGATTAGCTCCCCGTTGTGCGTCACAATGTGATCGCGAGGTATCGGGCCAAGGATGGCGATTCTTTTCATGCGTTTGTG
>JALONI010000077.1 GCA_025455015.1 Cyclobacteriaceae bacterium | reverse complement strand
ATCAGGTCTTTCCTGTTCAACCGACAAGCAGCGCGACCAGGTGGCTGGAGCAGCCGTGTCAAGGCCGGACGATTCCATAAAAAATCAAACACAAAATCGCCCGCTCTGTACCAGCCTTGACACGGCTGCTACAGACACCTACTTTTGCTTGGCGGATGAACAGGAAAACCGGCAAGTACTACACAACTTAAACGAAAATTCTGTCCAACTAATAGGGGGTTAGTACACTGAACGTGAGCGGGCTCACCACAGCTACCACCATCTGGATCTGTGCCGCCCTGGGCATGGCCGTGGGCGCAGGCGAATACTTCATTGCCTTGGTAACCACGGGGGTGGTGGTAATTGTGCTGAGCGTATTTGACAAAGTGCAAAGCCTGATTGAAAAACTGCACCACGCCCGCGTGTACCGCATCAGCTTCTCGCCCATGCATGACGTGCAGGCGGAGGTGGTGGGTTGGCTGCAGCGCCAAAAGCTGACGCACAAAAAGAAAAAACTGACGAAAGAAAAAGACCAACTGACAGTCGTGTATGAAATTTATGGGTCTGAAAAGCGCCTGGATGAGTTTTCGCTCTTTCTGCAAAAGGAGGACCGGGTGATGGCGTTTGAGTTTTGAGCGGATCGTTTCCGGTGCCGGTTTATTTCATGCCTACGGCACTAGCTGTTTGATGTTGTGATTTCCTGCAACCGCTGCTTCCTTGCCCGCACCAAAAAGAGAAAGGCGGTCAGGCATAAAAAGGCACACACCGCAAACACGGGAAACAGGCGGTTCACCTCGTTGGCATACAACCAGCCGGACGCCAACGCGCCCAAGCCAATACCAAACTCCATGAAGATGTACAGCGAAGCTACGCCCCGGCCCTTGCGCACGGGGTCACTCAAGTCCGTGGCCCAGGCCAGCAGCGTGGGCGAAGTGGAGCCTTGCGCCAACCCATACAACACAATGCCCACAATCAATTGCAGCTTTGTCTCGGCCAATCCAATCACCAACATACTCACCAAGGCCAGCCCGGTGGAGAGGCGCAGCACCGCTACGCGCCCGTACCGGTCGGATGCCTTGCCGGCCACCAGCCGGACGATCAACGAAGCGATGGTGAAGTACATAAACAACAAGCCTTTGTTCAAAATGCCCAAGTGCTTGCCATAGTCGGGCAGCAACGTATACACTGCCCCGTACGAGTAGGCGCACAGCGCCATCACCAGGCAGGGGGCCAACACGCGTGGCTCAAAGAGATCGGAGCGTTCCACCGCGAGGTGGCGCACGGAGAACCGCGAGGTGTGCACGGCCGTTTCGCGCAGGCGCGTGAGAATGACCAACGACACTAGGGCACAAAACGAAGAACAGTAAAACATCGCCTCAATGGAATACAGTTGTGCGATCCATCCGCCCAAGGCTGGCCCGGCTGCCATGCCCAACGCACCCGCGGTGCCCAAATAGCCCATGGCCTCGCCCCTGCGGTCGGCCGGCACAATGTCGGCCAGGTAGGCCGTTTGGCCGGTGGGCGTAAAGCCCGTGGAGAAGCCGTGGATAAAGCGAAGCAGGAAAAAGCCCGACAGTGTGGTGAGCAGCGGATAGCACAAGCTGCAGATTAAGCACACCACCGCCCCTGCCATGATCACCGGCACGCGCCCGATGCGGTCAGTAAGCTTGCCGCTGAAGGGGCGCGAAATCATGGCCGTGAGCGTAAACAACGCAATGATCAGGCCCTTGTAGTCGGCTCCGCCCAACTGCTCCAGGTAGGCGGGCAGCTCGGGCAAGATCATGTTAAAGCTCGCGAAGAACAGCAGCGAACTTACGCACACCAACCAGAATGGACGCGTATAGATTTTCTCTGCGGAGGTACGCAGACTCATGCGTTGTTCACGCTGCTCTCCTGCGCGCTCAGCAGAAAGGCTTTCATAAAATCATCCAGCTCACCATCAAGCACGTTTTGCGCATCGGTACGCTCCACGCCTGTGCGCGCGTCTTTCACCAACTTGTACGGATGCAACACATAGTTGCGTATCTGCGAGCCAAAATCGATCTTCATTTTGCTGGCTTCAATCTTGTCGCGCTCGGCATTGCGCTTGTCCATTTCCAGTTGGTACAGCCGCGACTTTAACATCTGCAATGCTTTTTCGCGGTTGGCATGTTGTGAGCGTTCCACCTGGCACACCACCACAATGCCCGTGGGCTTGTGCGTCAGTTGCACCTTGGTTTCCACTTTGTTTACATTTTGCCCACCGGCCCCGCCCGAGCGCGAGGTTTGAAACTCCAAATCAGACGGATTGATCTCGATTTTGATGCTGTCGTCCACCTCGGGATACACAAATACTGAGGCAAACGAAGTATGCCTGCGCCCATTGCTATCAAAGGGCGACACGCGCACGAGGCGGTGTACCCCGATTTCCGATTTGAGCTTGCCGTAGGCAAACGGACCGTCAATTTCCAGGGTGGCGGATTTGATGCCGGCCACATCGCCCGCCTGGTAGTCCACCTGGCGTACGGCATAGCCGCTTTTCTCGCCCCACATGATGTACATGCGGTTGAGCATGTCGGCCCAGTCCTGGCTTTCGGTGCCCCCCGCCCCGGGGTTGATTTCAATCATGGCGCTCAACTGGTCTTCTTCCTTATTGAGCATCTTTTTGAACTCCAGCTCTTCCACCGCCTGCAGTGTTTTTCTGTATTCACGGTCTACCTCGTCCGCGTCTACTTCGCCTGCTTGCTGAAACTCCACCAACACGTCCAGGTCATCGGTCAGTTTGGTCACGCGCGCAAAGGCGTCTGTCCACACTTTTTTGGTGCGTAACTGTTTTAGCAGCGTTTCGGCTTGCTTGGGGTTATTCCAGAAATCAGCCTGCTGGGTAATACGTTCTTCGTCTTGGACTTCTACAATCTTGCGATCGTAGTCAAAGATACCTCCTCAAGGCACTTACTCGGCCCTTCAACTCTTTGAGTTGATCAATGGTCATACTGATAAAATTTGGACAAAGATAAGGAAATCTACCGCTGGTACAGGGGGTCGCCCAACTTTACCATCAGCAGGCGGTAAGGGTAGCGCAGCCGCTGCGACTTTTTGCGGATGAGCATCATGGGCAGCCCCGCGCCCACACAGGCCAGCGAGATGGTGGAGATGTCCTGATCGAGGCTCAGGCCATTGCCCTGGATGAGCTGGTTGACTTGGTCGATGGCGAACAGCCCGCCCCCGCCCACCACCAACATGCCACCCAACTTGTTCATGACACTTGGCTCGGGCACATACAGCCGTTCAATTTTTTGAAACGGGATGGTGTCCTGATGCAAGACCACGGCATATTCAAAAATGTTATTGACATACGAGCGCGTGATGTTTTCATCGTCCGTGCGCTTGAGGCGGATGGTTTCGCCCGGACGAAACACGTGTATGACTTTGCCGCGCTTGAGCAGGAGCAGTTGCTTTTGTGCGATGGCCAACTGACTCATGAGGACAAGGGCCAAAAAGAGGGCGGTACGCATCTGCCAAAGATAGTGGCTGCGCGGTGATTTCGTGATTTTTTGTCGTTTCGGTCATGAAGGTGTGATCCGTAGCCGCAACCCCCAACTAACGGGCGCGGGAAGCAGGCTGTGCCGGAAAGCGGGCTCGCCTGGGGTCAGATCTTCACCACCCAATGAAAGGGATCGGCCGTATGGCCGCGTTTGATCAAGTCCAGCTCATTGTACACTTTGTTGGAAAACTTGCGCTCGCCCACGGGCGGCAGCGGATAGTCTTTGCCCTGGTGCCCGATCAATTCAATGGGCGCAATGGTGGCCGCGGTGCCTGCGCCAAAGGCCTCTTGCACGCGCCCCTGCTCAAGGGCGTTGACCAATTCCGCCACCGAAATTTTCCGCTCCTCCACCTTCATACCCCAGTGACGGGCCAGCGCCAGTACGCTGTCGCGGGTGATGCCCGCCAAAATGGAATCGCTCAAGGCGGGTGTCACCAACACCTCATCCACCACAAACATCACGTTCATGGTGCCCGACTCCTCAATGTACTCGTGGTTTTTTCCGTCTGTCCAGATCAACTGGTGGTAGCCCTTGTCTTGGGCCAGCTTGGCGGGATAGATGGCTCCTCCATAGTTGCCACCGGCCTTGGCAAAGCCGGTTCCTCCGGCCACGGCCCGGGTGTAGTGCGTTTCTATTTTCACACGCACGGGCGTGGAGTAATACGGGCCCACCGGGCAGTTGATGATCATGAAGGTGAAATCCTGCGAGGGACGGATGCCGATGTATTCATCAGCCGAGAACATAAACGGCCGTATATACAGCGAGCCGCCCGCCACCTGGGGTACCCATTGGCGGTCCAGGTTGACCAAGGCCGTGAGTGCCTCCATGAAAATGTCTTCTGGCAGCAAGGGCATGCACATGCGTTCGGCTGAGATGTTGAGCCTTCGCAAATTATCGAGCGGGCGAAACAACAGCACGTCCCCGTTTACTCCGGCAAAACCCTTCATCCCTTCAAAAATCGATTGGCCGTAGTGCAAGGCAGGCGTAGCGGGGCTGATGGGTATCTTGCCGTAGGGCACGATGCGAAAATTTTTCCATTCGCCATCGCGGTAGTCGGCCAAAAACATGTGGTCGGCAAACACTTTGCCGAAGGGCAGATTGGAAAAATCGGTGTTGGCCAGCCGGGATGTGCCCACGGGTTGAACGTCTATGGCGATGGTATCAGTCATGGCGGATGATCTTTCGTGTGCCGCAAAAGTACGGGTAAAAGAACAACGCGGCTAACAATTGTTAGGTTTTTAATTTCAATCAAATTTCGGAGCGAGAAAGCCATGTCGATGTGGTTTTTGCCAAGGCGGGCACGAAATCCCTCTTTCCGCTTTTGAACGAATGATCGGCCCCTTCCAGCGTGCTGAGCGAAGCATGGGGAAGGTCATGAATGATCGGTGTCAAAAGCGACAAGTCTGCCAGCGCATCGCGCGTGCCTTGCAGAAAAAGCATCGGCAAATTGAGCGTTTTTAAATGCGCTGCCCGCGTGGTGTCCGGTTTGTTTGCGGGGTGCAACGGAAAACCAAAAAAGATCACCGCCTTTACTCGTCTGTCGGGCTCCTGTGCCAATGCCTGCGATGTCATCCGGCCGCCAAATGATTTTCCGGCCGCGACCAACGGCAAGGCAGGAAACCGATCGCTGGCTGTCTGCCAGGCCGAGCGAAGTACGCGGTGTGCCACTGCGGGAGCATCGGGGCGCTTTTGCTTCTTCTCCACGTACAAAAAGTTAAAGCGCAGTACGGCCATGTGCTGGTTTGCCAGCGCCTGCGCCAATGCCTGCATGAACACGTGGTCCATGCCGGCTCCGGCACCGTGTGCCAATGCCATCACAGCCGTTGGGCGCACAGGCAACGTCCACACCGCGCTCACGCGTTCGGCCCTGCCTACCGGCATCAAAAACCGTTCTTCGTCCATCGGGCCGGCTATTCGTTTTTGAGCACCTCGGCTGGATTGGCACGCGCGGTTTTGAGCGACTGCGTAACGATGGTGAGTAAGGCCACCGCCAAAACACCCACTACACCCCACAGCATTTCGCCCAGGTTGATGGGCGCGTGGTTGGCGATGTTGGGAAACACAACCTGCTCAAAGCCCAACACCACCAGCGGTACACTGATGCCCGCGGCCAGCAGCAGCAAGAGCATAAAACCCCGACCGAGCAAGAACAGCAGTGTGGCTTCGCTGGCGCCCATCACTTTGCGGATACTGATTTCCTTCATCCGGACTTCGGTGGTAAACACAACCATGCCCAGCAAGCCGAGCGAGGCGATGCAAATGGCCAGGAATGCCAAAAAGCCGGCCAGCTTCACGGTGGCCTTTAAGCCGGAGAAGGACTCGGCAATCTGATCGTTGTAGAAGCGCGCTTCCATCGGGTGATTGGGATCGATTCGTTTCCAGATAGCCTCTATTTTTTCATACGTGGCAATCCAATCGTCCGATTGGATTTTGATGTTGAGCCACCGCACCTGTCTGGGATCATGGCGGAAGATGATCTCCCGCGAAGTCCGGTCGTTGGCCCTGCCATATGAAAAGTCTTTCATCACGCCCACAATGGTCATGTCTTTGCGGTCCACGCGCAACACATCGCCCAACGCTTTCTCAGGCTCCTGCCCGCCAATATCAAATCGCTTCAACACCTGTTGGTTTACGATGACTTCTGTTTCGCGCGCGCTGTCGGGCTTAGGTAAAAAATTCCGGCCTGCGATCAATTGGTGACCATGCAGCGGCAGGTAGTGTTCGTCAATGGTGTTGTAGGATACCCCTGTGCCGATGGTATCCAGCGGGTTTCCGGGATACCGCATGTTGGTGCCCCAGTAGTTGCCCACGCTGGTCACAATCATGGACTGCGCCATGCCTTTTACCTCGGGTAAGTCCGCGAGTTCTTTTTTCAACACATTGGCAGAATTGCCCTGCAAAGAAAGGTTCAGGATGTTTTCGGTTGAAAAACCCAGGTCATAATTGATATAATGGATGTATTGCCGATAGACGCCAATGCTCACACACACGAGGATGATGGAAATGCAATACTGCACCACCATCAATACCTTGCGGCCGGTCACCTTTTGGGGGCCCTGAAACGAACCTCCTTTGAGCACCTGAAGGGTGCGCACGTTGGCAAAAAACAAGGAGGGAACCAGCCCTGCCAGCAACCCCACCACCACGGCAAAAACGAAAAACATCACCAACACACCAGGCGAAAGCTGCAGCGTAAACATCTTTTGTATGTCGGGTTCAATGGTCAGGAAATGCGGCCGCAACAAAATAAAACAGACCAATGCCAGCGAGAGCGCACAGAGAGAGATGAGCATGGCCTCGACCAAAAATTGCATCATCACATGACTGCGCATGGCACCAATGGCTTTTCGCACGCCCACCTCGCGGGTACGCCTGAGCGCCCGCGCAATGGACAGGTTGGTGTAATTGAGGCCGGCTGATACAATAACCACAAACGCCAGGCCTCCAAAAACCCACAGCAGCGTACCACCCATGACGGGCCCTATCTGGTTGCCCATGCTATCGCTGAACATGATCTCCTTCATGGGCTGCAAATCCAATTCAATGTGTGTGTCGGGCACGGAGGGGTCTTCGTGCGCACTCAACTGAGCCAGCCGCGCATCAAAGTCAGCCAACTCCGTTTTGGGAGGAAGCCGCAGATAGACCCACGTATTCCACACATCGTCCCAGGCATCTTTGCGCCACTCTTCTGCAGCAACAATTTCTAGCGTAGACAAGGAGCCCAGCATCTCAAATTTAATGTGCGAGAAAAACGGAATGTCTTTCACTACGCCCGTGACGGTGTAGGAGCGGTCTTTGTTAAAGACCATCGTTTTTCCGATGGGGTCCTCATCGCCAAACAGTTTGCGCGCTGACGTTTCGGTGAGTACGACAGAAAATGGCTTTTGCAAAGCCGTGGCCGCATTTCCCTGGATGAGCTCAAACGAGAAGACATTGAAAAACGAAGGTTGCGTCCAAAAACCATTCAGCGGCACGATCTTTTCGCCCAACTGCCAATCACCCTGAAACTGCCCCCGCACGGCCACCAGTTCTTCCACCCCCGAAAAATTCTCCCGGATGAGCCGTGCCGCCCGCTGCGAAGAAGTGGCCATGAAACTATTTCCCTTGTCGCCCATGTATTCGTAGCGGCTGATGAGGCGGTAAGTGCGATCGCGGTGGACGTGGAAGGTGTCATACGACAGGACATCGGACAAGACGCCTATCACCACCAACCCCACTGACATGCTGACGGCCAGCCCGGCAATGTTGATGAACGAAAAAAGCTTGTGGCGAACCATGTTGCGCCCGGAGGTAGTCAGGTAGCTGCGGAGCATAATCCAGTGGGTTAAGAAATGAAAAAACGAAGGTTGACGCACGGTATATAAACGGAGAAACTTGAGGACATCCAACACATAAATCCAACGCGCCTGACGGAGGCCAGCCGAGGCCACGTTGCGCTGGAAGAACTCGTGAAGGTCGCCCTCCAGGTCTTCGGCCAACTCGGGCCGGCAGTACCACCGCAAAAAACGGGTAGCCCAGCGCGGGGGCTTATGGTTAACATCCGTCATATCCCCTTCCATTTTAGTTCGGGGAGGATATTCCAGTACTGATCGCGCATTTCCTTGGCGCGCACCAACGCGGCCTTGCCCGCATTGGTAACGGTGTAATACCGTTTGCGTTTTCCACCCCGCTCCTTCGTAGCCTCGCCCAGATGACTTTTCGCCAATCCTTTTTCTTCCAATCGGTTGAGCACCGAATGCACGACTCCGAGTTTTACCCCGCGACCGGTTTTTTGGGCCAGGTCATCACAAATGGCCACGCTGTAAGCCTCGCTGACCAGCGTAGCAATGGTGAGGAGCACCAGTTCCTCAAATTCACCCAGGTTGGTTCCTTTCATACACGGCAAACATGATTAATTACGTAAATGTATGTAAAATATTTAGGGTCAAATGAAAAAGAACTCTCAAAAAATTCCGTCAGTTAACTGATGGAATTTAGCTAATTTGCGTCAGTTTAGTGACGGAATTTATATGAGATCCATTCCCCGTTTTCTTTTGGAGCCTTTGCAAACGGCCCTGCAACCGGGCAAGGTGGTCGTGTTGCTTGGGGCCAGGCGCACCGGAAAAACCCATCTGATCCACGAAATCATGCGTCAGCAAAAGCCGGGCTCTTTTCTGTTGCTGAATGGTGAAGATATTTTCGTGCAACAGCAATTATCTCAACGTACCGTTGACCACTATCGCACGCTCACGGCCGGATACTCGCTGGTGATCATCGATGAAGCCCAAAAAGTGCCTGACATCGGCATGGCCCTGAAACTCATGGTGGACGAACTTCCACACCTCGCCTTGTTGGTTACGGGATCTTCCCTGTTTGATCTAAAAAATCGGCTGGGCGAACCCCTGACGGGTCGAAAGAAAGACTTCTTTCTGTATCCGATCGCACAGGTGGAGCTCTCCCTCCAGATGAACGCGTTTGCCCGGCATGCACTGATGGAAAACCATTTGATCTATGGTTCCTATCCTGAATTATTCCACCTTTCTTCTCACCAGAAAAAGTCTGACTACTTGCGCGAACTCGTGAGCTCCTACCTCTTCAAGGACATTTTGAGCATGGAAAATTTGCGGAATGCCGATAAACTCACCGACTTGCTGAAACTACTTGCCTGGCAAGTAGGACAAGAAGTGTCGCTGGAAGCGTTGGGGAGGAACCTGCAAATGAGCAAAAATACCGTGGAGCGATACCTGGACTTGCTTAGCAAAGTTTTTGTCGTTTTTCGTGTACCGGGGTTTAGCCGCAACCTTCGCAAAGAAATTGTAAAAACAAAGCGATGGTACTTTTACGACAATGGCATCCGAAACACGCTGATCAATAACCTGCAGCCCGTGCGGCAGCGCAACGATGTGGGGATGCTTTGGGAAAACTACCTGGCCAGCGAACGAGTCAAACTCCAAAGCTACCTGCGCTTGGGGGTATCCAACTATTTTTGGCGCACGCACGATCGCCAAGAGATTGACTGGGTGGAGGATCGGGATGGAAAACTCTATGCTTACGAATTCAAATGGCCAGCAAATGCCAAAACAAAAGCCCCAAAGGCGTGGGCAGAAACCTATCCCGGGTCCAAATTCAAAATCATTTCGCCCGATACCATGGATGCGTTTGTACTAAAAAAATGATCGCTGTCTTACATCCGCGGCTTCCACGGTGTTTCCGGGGCCGCAAGTTCTTTGGTCATCATGCGGCACAGCATAAACAGGTAGTCCGACAAGCGATTGAGGTATTGGATGACCAGCGGGTTTACGAGTTCGGTGGCGCCCAGGGCGATGACTAACCGCTCGGCCCTGCGGCACACCGTACGGGCCACATGCCCAAACGAAACAGCCGCGTGGCCACCCGGCAGCACAAACGAGCGCATGGGTTCGAGTTGTTCGTCCATCGCATCCATACGCGCTTCCAGAAACGACACATCGGAGGGCGTCAATGCTGGCACTTTCAGTTTGGTGTTGCCGGGCTCGGTGGCCAGAATGGAACCGATGGTAAATAACCGATCCTGCACTTCCACCAAATCAGCCTCGCGTTTTTTGTTCACATCCTGATCGCGCAGCAGACCGATCCAGGCGTTCAGCTCATCCACCGTGCCATAGCTATCAATGCGCAAATCCGCTTTTGACACACGCTTGCCGCCAAACAAGGAGGTGGTTCCGTGATCGCCTGTTTTGGTGTATATTTTCATCGTCTGTTGGTTGGGTGTGCGGCCAAAAGTACACATTAAACGAAGGCCGTAAAAAACGGCTGCGCGCAGAGGGTTTCAACAAATCAGTAAAAAAGCGGCTTGCCTGAATCAGTAGCCGAATGTGCAGGCGCTCACTAAAACCACGGCCAAAGACCTGACCGACTCAGGCGTGCACAGGGCGCCTGGAAATATCCGCATTCACTTTGTCCCACTCGACAAGGCCATCGCGCAAGCGAACAATGCGGTGCGAATACCGGGCAATGTCTTCTTCGTGCGTCACCATGATGATGGTGTTGCCCTTGTCGTGAAGCTCTTGAAACAACTCCATGATGTCATACGAGGTCTTGGAATCCAGGTTCCCGGTGGGTTCATCGGCCAGGATGATGGACGGGTTGTTGACCAACGCGCGGGCGATGGCCACACGCTGGCGCTGCCCGCCCGACAGTTCGTTGGGCTTGTGATGGTGGCGGTTGGCCAAGTCTACGTTTTCAAGGGCTTTCATCGCCATTTCTTCGCGCTCGTCTTTTCCATAGCCGGCATAGATCAACGGCAAAGCCACGTTCTCCAACGCGGTGGCACGCGGCAGCAGATTGAACGTTTGAAATACAAACCCGATTTCTTTATTTCGCACCTCCGCCAGTTCGTTCTCGGTCATCTCGCTCACCAACTGTCCGTTGAGCACGTAAGTGCCGCTGTTGGGCGTATCCAGACAGCCAATGATGTTCATCAGCGTTGACTTGCCCGAGCCGGACGGCCCCATGAAGGCCACATACTCCCCCTTATCGATGGAGATGGACACGTCTTGCAGGGCTTTTACGATGTTATCGCCCATTTTATACATGCGGGCGAGGTTGTGGGTTTCGATGATTTTGGTCATGGCCAAGCCAATTTATACGAAATATACTTCCTTGAACTTGTTTTTGATGCCAAGGTTTCAAAAATGGTTTGAAATGATGGCGTGTTTTTATTTTCCGGTGTCTGTAACAAAGTCCAAAACCATTGAAATGACACCTTCGTCCTTCAGAATGCGGTTGTGGCCCAACCCTTCGGTTTCGATCAATTTCACGCGTGGATGGGCCTTGGCCAACGCGCGCGGCTGCGCTATCCAAACGTCTTTGTCATCGCGGTCATGGATGAGCAACACGTCCGTATCGGGGGGCAGATGGCCTACGAAATGCATGGCTGTAAATTCCTCAAACGGTTTCCCGTAGGTGCGGAGCACATACTTTTTGAACGCCTCGCGGGTGCCAGCCGAGCCGTTGATCACACGCAGGTACGAGTCGATGATCTCATCGGCCACAGCCGGGCTGGCAATGTTAACCACGCGTTTGAAGGGCAGCCCCTTCATGGCGCAGTAGAGCGTTACCCCGCCACCAAACGAATGCGACACAACCCCCTCGGGTGCCCCGTGCTTGTCTACCACGGCCCGCACGGCTTCATAAAAATCAAGGATGTTTGTTTGCTTGCCCTCGCTGCGACCGTGCGCGGGACCATCCAAAGCCACCACCCGAAACCCCGCTTGGTTGAGCGGCTCAATGAACTTGCGAAACTGGGTGGCGCGACCTGCCCAACCGTGCACGCACAACACATACGTGGATGCCTCGCCCCACTCATACACATGTACGTGCCGTCCGCGAACGCGCACTTCGCTTTGCCGGGCGCGTTGCGCCACTTCCGTTTCTTTTTCGGTAGCCCGGTAGCGGACGGGCGTAAAAAATATGCGCACAAAATAGCGGTGTGCCAACGCAGGGGCCAGTCGTTCCAGTTTTGGAAAAATCCAGCGCACCACGCGGATGACCCACGGCAAAGGGGGCTTTTTCTTTTTCATGATTCAATCGAAAAGGAGAACGTGCGCGTTTCATACGCAAAAGTGCGCACGTCAAAAACACGTTCGGTAAAAGTGAGTACACGATGGCGATCGAGCGTAACCACCGTTGAGCAACGGGTGCCATAGTTGGGTGTTTTGATAAACATGGCTGACAGCGCCCGCTCGCGCTCCAGGCCGATACCCGTGTCGGGCAAATCGGCATCGCTCGCCACCGCCTCGTCCGCCATCGCATCCAGGAGCTGCTGGGTGGGCATCACCTCGTGCAGCACCCGTTCTTGCAGCACAGTCTTCCCGCGCTGTACTTTCGGCCATGGGGTGTCCAGCAAATGGTTGCTTAATCCATAAAATCCGGGCGACAGCCGCTCGGTGCCCCGGCCGTAGTTCGACAGGTACGACAAGCCGTTGGCGTCACCCACGATGAGGTTGAAACCGTTGTAGAGGCTTTTCTTTTTTTCCACGGCCGCCACGTATTGGTCGGGTGTGACGGGCTGTTGTAAAAAGTCAGCCACCAGATGGCCGCGCGAGGGAGCATGCGGGTTGATGTGGTTTGGGTCGCGATAGTTGGTCACCAACGCCAGGCGGCCACTTTTCGCAACGCCCATCCACGTGCCCCCGGCTTCCAGATCGCGGCCGGCCAAAACGTGCGGACTGTCTTGCCAGAAATCGGCCGGGGCTGTATGGCGGGCGTAAAACTCATCGCGGTTGGCCACGATGACCAACGGATACTGCGGGTTTTGCCGGAGGGAGAGAAAGATGAGGCACATGTACTACGTCACTTAAGTAACTGACCAGAACGTAATTTTGAACAAGATAAACCGGTAGGCGGTAATAATAACTACCTGGCATCCGAATAGCAGCACCGCACTAAGTGCCACCCGCCACCACGGGAAGTGGTAAAAATGCCGAACGCCCATGACCAGAAAATACAAGAGGAGCAATGAAACAAAAGGCAACGTATTTTGATCATGAAACAGGGTATTGATGTCCATATCAAAAAAGATACGAAACAGAAAAATAAGGGCTGTCAGAAAAAACGATACCAATATCGTAGGCACGAATACGATAAAGGCAGCATATTCCATCGCAAAGACAAAATGATCCGCCAGAAATGTTTTTTTGGAATAGTTGACGATCACCAAAAAAGGAAACATTAGTGGGGCTAGCAATACCAAGATAACTTTTGCCCAGTTGGTGGATGAGGCGTTGTAGGTTTTGACGAACTCGTCCATCGGCATGTTGCTCGCTTCGACAAAAGCAGCCACCTCTTCCCGCACGCCAGCCCTGTTGATAACTTCCAGTCTTGTATTGAATGTTTGAAACAGCGGAAACAGAAAATAAATGAAGTTGCCCACAAAAAAGAATGCCATGGGCTTCATGTAGGGTTGGCGCTTCCCTACGGCAATGTCGCGCGCCATTTGGCCTGGGCGAAGGAGCATGGTTTTGAAACTCCGAAAAAACTTCCCATCGATAAAGGTAAGAGCATTGATGAAGTTATCAACAAAACTCCGGATGGAACGATCGTAGGGTTCCACCACTTTTTCGCCACAACGGCTGCAGAACTTACCCGAAAAAGCATTGCCACAACTGAGGCAGGTGCGCGTTTGCTCATAATCAAAAAGATGAATTCGCTTGCGAAAAAAGTGCCTCATATCAGTTGACCAAATAACCCGCGCTTACATTGTCCAATAGGTGACAAAAAACAAAATCAGACGGTACGCCTTCCACGAATAAAAAACCAAGTGGGCCAGCAGGGCACCTTTGAGTACACTCACAATCCAGCCGTGGCCATAATACGTACGCTGGCCTCGGATGAAAAAATAGCCAAACAGCACCAGCGATACTTTTGAGTAAAAGGAATCTGACAAGAGCACGTTCCAATCCCACCCAAACACACCCTGCACACCCTGTATCAGCCACTTGAACACCAGCGGCACCACCACACTGCTGACCATGAGCTGATAGGCATGAAACTCAAACGAAAATTGGAGATGATCGAAATACAAATTCTTTTTTGAGTAGTTGATGATGGAAAGCGGCAGGGTGTACAAAAACACCAGCACCACCACGATGAGCTTGGAGACGTTGGCGGTGTGGGCATTATACGCGTTCGTAAACTCCTCCACCGAAACCGGATGGGTTTTTACGTGATGGCGTACCATTTCCTGCACCCACGCGCTGTGGTCTTGTTGGTAAAACTGAGAATACAAGCTGGAATTGAATGTGTCAAAAACGGGAAAAAGGAAGTAGAAGAAATTGGCAACAAAAAATAACCCGACCATGCGCATGTAGGGCACTTGGATTCCCGCGCGGATTTCGCTTGAGAGCTTGCCCGGATGGGCAAACAGCAGCTTGAAGCTGCGCCAGAATTTTCCTTCCAGAAAAGTCAACGCGTTTAAGATGCTCTCGGCCAGTTTGCGAAGGGATCGGTCGGTGCGGTCCACCACTTTTTCGCCACAGCGGCTACAGAATTTCCCCTGAAAGGCGTGGCCACAATTTTTACAGGTGCGCTCCGCTTCGTAATCGAACAGGTCAGGTTTTTTCCGGAATAGCGTGAGCGCCATGCATCAAAATTAGTCAAACAATTCCAGTTGGGCGGGCAGCAGCTGAAACGACTTGCGGTGGTACGCAGTCACGCCTTGCAGCCGGATCGCCTCGCGGTGCGGGGGCGTGGGATACCCGCGGTTGGTTTCCCAATGATACCCCGGGCACTCGATGGCCAATTTTTCCATCAGCTCATCGCGGTGCGTTTTGGCCAGGATTGAAGCCGCGGCAATGGACAAATACTTGGCATCGCCTTGAACAATGCATCGGTGCGGGATAGACGGGTAGGCATTAAACCGGTTGCCATCGATCAAAAGCAACTCGGGGGTTTTACCCAACTGTGCCACGGCCCGGTGCATAGCCAAAAAGGAGGCGTTGAGGATGTTGATCTGATCGATTTCGGGAGCCTCCGCCTGTGCCACGGCCCAGGCCACGGCATCGCGCACAATGTCATGGCGAAGTTCCAACCGCTGCGCGTGCGTAAGCTGCTTCGAGTCGTTGAGCTTTTTGTGCTTGTACTTTTTAGGAAGAATGACGGCAGCGGCTACCACCGGGCCGGCCAGGCAACCGCGACCGGCTTCGTCACAGCCGGCTTCTACCTGATCGCGCGTAAGTGAAGATTTTAGCATGTTATTTCTCGGCAAAGAAAAATAATATCGCCACGAACAGGATAACGGCTATCACGGCCAACGCAATCTTCATGGTGCTGTACGGCCGGTCGCCCGTTACTTTGCCGGTGCGGGCGTTGATCAAAAACTGGTAAAGCTTTCCCTCGTACCGATAGGCGCTGATCCACACCGGCAGCAAGATGTGCTTAAAGGTGGGATTCTGATACGTCACGTTGGTGTATTGGATGGTTTGGCGATCGCCCCCGATGTCGCTTCGGATAGCCGATTCAATGACGGGCTCCATGCGGCCTTTGGCTTGCTGATAGCCCTCTTTCACGCCTACGGCATAGGTTTCGGTGCGAAAGCCGCTCAGGTACTTGTCATCATACGGCACCAACAAGCGCACATCCCATGGCTCCAACACGCGCAGTTTGTCGGGCCGGAGCGAACGGGTGGCCTCAATTAACAGGTCATCAAATGAGTTGGAAACCGTTCCGGAAGCCGAATACCAACGCGTTTTGGTCACGGCCCGTGTCTTGGTCACGTGGTGGCCGTTCTCCACCACGGTATACGACTCATTCACCACGTAGTCTTCGCCCCGTTGCCCGGTGTAGCGGGTTTGCGTCTGGCAATCAAACGTCCAGTACGGCAGGTACATCCCCGCCAACCGATCGGCCCGGTCAGCATAGTGCTTGAGTACATCGGGGGCAAACCACAGGGACTTTAGCCATCGGGCAAAATTTTGCCGCGCGGCTTTCTCCTCCACACCAAACGGCAATCGCACTGACAAAAGCACTGGCCAATCATTGTCGGCGATCAACCGCGGCAAGCCGCCCTGAAGCAAATCGACTTCGCGTTCGTGCCGGCTCGCAATCAACTTGACACCGCGATAAAGACCAAGCGTCGGCGTGCCAGCATAGTCGGTCAAGCAAAGCGGGATCATCTCCGCTTCGCTCACCTCAATCCCTTCAGCGTTAAACAGCGTGGCAGCCGCCGCAGGGCTGCATGTCGCCCACGACGTTTGCTTTGCGACACCTTTGAACCACACATTTCCGCCCGCGGGCGGTGGACGCAGCCCTATTGCCAGCAGTGGCCACAAGATCGCGATGGCGGAGCCGATTCCCAACAAGGTCGCAAGCGTTGCGCGTCGCCACTTCGGTGTGTTAGGCAATCGCCAAGCCCACCCCGCGGCCAACGCGGCAATAATGGCGGCGAAGTTGGAATAGATGATCTCCGCGGAGACTGGGAACAACCTCGCCCAA
>JALONI010000076.1 GCA_025455015.1 Cyclobacteriaceae bacterium | reverse complement strand
GAGCCGTTGTCTTGCAACCCGCCATACACGTTGTAGGGCTGGGCCATGTCTACATTGATGTGATAGAATTGGCCTACCGGGATGTTCTCTGAGTAGAACCAGGTTTTGCCCATGTCGCGGGTAATGTTCACGCCCCCATCGTTGCCATCGATCATCAGCGAGGGGTCTTCGGGATGAATCCACCAGGCGTGGTGATCGGGGTGCACGCCCGAATAAGGCAACAGCGTGCGGAACGACTTACCCCCATCTTCGCTCACGTTCACAATCGAAAAGATGGTGTACAACCGATTCTCGTTTTTTGTGTCCACATAAATCTCGCTGTAGTAAAACGGGCGATCGCCAATTTCTTCTTTCTCGTTGATCTTGCTCCATTTTTCGCCACCGTCTTCCGAGCGATACAGCGCGTTCTTTTTGGCTTCTACCAACGCATATACCACTTCGGGTTTGCTGCGTGCAATGGCGATGCCGATGCGGCCCAACTCGCCTTCGGGCAATCCTTCCTTGGGGGTAATCTTCTTCCATGTCTTGCCGCCATCATACGTGATGTGCAAACCCGAACCGGGCCCACCGGACGTGAACGTCCATGGATGCCTGCGGTGCTGCCACATGGCCGCGATCAGTTTGTTGGGGTTGGTGGGGTCCATGACCAAATCCGCGCATCCCGTTTTGGTGTCAACAAAAAGTATTTGTGCCCACGTGGCACCGCCATCGGTAGTCTTGTACACGCCCCGTTCGGGGTGTTCGCCCCAAGGCGAGCCAATGGCGCCTACGTACACCGTGTTGGGGTTTTTGGGGTCGATGAGGATGCGGTGAATGTGTCGCGTTTTTTCCAGTCCGAGGCGTTTCCATGTTTTTCCACCGTCCAGCGTTTTGTAAATGCCCTCGCCTCCGTTCAAGCTGTTGCGGGGGTTGCCTTCGCCCGTGCCCACCCACACCACAGAGGGGTTGTCCTGCTGGATGGCGAGGGCTCCGATGCCCTGCGTGTTTTCCTTATCAAAAATGGGTTCCCATCGCACGCCTCCGCTGGTGGTTTTCCACACCCCGCCCGAAGCAGCCCCGGCATAGATAATGTCAGGGTTGGCTACCACGGCATCAATGGCCGTAATGCGGCCGCTCATGGCCGCGGGGCCGATGCTGCGGGGCTTCATGCCTTTTAGCAGTTCCATGTCGAGTTTTTGCGCGCGCGCTGCTACCATCAGCACGGCCAGCACGCACAGGAGCACATATCGTTTCTTCATTGATGTGGGTTGGGTTTTAAACGGTTAAAGATAGGGAGGGCCACCACATGGCCCGGGTAGGTTTTTGTCATCTGCGTTTTTCTGCGGATGACCTGCCACGGGCTGTTACAAGCGGCAAGTTTTACAATTTGTTACAATCGCCCAGCCCTTTTATCCGTTTCTTTATAGCAGCAACCTTCCCCCACCATGTTTTTCAATTACCTGCTTTTGGCGCTCCGCAATCTGAAAAAACAACGCGGCTACGCCACCATCAATATCCTCGGCCTGGCCATTGGCTTGGCCTCGGCCATTTTTATTTTTCTGTATGTGAAGGATGAACTGACCTTTGACTCGCAACACCCCTACGCCTCGCAAACCTATCGGCTGGGCTACCGCATCGAATACCCCAATGGCGATCACCAAGCCTACCCGGCCGCGCCCGCTGGGTGGGACAACTACATCAAAGACAATTACCCCGGCATTGAGAAAATCACCAGCTTCACCAATACCGGCATGCCCACCAGCATCGCCTATGAAGAAAAAGACCGCATCGTACTGACCGAAGAAATCATTTGGGCAGAAAGCAACTACGGTGAAACGCTGTTCCTGCCCCTTCAGCAAGGCGATGCCGCCACTGCGCTCAACGACATCAACAGCATGGTCATCAGCGAAAGCGCAGCCCGGGAATTGTTTGGAAACGAAGACCCGCTTAACCGCCTGGTGACGGTTAGCCATCAGTGGATGACACAGGGAAAAAAGATACAGATGATGATCACAGGCGTCTACCGGGATTTTCCTGCCAACACACACATGCGCCCGGAATACATCTGCAACATCCTGTCGCTTAAAGAAACGATGCCTTTTTTGGAGACTGCGCTCAACACCTCCATGGGCGATGGCGACAACGGCTTTTGGACGCAGTCATTTTTTGTGTGTGCCGATGAGGGCAAGATACCCGCCATCCAGGAAGACCTGCAAAAACGGGCCAACGCCATTATTGAAAAGTATAAACTTGACTTCACGTTTCGCCCACTGGTGCGTAAAATAACCGATGTGCATTTCGACCAGGAAATCGACTGGTCCATTTCACATAAATCGGCCGACAAAAAATACACGTATGTGTTTATCACTATTGCGCTGTTGATCGTGCTGGTCGCCTGCATCAACTACATTAACCTGGCCACGGCCAAATCGGCCGGCCGCGCCAAAGAAATCGGGCTGCGCAAAACCTTCGGGGGCATTCGCACACAATTGGTGGTGCAGTTCCTGTCAGAGTCTTTTCTGTTGGTGATGTTGGCCACGCTGGTGGCTCTCTTGCTGGTCATCTTGTTTATGCCGGCCTTCAATGACATCACAGGCAAGACCTTTTCGCCCGGATATTTGTTCGACCCGATCATGCTCCTCATCGTGTTGGGCGTGATCGTGTTTGTGACCTTGCTGGCCGGCAGCTACCCGGCCTTGTTTGTAGCAGGCTTTGAACCGGCCACCGTACTCAAAGGCAAATTCTCTTTCCGCAAGGGCAGTCATGTGTTCCGCCAGTTTTTGACTACCGTGCAATTTGTGGTGGCGGTTACGCTGCTTACCGGGGCCGTTATTGTAGTACGGCAAATGAACCTGATGCGGCACTCCAAACTGAACGAAGCCGGCAACCAAATTGTCTCCATCCGCTATGGCGGATTTATCGGTGCAGCCACCGACCAAAAATACCTGGCCTATAAAGATCGGCTGATCCAAAACCCGGTCATCGAAGCGGTCACGTTGGCCAACCACTTGCCGCGGCTCGACTATTTTGGGCCCATCGGCATGCACATGCAGTTTCCCGAGGTGAACGAAGAAAAATACGAGTGGTACCAGCTCAATGGCGACTATGACTTCCCCAAGACGTTTGGCATGACTCTGCTGGCGGGTCGCTACTTTGACGCTGCCAACCTGCGCGACTCGTCCGCAGTGCTGTTGAATGAAGCAGCCGTCAAAGCGTTGAAACTATCCCCGAATGAAGTCATTGGCAAGGCCATCGTGCGCCCCGACTATGTGATGGGCTATTCCATGCCCGACAGCACCAAAGCCCCCGTGACGGGTCTGGTCATTGGCGTGGTGGAAGATTTTCCCTACCGGTCGATGTACCATAAAATTGAGCCCTTGGCCATATCGCCCAAACCGCATACAGATGACCGGATCATCCATGTACGGGTGGCGGCCGGGCAGTTGGGCGAAGCCATCCCGTTGATGGAACAGCAGTGGAAGTCGGTGTTTCCGGATTTTGGGTTTGACCATTGGTTTGTGGATGATGAATTTGGGCGCATGTATGAAAACGAGGCGCAGGTAGCCGAACTCACCGAAAAATTTTCGGCACTGGCCATTTTGATCACGTGCGTGGGCTTGTATGGGCTCGCAGCATTTTTGTCCGAACAGCGCACCAAAGAAATCGGTATCCGCAAATCGTTGGGCGCCTCACATGGGCAAGTGCTGTGGCTCTTGCTCAAAACATTTGGTGTGCTGCTCTTGATCGGATGCGCGGTGGGCATACCCGTGGCCTACTGGGCCGCCAGCCAATGGCTGAAAACGTTTGTGTACCAAACGCCCATCAACGCGCTGCTTTTCGCGGGCGTCACGGGTGCCATTGCCCTCATCACATTTGTCAGCGTGGGGTATGAATCGTTGAAGGCTTCGCTGTCGAACCCTGTGAAGGCGCTAAAGCACGAGTAGGTGATAGAGCCACGCCACGGCTACGGACTATGCCGGGCAATGCCTCGCGGGATAATCGTGGCCCGTTTTGGCCCGCGGCATGCGCGCGACATACCCCCATGCGGCAGGCAATTATTTTATTAGTATCTTTGATGCCATAGCGGTAAAAGGCAACGGTGTCTCTTCTGCTTGCCCGACAACACATGAGCAAATCCAAGGAAACCTACAACAAAAAGGAAATCGAGAAGCGCAAAGCGCAAAAAAAGAAAGAAAAAGTGCAGCGCGCAGAAGAGCGCAAGGCCAATAAGAAGTCTTCGAGCCTCGAAGACATGTTGGCCTATGTGGACGAACACGGAAATATTTCATCCACCCCGCCCGACCCCACCAAAAAACTGGAAATCAAAGAAGAAGATATTTTGCTGGGTGCCCGCAAAATTGAAGTGAACGAGGCCGACAATGTGCGCGAAGGCCGCGTGATCTTTTTTAACAACAGCAAAGGATACGGTTTCATCAAAGACCAGAAGTCGCAGGAGAGCATTTTCGTACACAGCAACGGGCTGTTGCATCCGATCAAAGACAACGACAAGGTAACCTTTGAAACCGAACGCGGCCCCAAAGGACTGAATGCCATCAAGGTAAAAGTGATCTGAGGGGCAAGGTTGTCAATACGGCATTTTATCAGGGTTTTTGCGCATATCAAAAATGCAGAGCATGATAATGGAGCGCTCCGTTACCCGATAAAACACCAAATTGTGGGGGTTCACGATAAAACTTCGTGCCGACAAAACACTGGAAGGCCGCCCCATTTCCGGATGGTGGGACACTTGCTCGATCTTATGCAAGAGTCGATCTAAAAACGAATCGGCAGCCCGCTTCGAAAAGGCTTCGCAGATGTATCGATGAATGGCGTGTGTGTTTCGCTGAAACCGCTGGGTTACCACTACCTGTCTTTCCACCGGCTGGTTGCTTTTTGAAACGCTGACAGAGCAATCACATCACCTCGCTCGCCCTCCTCGATTGCCTGTTTCAACTCGTCCTGTTGTTTGGTATCCAACAACAATACAGGGTCTTTTTTTTGCGCGTAAAACATCACGTCTTCCATAACCTGTAGCAACACATCTTCATCGGTAATCTCATTCACCAATTGATGAATTCTTTCTTTTGTGTCGAGGTCCATAGCAAAAGCTTTAGTCTTTATCTATGACGAAGGTACCACATTCTGATCTGTTTTCCGCCTACTGCCCCCATATAGCTCATATTTCAACAGGCGGCAGTCAATCTTCGCATTGTAAAATTCTATCCTGCGGCTGGCCTTCAGCCCCACCTTCTTGGCCAATTCCAGGTTGCCGGTAAAAATATAGCCCTCGTACCCCTGGCACCGCTGCTTCAGGAAATCGCCCACCCGCGAATAGGTTTCTTCCAACTCTTCTAAATCACCCAGGCGCTCACCATACTCCGGATTCAGAAAAACGATGCCCGGTGTTTGCGGCACAGCCGTGCCGGCAAAATCGCACCGCTGGAATTGGATCATCTTTTCCACCCCAGCCTCGGCTGCATTCACTTTGGCAATGTCAATGGCATCCTGACTGATGTCTGATGCAATGAGGGTGACAGCCGACTGGCGCACCTCGCCTTTTAACCGCTGGAGGGCCGCCTCATACATGGCCCGTTCGTACCCGCGCCAGTGCATAAACGAATAGTTGTGCCGGTACAAGCCGGGTTTTCGGCCCGTGGCGAGCAAAGCCGCCTCAATGACGATGGTGCCCGAGCCGCACATCGGGTTTACCAGCGGTGTCTCGCCCGTCCAGCCGGTGGCATACAGCGCAGCCGCGGCCAGGGCTTCCAGCATGGGGGCCTTGCCGGGTATTTTGCGATACCCATGCTTGGCCAGTGTGGGGCCGCTGGTGTCCATAAAAATTTCGGCCTGGTCGTCCCTCCAGAAAATATGCACCACCGCCCGGTCCAGTTCGGGCCCGCTGTTGGGCCGCACGCCCACTTCTCTGCGAAAGCGGTCGGCAATGGCGTCTTTCACTTTCACATTCAAAAACATGCTGTTGTTTACCGAAAACTGGTCCACGTTGCTGGTCACCGAAAAATATCCGTCTTTCTCGAGCCACGTTTCCCACGGCATGCGCAGCACTTTGTCATAGACCTCGTCAGGATGTACGGCTTTGAATGCCTGCAGCGAAAAGAGTACCTGGCTGGCACAGCGCAGGTGTAGATTTAGCTCGATGCACTGCGGTAAGGTGCCGGTCAGTATCAGCCCGGTGGCAAACACCTCATCGGGAACGTAGCCGAGCGCGCGTACCTCCTGTTCCAGGAACGGTGCCAGGCGCTTATTGCAAGTGACCACGATGCGCGAGGTGCGCGTGTACAAATCGTTCATCATGCAAGGTATTGTATCTCTTGCAGGCTAAAAAACCGAACGCCCTGCGCGGTGCGCACGCACAATCGCCCATGGCTGTCCACGCCTTCGATCATCCCCTCCATTTTCCCTTCGCGGGTTTGAAAGGTGTGCCATTCGCCACGCCAATACAGCTGCGCCAGGTAGGCTTGGTCCAGCCTGCTTTTTCGTTCGCGCCAGCCGATGTACCTCCTCTCCAAATTTGCCGCCAGCTCCTCCCACAGCGTTTGGAGTGCCACCGCCTGATTGATTTCGCGCGCCAGCGAAGTAGCCGTGGGCAGCGCAAAGTCAGTTTGATTCACATTTAGCCCAATGCCCACAATGGCTTGCGAAAGAAACGCACCCTGCACTTGGTTTTCGATCAGGATGCCCGCCATTTTTCTGGCGCCCACCAGAATATCGTTGGGCCACTTCACCCGGGCCCCGGGCACATAGGCACTCACGGTGTCAAGCACCGCCAGGCTGGCCATTTGGGTGATTTCAAAGGCACGGGCGGCCTCAGCGAAGGTAGGAAAGAGCAAAAACGAAACAGTGAGGTTTTTGCCCGGCTGGCTTGTCCAGGTGTTTCCGCGTTGGCCGCGGCCCGCGGTTTGGTGGGGCGTAACCACCGCGGTGCCCTCGGGCAGCTCGTGGCGTTGCAGCAGTTCGGCCAGAAGCGTGTTGGTGGAATGACATTCTGGCACGGAAACCAGCTTTTGCCCCATGAAAAGGGTTTTGGCAGGAATTTTATACAAGGTATTTTTACTTAGCTTTGTCGATTGTTTCGTCCAAAAATCCGAAAATAGTGAATGGGTAAAAAAAGAAAGGAGAATCACGCAGAAAAACTCACGCAGTTGATCGTCAAAGGCATGCAGGAGAAAAAAGCGGTGGACATCGTGATCCTGGACATGCGACAGGTAAAAAACGCAGTGGCTGATTTTTTCGTGATCTGCTCGGGCAATTCGGACAAACAAATCGGGGCCATTGCCGACTCTGTTGACGAAGAAGTGTACAAAGGCCTGCGCGAAAACCCCTGGCACGTGGAGGGAAAAAACAATAAAGAGTGGATGCTGCTCGACTATATCAACGTGGTGGCCCATATCTTCCGAAAAGACAAACGCGCGTTTTTTGCGTTGGAGAAACTTTGGGGCGATGCCGACATCACCGAAATAGAAGACTAAACAGATACATGGGCGAGGAACCAATTACCCCGCCAACCGTTATTAATTTTTGAACCCACAGCGAAATGGCAGACCGAGAAAGAGACAGCAATAAATTGAACCCCAAGGGCCCGCGATCCAATTTCCAATTGTGGATCATCCTGGCCCTGGTGGGCGCCATCGTCATCATTACCATTGTACAACAAGTCAATTCACTGATCAGCATCACCGATGCCCGCTTTCGCAGCATGATGGAAAGCAAAGACGTGAAGCGTGTAGTGTTGGTGAAAAACGATGAAGTCGTATACGTAACGTTGAAATCCGAAGCCCTCAACAACGCCAAGTACAAAACGGAGTTGGAAGACAAAGGAGCCCTGGGCATGGGCAAGGCGGGACCCCATTACCGCCTGGAAATACCCTCGGTGGACAACTTTGTGGAACGCTACCAAAACGAATTGCAAAAACAAGGCATTGAGTTTACCAGCGAAAAAGGGGGCGACTACAACGGCTGGTTTAGCTGGGGCTTTCTCTTTCTGCTTGTGTTTGGCTTTTGGATGCTGATGCGCAGAATGACGGGTGGAGCCGGGCCCGGTGGCCAAATCTTCAACATCGGTAAGTCGCGCGCGGCCTTGTTCGATGCCGAAAACAAAGTGAAAATTACATTCGAAGACGTGGCCGGACTGGACGAAGCCAAAGAAGAAGTGAAGGAGATCGTTGACTTCTTGAAAAACCCGTCCAAGTTTACCAAGCTGGGCGGCAAAATTCCCAAGGGCGCCCTGTTGGTAGGCCCTCCCGGCACCGGCAAGACGTTGTTGGCCAAAGCCGTGGCAGGCGAGGCGGGCGTGCCGTTCTTTTCGCTGTCGGGTTCTGACTTTGTCGAGATGTTTGTGGGTGTGGGCGCGGCCCGCGTGCGCGATCTGTTCAAGCAAGCCAAGGAAAAAGCTCCCTGCATTGTTTTTATCGATGAAATTGATGCCATCGGCCGCTCGCGTGGGCGGGGCTCTTTGCCCGGGGCCAACGATGAACGCGAAAACACCCTCAACTCATTGCTGGTGGAGATGGATGGCTTTGCCACCGACAGCGGGGTGATCATTTTGGCGGCCACCAACCGCCCCGATGTGTTGGACTCGGCCCTGATGCGCCCCGGTCGCTTTGACCGCCAAATCAGCATTGACAAGCCCGACATCAATGGGCGTGAGCACATCTTCAAAGTACATTTGAAGCCGATCAAGATTTCCAAAGACCTCGACATCAAAAAACTGGCGGCCCAAACGCCCGGCTTTGCGGGTGCCGAGATCGCGAACGTCTGCAACGAGGCAGCCCTCATTGCTGCCAGGCGCGATAAAAAAGAGGTGGACATGCAGGATTTCCAGGATGCCATTGACCGCGTCATCGGTGGGTTGGAAAAGAAAAACAAGATCATTTCGCCTGAGGAAAAACGCATTGTAGCCTACCACGAAGCAGGACATGCCGTGGCCGGTTGGTACCTAGAGCATGCCGACCCGCTGGTGAAGGTGAGCATTGTGCCACGCGGGGTGGCTGCGCTCGGATACGCGCAGTACCTGCCCAAAGAGCAATTCCTGTATCAAACCGAGCAGCTCATAGACGAAATGTGCATGACCTTTGGCGGCCGCGCGGCCGAAGAAATCGTGTTTGGAAAAATTTCGACCGGGGCGCTGAGCGATCTGGAGCGCATCACCAAGATGGCCTACAGCATGGTCACCATCTACGGCATGAATCCCGCCATCGGCAACCTGTCGTACTACGATTCCAAACAATCGGAGTACAACTTCAACAAGCCCTACTCCGAGGCCATGGCCGAGCGCATCGACAAAGAGGTGAAAGGTATTGTGGACAGCGCCTACGAGCGCACCAAAAAGCTGTTGACCCAGTACCAAGACAAGTTGGAAATCATTGCCAAAGAACTGCTGGAGAAAGAAATCTTATTCCAGTCTGACTTGGAACGATTGATTGGCAAGCGGCCGTTCAACACGCAGACCACCTACGAGAAGTTTACCAATACCAACAACAACACCAACGGAAAAGACCATGACGCAGAGCCGGCCAAAGAGCCTGCGGCCGAAGAAACCCCGAGCTAGCGTCTGCCCGAAAGTAGGGGGTGAGGCACGCGTCACGTTTCTTCCGGGTTCTTAACGCATACGCGGAGGGACACGGGGTACGTGTCAGTCCGGCCTCCGCCATCGGTGGCCGTGTTGATGCTGCGATAAATCCTATCTTTGACGGATTGAATTTTCATGCCCGTGGTTATTTCGCTCCGTCCCGATCAAAAAGTGTACTTCGCTTCGGACTTTCATTTGGGTGTGCCTACCCCCCAGGCCAGCGCTGCGCGCGAAAGGCGCATTGTGCGGTGGCTGGAACACGTCCGCAAAGACGCCCACACCGTCTTTTTGCTGGGCGACATCTTTGACTTTTGGTTTGAATACCGCCACAGCATCCCCAAGGGCTTTGTGCGCTTTCAAGGCAAGTTGGCCGAACTGAAAGAACAAGGCATCGCCATCCATTTTTTTACCGGCAACCACGACATGTGGATGTTCGATTATTTCCCCACCGAACTGGGCATTCCTGTGCACCGCCAGCCTGTGACTCTCGTGGTTAACGACAAAAAATTCCTGATCGGCCATGGCGATGGGCTGGGCCCGGGTGACACGACTTATAAGATCTTAAAGAAATTTTTCAACAGCGGTCTTTGCCAGTGGCTGTTTGCGCGCATTCACCCCAACCTGGGCATGAGCGTGGCCCACTTTTGGAGCCGCCAGAGCCGCATCAGCAATACGAAGCAAGAGGAAAAATTTGTCAGCGAAGAGCGTGAATTCTTACTGACCTATTGCCGCGAAGTGGAAAAAACCACGCACCACGACTACTACGTGTTCGGTCATCGCCACTTACCGCTCGACTTGGCCGTGAGCCCCGACAGCCGCTACATCAACTTGGGCGAGTGGGTTCATTTCAACACGTTTGCCTCTTTTGCCAACAACACACTGGAGCTAACGTCCTTTGAAGGATGATTCGCCTTTGCCTTCTGCTGCTCGTCATCGCCTCTTGCGCGGCCGCGCAACAACAAGGGGAGTTGGTTGCCCGTGTTAAGTTGAAGAACCCGGTGGGCGTGGCCGTAGACAGACTGGGTAATTTCTACGTGACCGAGACGAGCGGCACCATCAAAAAGATAAATCCCGAAGGCCGCGTGGTGGCACGCCATAAAGGCAAGCGTGCCCCGGAGTTGCTGGAGCCGTGGAACCCCTTGCGCGTGTTTGCGTACCATCGTCCCACCCAAACCTATCAGTTGCTCAACCAAGAACTACACGAAACCACCACACTTTCCCTGCCGCCATCCTTTGCCATCCGACCGTGGTTAGTGTGCCCCACGGCTGAAAATCACGTGTGGATCATGGACGAAGCAGACCGCACGTTAAAGCGGATCAACCTGGCGCAAAACAAAATTCAGTCGGAGTTTACGCTGCCCGAAGCAATGGGATTGCCGCGCCACCTGCGCGAATACCAGAACGTGCTCATCGTGCAGGGGGAGCAGGCACAGGTGGAAATCTACAATGGCGTGGGCAACCGCATCAAACACTTTGACTTGCCCACCCTGCGCAACATCAACGTGGCCGGTGAAGACATCTACCTCGTAGCCGATGACAGGATTTTGTTTTATCACTTGTTCTCTGAACAGGAAACCTCTCTGACGCTGACCGGCCCCGTGTTGTTTGCCCTGGTTACCGATGAGCGACTGCTGCTGGTACGACCCAAGAAGGCCGAAATCTACCACTTCCGGTTTTAGATGATCGGCCCAAGCCGATGGTGCGCAACTGTTCATTTTTGAACATCTTTGTGCGGATGAGTTCATGAACGGATACTTTTCGAAAGGCCCCCGCGTTGTACGCCTTTGCTTAGGCTTGACAATCAACGTATTCCTGACCGAACAATGGCACACACAAACTGGCACTAAATTTTCCCTACCATGGCGATGTCTGATAAACCTATGAGCGCGGAGGGTGGCAAAATCCTCATGATTGACGATGACGAAGATGTGTTGTTGGCAGCCAAAATGCTGTTAAAAAAATACAACCACCAAGTCATCATCGACAAAAACCCCAACAAGATTCCGTTTCTTCTCAACAACGATACCTACGATGTGATCTTGCTGGACATGAACTTCAGCAAAGACACCACCAGCGGCAAAGAGGGTTTTGAGTGGCTCCGGCAAATCAAAGAACGTGACCCACAGGCCGTGGTGATCATGATTACGGCCTTTGGCGATGTGGAGATGGCCGTGCGGGCGCTCAAAGAAGGGGCCACTGACTTCATCTTGAAGCCGTGGCAAAACGAAAAGTTGCTCGCCACGATTTCCACAGCCATCCGCTTGAAGAAGTCGTACAACGAAGTGGACAAGTTGCGCAAGGCCAAGCAAATGCTGGAAGAACAAATCAGCCAACCTTTTCGCGACATCATCGGCCAAAGTGCCGCGCTCAAAGACGTATTCACGCTCATCGACAAAGTGGCGCGCACGGATGCAAACGTGCTCATCCTGGGTGAAAACGGAACGGGGAAAGAACTGGTGGCGCGCGCCATCCACCAAAAGTCGTTGCGCAAAGACAACTCATTTGTGGGTGTGGACATGGGCGCCATTGCCGAAACCCTGTTTGAAAGCGAGTTGTTTGGCCATAAAAAAGGGGCGTTTACCGATGCCCGCGAAGACCGCCCCGGCCGTTTCGAACTGGCCCATAGCGGCACCCTCTTCCTGGACGAAATCGGCAACCTGAGCCTCAGCTCGCAGAGCAAATTGCTGAGCGCCCTGCAACAGCGGCAGATTACGCGCGTGGGGGCCAACCAATCGCAAGAGGTGGACATCCGGCTCATCTGCGCCACCAACATGCCCTTGCTGCAAATGGTGGACGAGGGAAAATTCCGGCAAGATCTGCTCTACCGCATCAACACCGTGGAGATACGCATACCGCCCCTGAGCGAGCGCGTGGACGACATCCCCTTGCTGGCCAATCACTTCCTCAACTACTACACGCGCAAGTACCGCAAAGACGTGGTGGCCCTGGCCCCGGAGGCCATGATCAAACTCAAAAAATACGCCTGGCCGGGCAATGTGCGCGAACTGCAACATGCCCTTGAACGGGCGGTTATCATGGCTGACAGCAACACGTTACAAGAAAGCGATTTTCTCTTCAGTCGTAAAACCAATGAAATGCCCGCCAACGACAGCCTGAACCTGGACGAGGTGGAGCGCACGGCCGTGGCCAAAGCCATCCAACTCCACAACGGCAACATCTCCAAGGCAGCCGAAGAGTTGGGGCTCACGCGCGCCTCGCTATACCGAAGGATGGAAAAGTACGGCTTGTAACCGCACGCCATGGACTTCCGCTTTGACCCGCTTCGTTTCAATTGGAAGTCGCCCCACGTGCCACGCGTGGCCATGTTGGTGGTCACCTGCGTGCTAACGGGCATCGGCTGGGTATCCTCATTCGGCTTTTTCCTAAACCTGTTGCTGCTGGTAGCCGTGGCGTTTCAGGTATACCAACTGATTGAGTCAACGGATCGGCCACCCACGCGCCTATTTCCGGCCGTGTACTTTGATGAATCGCTGCAGCAGTTCCGCACCCGCGAAGACGGTGATGACCTCCGGTGGTTTGTACAGGAACTCAACCAGGGCGTGGCCAAAGCCAAGCAATCGAAAAACGAAAAAGAAGCCGACTACCAGTTTCTCAAAAACATTGTGCAGCATGCAGGCGTGGGGCTGCTCACCTTTAAGAAAGACGGATCGGTGCAACTCATCAACAGCGCGGCTAAGCGCCTGCTGCGCGTGAGCACGTTGGCGCAAATCGAGGAGTTGCGCGGCCTGAGCCCCGAGCTGGTGGACTGCTTCCATAAACTGCGCACCGGTGGGCGCGAGTTGATCCGCATCAAACTGGGTGACGAGACCGTACAGCTCTCTGTCTTTGTGATTGAACTCACGCTGCGGGCCGAAGAAGTAAAGCTCATCTCCATGAGCAACATCCAAACCGAGTTGGAGGAAAAGGAAATGGAGGCATGGCAAAACCTGGTGCGCGTGCTCACGCACGAAATCATGAACTCGGTGACGCCCATTTCATCGCTGGCGGGCATGGTCGAAGAAGACCTCAAACACCGCCTGGCGCAACAGCAGACCGCCACCCTGACGCCCGAGGAGCTGGGCGATATGCACTTGTCGCTCTCCACCATCACCAAGCGCAGCGAGGGCCTGATACACTTTGTGAAAGAGTTTCGAAACCTGACCCAAATACCGAACCCGCGACCCGTGGAAATCTCGGTGCGTACGCTGCTGGAAGAACTGGTGATGCTGCACAAAAAAGAATTGACCGACACGCGCATCGAAACCGTCATCCGCGTGGAACCGGACACGCTGACCGTCCAAGCCGACAAAAACATGATTGAACAAGTGATTATCAACCTGATCAAAAATGCCATTCAGGCCTTTGACGAACAGCCCCACCGGGTGATTACACTGCGGGCCTTTGTAGGCGAAAACAAGCGGGCCGTCATCGCCATCCGCGACAATGGCAACGGTATTGAACCGGAGGCGCTCGAAAAGATTTTTATTCCTTTTTTTTCCACGAAGAAATCAGGCTCCGGCATCGGGCTCAGCCTGTCGCGGCAGATCATGCGCCAGCACGAAGGCTCCATCACCGTCACCTCCCACCCCGGGCTGGGCACGGAGTTTTTTTTGCGGTTTTAGCATTAAAGTCAGGTTCATTGACCGCGCGGGAATCCTGAAACTGGGACCATAAACGCAGCGTAGAAAACATTGCCTATGGCACTCAAAAAAAATGACATTGAAACCAAAAGATTGACTCAAACAAAAAGTTGTAGATTTGACTACACGAACAGACAAAATCTAAAGGCCAACTAAAAAATCAGAAGCAGGGACGGGTGAACTTTTAAACTTTCCTATCTTTCCGACCTGGTTCAAGTATACTTTGAGGTAAGTTCCAATGAAACAAAGAATATATTAGATACATCGGTTTTCGGGGGACACTTTGATAACGAGTTTTCCGAACACACAATTCCGCTTTTTGACCGAATAAGATCAGGTGAGTTCATTATTCGTTACTCAACCGTTACACAGGATGAGCTTGAAAACGCCCCGCCTGAAGTAAAGGAACTTGTAAAAAGCGTCAGGGCAGATTTGACAGAGTTTATTGAACTTACTCACGAGGCGGTTGACTTGGCAACTGAATACATTACAGAAAAAGTTGTTGGACCAACCAGTTACGCTGACTGTTTACACATTGCGTTAGCTACCATAAACCGAGCCGATTTTTTAGTAAGTTGGAACTTCAAACATATTGTAAATATCGAGAGAATAAGAGGCTATAACTCCATCAACATAAGAGATGGTTATAAGCCGTTAGAAATACGTACACCAAGAGAATTTGAAAAATATGAAAACGACTGAAAAAGCATTTAATGCCGTAAAATTTATGCGTCAACAACGGGACAAATTGAGCGAGAAGTTATCTCAGATGACAAAAAAAGAGATTGTAGATTATTTCAATGAACGCAAGACACAGACGACCATTAAGCCTTGCGCATAAGACGATTTTTGCTTAAGCCGGATGACGCTCCGTCCAAAATGCGCAAGTATGTTGTTTAAAACATCAGCCGTGACGTAAAAGCGAGGAAAGCAGGGTGTAGGCGGGCTTGACAATGCCAAAACGGCCAGCACAAAAAAGTTAACATGACCCGATATCCATTTTTACTTTGGGCACTTATAAATCCCCTAACGCTCCTTTCTCAAACCATCGCGCTCGATGCCTCCACGCTCGAACCCGTTCACGTAAGCATGCGCCCCGAAACATGGGGCCAGCGACAGGTGGTCAGGGTGGTCAAAGACCCGGCCATCAAAGAAGTGGATGAGCCCACGTTTGTAAACATCCGCGGAAGCGACTTCACCAACGGCACCCTAGAGGTATACGTGCTCAGCCGCTTGTTGCCCACCGCACCCGAGGCGGCCCGGGGCTTCATTGGCATCGCCTTTCGGATCGCCCCTGACCGCTCGCGGTTTGAATGTATCTACCTGCGCCCCACCAACGGGCGGGCCGAAGATCAACTCAGGCGCAACCGCGCCACGCAGTATTTCTCCTTTCCCGACTTTAAGTTTGATCGGCTCAGGCGCGAGTCGCCCGGGCAATACGAGTCGTATGCCGACATGGGGCTAAATGAATGGATTAAAATCAAAATAGACGTTACTGGCCGACAAGCCAAACTCTACGTAAACGACAGCCCACAACCGGTATTGGTGGTGAACGACCTGAAACACGGAGACCAGGCGCGGGGAAGTATCGGGCTATGGGTAGACGTAGGGACGGAAGGTTTCTTTTCCGACTTAAAAATCATGCATACCCCATGATCGGGTTGAACTGACAAGCACTGACCATGCACAGCGCATGTAACGGCTTCCTAAACGCTTGGTGTTTTCGGTCTTTTTGAGCCCGTTTTTGCTCACTCTTGTCCCACCGAAATGCTGCGATGGTAACCGTTGGCCAGTTCGTTAAAGGGCAACTTCACCACGAGCACCTCGTTTTCCACCGAGGCATGAATATTTTGACGATCGATGAAGTATGGGATGGTCTTGTGGTAGACAAACCGCGGCACGCTGATCTCCCCTTCCTCGCCCTGAAACTGATGCGTGTAAAATATCATCAAAAAGTTATTGTGTATTTCCACTTTTAGCGCCTCGGGGGAAAACCCCGGCACCAAGACGCGTATCTGCCGGTGGTCGGTAAATTGGTTGAGTTCCACCACCGGCTCCACCACGCCTCCGTTGAGTGTGTTGAGCACGTTGATAGAGTCTAATATCTGTCGGTCGATCGTGGCTTTCATCTTCATTGTTTGTCTTTATTGACCTGCCACCATTACAACAACGGGCGTACCACAAAAGGTTCGCTGACGGCCCGTCAGGCTTGACGACCTACGTTTTCAAAAAAAGACACGAAATGACGGACTTGGCCC
>JALONI010000132.1:4732-7435 GCA_025455015.1 Cyclobacteriaceae bacterium | reverse complement strand
GCGATACCATTGATGTGCGCGTAAAGAAGACCGATGTAGACAGGCGCCTCATCGACTTGTCCATTGCCGAGCGTTTTGATATTTTTGAGGAATGGAAGTAGCCGTACCATCCCGTTTCGGCACCATCCGATAATTCACACTTTTTACCAGCGAGTAGGTTGCAGGCCCTCGTCTCGAACTGCCCATGACAAAAGACATCACCCGTCAGATCGAAGTGGCGATAGCCAGTCAATCGTTCGGCTCACAGCCCCCGTCATTGTACGAACCCATTCGCTACATCATGGCGTTGGGCGGCAAACGCATGCGGCCGCTGCTTACATGTTTGGCGTACACGCTCTACAAAAAAGATGTGCAACGGATCATTCCCTTTGCCGTAGCCGTGGAGGCCTTTCACAACTTTACGTTGTTGCATGACGACATCATGGACAAAGCCCCCCTGCGCAGAGGCAAGCCCACCGTGCATGAAAAGTGGAACGTAAACACGGCCATCTTGTCGGGCGATGTGATGTTGGTGAAAGTGTATGACATGCTGTTGGAGTTGCCGGCCGATCAACTCAAGGAAGCGCTCACCCTTTTTAACCGCACGGCCGCAGAAGTGTGCGAAGGGCAACAGTGGGACATGGAATTTGAAACGCGCCCGCGCGTAACCGAGGCACAGTACATCAGCATGATCCGTTTAAAAACAGCCGTATTGCTGGGCTTTAGCCTCGAACTGGGAGCCTTGCTGGCCCGCGCCCCAAAGGCCGACCGCAAAGCCTTGTACGATTTTGGAGTCAACATCGGCATTGGATTTCAATTGAAAGATGACCTTTTGGATGTGTTTGCCGACCAAAACAAGTTTGGCAAGCAAGTGGGGGGAGACATCATCGCCAACAAGAAAACGTTCTTGCTCATCAAAGCGCTGGAGAAAGCAAAGGGCAAAGACAAAACAGCACTAGCACGCTGGCTCAAAGCCAAAACGTTTGACAAGCGAAAGAAAGTAGCCGCCATCACGGCCCTTTACGAAAAACTGAATATCCGGCAAACCACGGAACGGAAAATACAGCACTACTTCGATAAGGGATTTGCCGCACTAAAGCTGCTTTCCGCGCCCAAAAAGGCACAAGCCTTGGCCGCTTTTGCCAAGGAGATAGCGGCCCGCCAGAAGTGACGACAAAAAGGTATCTTTGAAAGCACGACCCCTTCACCATGGCTAAGCAATTCACCCCGGAAGACCTCGAACGCGTAAAGCAAGCGGTGCGCGAAGCGGAAAGCAAAATTTCGGGCGAGATCGTGCCCGTGGTGGTGCAGCGCAGCGGCTTTTATACCATCGCCAACTACCGCGGGGCCTTGGGTCTGGCCGCCATCACGTTTATGACCATCGTGGTGATCGACCGCTACTCCATTGAATGGGCGGTGCTTGATCCGTTGTTGATTTTTTTGCTTACGGTAGCAGGTGGCATTGTGGGCGCGGTGGCAGCACACTATGTGCCGGCCATCAAACGCTTGCTGCTTTCGCAGGAGCACATCGATCAGGCTACGCGAAAGAGAGCCGAAGCCGCTTTTTTGGAAGAAGAGGTATTTAACACCCGCCACCGCACAGGCATTTTGATTTTTATTTCACTGTTTGAACACGAAGTGATTGTCATGGCCGACAAAGGCATCAGCAAGGTGGTAGAGCAAAAAGAATGGGACAGGATGGTGTCACAGATCATCGAAAAAATACGTGGAGGCAAAACCGTGGACGGCATACTCGTAGCGGTGAAGCGGGCGGGCGACTTGTTGTTGGAAAAGGGTTTTCATCAAACGGCAGACGACACCAACGAGCTGCGCGATGACCTGCGCGTGGAAGAATGATGGGTGTGCGTTTCTTCGGGGCATGGTTTCTCATTTTACTTGCGGTCGGTAGCCAGGCGCAACGCCTGCCGGTGCCACCCTTAAACAATCAGCGCATCCACGACCAGGCCGGCATCCTTTCCCCGGCCACTTTGCAATCGCTTTCGCAATCTCTTCAGCACTACGAGGACACTACCTCCAATCAAATCGCTATTCTGACATTGTCCACCCTTGGCAGCGAAGCCATCGAAGAGTATACGTATCGCGTGGCGTCCGAGTGGAAGTTGGGCCGGGCGGATAAAAACAATGGTGTGTTGTTGCTCGTGGCCATCCAGGATCGCAAAATGCGCATTGAGGTGGGCAAGGGGTTGGAGGGCGCCCTCACCGATGCCCAAAGCGGGCGCATCATCCGCAATGAAATAGCCCCCGCGTTTCGGCAAGGAAATTACGACCAAGGGGTGCAGAACGGAGTGAATGCCATCATTCGCGCCATTGGAGGCGAATACAAAGTCACCGACCCCGAGGTGGGCGGCAATGAAGGGCCGGGCGATTGGTTCGTATCGCTGATCGTGCTGTTTGTCATCGGATCATTTGCCTACACCATTGGCTATACGCGCGGCTTTTTTGGGTGGGTGGGCTATCTCTTTCTGATGCCCTTTGTCTGGATTTTTCCTCCGCTGGTGTTGCCGGCATCGGTGGCCAAGTGGGGCTTGGGAGCTTACGCGATAGGGATGCCCATTTGGCGCCTTTTGCTGCACCATACGGCCTGGGGAAAGCAGCGGGTAAAGCGCTTTGAAGAGGCCAACCGCCACCGCAGAACGGGTGGCGGAAGTATGCGCGGAGGAGGCTGGTATGGAGGCGGTTGGTCGGGCGGGGGCTCCGGTTGGG
>JALONI010000132.1:0-4664 GCA_025455015.1 Cyclobacteriaceae bacterium | reverse complement strand
TGGAGGTTTTTCGGGCGGGGGTGGCAGCTTTGGAGGCGGAGGCTCGAGCGGCAGTTGGTGAACGGTTTTTTTGTACCTTCAAGAGGTAAACAGTTCCTTTCAACCTATGAAAAACAAAATCGCGATGCTCGCCATGGCCATGTTAACGGTGGCCAGCCTTACTTACGGCTATGCTCAACACCGGTATGCCCGTGCCCAAGAACAGAAATTGGTGGCGGCCATGGAACGGGCCCTGCAAGCGAGAGAAGAAGCCCAACAACAAGAGCAATTGGCCATACACCAAATGATGGAGTCCCAACGCGCGCTCGCGCAAGCACGGGAGTCGATTGAAGGATTGGTAAAAGCGAAGTAGCATCGAGCTTGGCAAACGCAGGCAGGCACAGTGGACTGCCCTCTTTGTCGGTGCCGCTTTGTTCGTTACGCTGCTTTCAGTGGTATATGCGTTCATTCAACGGACGGAAGCAAGAGAACAACGCATGTTGGCCGAGAAAATGGCTGAGCCTTCTGTTCAAAACCAACGGGAAGCCAAACAACAGCTACGGCATGCCGAACGGGCCTTGGCCCAATGCGAAACACGATGTGGGGCGATAGAAGCCAAGACGTAGACTGCCACGCAGGAAAAAGGCAAAAAAAAGCCGCAGGTACTCCCGCGGCTTTCTATGCCTGACTGACTTATCTACTTCTTTGCATTCAATGCTTTCGATGCCTCCAGCGAGATAGAACTCTTGTTAAAGCGGATGCGGCCCCCGCGCTCCACTTCCAACACAAACGTGTCGTCTTCCATTTCGGCTATGCGGCCATGGGCACCGCCTATGGTTACTACCCGGTCGCCCACTTTTATCTCTTCGATAAACTTTTTCTGGTCTTTGGCTTTCTTTTGCTGCGGGCGGATCATGAAAAAGTACATGACCACCACAATGCCGATGAGGGGCAAATATTGAAGGAGGGCGGCTGCGCCCGAGGCTGATTGCGCTTGTGCTAATACCGTAAACATAGGGTTGATTTTTTTTGCGGTGCAAAGGTATCGGTTTTTGGGGACTTCCCCCATGCGCGGTGCATGGAGAAGGTGTTTTTTGCCCGTACGCTATTTTCTACCTTTCGAATCAATAGGCTCCGCCAACGCAAAAAATGAAACGCCAACAAGCCCTCAAAACACTGGCGGCCGTAGCCGCTGGTGCCACCATGCTCCCGTCCGCAGTGACGGCACAACGCCCGCGCCCGGTCTTGAAAGGCAACATCAACCACTCGGTGAGCCAATGGTGCTACGGCTTTATGCCCCTGGAAGAATTGGTGCTTGCCTGCAAAGCCATGGGGTTGAAGTCCGTGGAGTTGCTCAACGAAAAGCAATGGCCCGTGGCCATCCGGCACGGGCTTACCTGTGCCATGGGCTATGGCACCGATTTGGGCCTCAGCCAGGGCTTCAATAATCCTGCGCTGCATGAAAAATATCTAACAGATTATTCCGCCTCCATCCCCAAGGCTGCGCATGACGGGATGAAGAACCTCATCTGCTTTAGCGGCAACGCCAACGGGCTGAGTGCCGAGCAGGGGTTAGAGAATTGCGCGCGCGGGCTGGAGCCGATTGTGAAATTGGCGGCCCGGCATAACATTACCCTTTGCATGGAGTTGCTCAACAGCAAAGTAGATCACAAAGACTATCAATGTGATCACACCGCATGGGGTGTAAAATTGTGTGAAAAGCTGGGGTTGGAGAATTTCAAGCTGCTGTACGATATCTACCACATGCAAATCATGGAGGGCGATGTGATTGCCACCATCAAAGCCAATGCCCGCTACATCGGGCATTATCACACAGCCGGGGTACCTGGCCGGCACGAGATAGATGATACACAGGAGCTGAACTACCCCGCCATCATGCGGGCCATTGTGGCCACCGGCTTTAAGGGATTTGTGGGGCAGGAGTTTATCCCCACCGAGCCGGACAAGCTGGGGGCCTTACGCAAAGCGGTGATGATTTGCGATGTGTAGAGATCACCCCATCGTATTCTGCTATTGGAACTGGCAAGCGTTGTTGTGAGATCAACCGCCTTCCCGCTGAGGATAGTAAAAATCCATGGCGCGGATCAGCTTATTAATGCTCTTGCGATACGCCAAGGTAAAGGCTCTGTTGGAGCTCATCGGATTAAATGAATAGTTGAAGGTGCGACCCTCGTGCACCAGCGGTGAAACGCGCGAACGTGCTACGCAGTTCCAAAGCACCCGCTGGCTGCGCAAATCTACCAGCACCAATTGAAGCACAGCCTCGCGCACATCGTATGACGGGCTGTTTGGATCGCGCGATTCATTCTCACGCTGCAAAATCAGGCGTGGGAACAAAGCATAGGTCACGTTCAGATGCCGGTGAAGTGCTCGCAAAGCAGCCGTGTCGGTGGGCACTAACTGCTCTACGTGCACACCGTGCTGCCGGGCGCGGTACACGGTCTCCATGTAATCGCGCGTTTTCAGCGAAGGCAGTTTTTGCGTGATGGCCTTGTTGGCCCATGCGATGAGGTCGGTGCGGTTCAGGGTGGTTTGTTCGCTTGTCACATCGGTCACCAAAAGCACTTCGTTGTTCACGTGGCCAACTACGCGGGGATAAGCCGCCACACGGGTGGAGGTGCAGGAGTACCCGGTGCATCCCAGCATAGTAGCGATGGCGATGATCGCCCTGCTTTTCCCGGGGTACGGCCAAAATTCTTTCATCGGAGATGTGCTCAGGCCGCACTGCGCTACTGCGCTATCTGCCCGATTTTCTGCAGCGGTATGGTATTGGCGAATGCCGTAACCTCCGCTTCCGTGCTCTCATCCATCCGCACCGTCACCAGCGTGTTGTTGATGGGGATGAGCAACTCATAGTCCGTCTTGTTCGTCTCGCTGTCGAGGGTCTTGTTTAGCTGGGCTTTGTAGCCTTGCACTTTGATTACCTTCTGGTTTTCATCGCGCATCATGCCCCCTATCATGGGCATCGTTAAAAAAGCCTGTAGGGTGTTGATCATGGGTGAGTTGTTGATGATTTCGATGGATGCCCGCTTGGGCTCCGCGCCATAAAAACGCTGCACGTACAAGCCCATGCCTCCGCCCGTGCCGGTTACATTGTCTTCTTTTTCCACCATGGGCAGTGCCCCGGCCTTGGGGGGCAGCAGCTTCAATACCTCGCGGCCGATGGCCATATCCAAATCGCGGAGCATCTGCTCCAGCGCAAAGCGTGTGTTTTCTAAGTTTCCCGCGCTGTACGAGCTGCGCGCGGTGGCTAAGTTTTTGGTAAACTCCTGAGCCCACAGTGCCACCGGCAGCAGCAGGACCATCAACGTAATCAAACGCAATTTCATAGGTGTCGTTATTGTTCGCCCAACATGTTTTTAATCCCATCCAAATCCAAGGCATTGGCCGCTGTCATCATCTCCTGTTCGGACGCAAAGTTGAGGCCCTCGCACAGCACCAATGATGATTGCCCCAGCGGAATACTCAACTTATACCCGCTGCCTTCGCTGTACTCGATCACCGCCCGGTATCCTTTTACTTTGGTTTGTTTCCAGTTTTGCTGGCCACCGGTTTGCTGCGCATACCCGCCCGAGGCCAGGTAGGCATTGACGCCCGCCATCCAGGCCGAATTGTTGGCCACGTTGATCGTCAGTTGCTTGTCGCCCTTTTGATATTCGCGTTTGATGATGAGACCCGCCCATCCCCAGCCATTGCTGGCTACTTGGTCGCGGTCGGCTTCTTTGGGCAAGCCGCTGATCGACTCGGGCAGCGACTTTAAAATTTTGTTGCCGATTTCCAGCTCTACACCCAGCATGGCTTGCTGCACCGCGTAGCGGGCTTCGCCATAGCTGTTGCGTTTGTAGGCCGCTTCGGCCTCGGTTAGGTTTTGGGGCACATCGGGCGGGGTGGAAATCAAGCCGCCACCGCTGGTGTTGGCCGGGTTGTTTCCCCCCATGCCGCCATTCATCCCACCGCTGCCGGGGGTGCCTTGGCCCGCTTGTCCACCCGGGGGGGCATTTTTGTCTTTGCCGCTAAACAGCTCGTCAATTTTTTGACCGGCCTTATTTTCGGCATTGTTGCCCACGCGCTGCTTAAGGCGGTTGAGCACCTGCGCCTCAGCCGAGGCAAGCGTACAGAACGCCAGTGCCACAGCACACACCAATCGTTGATTTTTCATGGCCATTGAATTTGTCAGGTGAAAACGATGGAACGAAGGTACGAAAATCTTACTCCGCTGATTTTCTACCGTAGTAAAATTCCGTGTTCCGGAACAGGCTGAAATTGAGCGACACATAGAAGATGTTGCCGTCAAAACGCTCATAGGGCTTCAGTTGAACGCCATTGCGTGTCTCGGTATAGTCGCGGTCAAAGAATTCGGTCAGGTAGTACTTGAATTTCACGTTGGCGCTGTAGGGAAACTGCACCCCGGCCATCAGCGCGTGCTGCACAGGTGTGCGATCGCTAAACCACACGTTAAAGCGGTCTTCCTTCCGTTCGTTCACAAACGTTTTTTCCTTGTAGTTAATGGGTAATTCCAACTCGTACCCGGCATACACAAACAGCCCATCCAGGTTACCCAGTTTGATGCCGAGCGGGATACCAACGTTGTAGGTGCGCACCTTTTTGCGGCTTTCGCTGTCGGGTATGTCATAAATGAAGCCTACGTTACGGATGTTAAGCCC
>JALONI010000075.1 GCA_025455015.1 Cyclobacteriaceae bacterium | reverse complement strand
GAAATGTCCACCCATCAGCATCGGCATCAAACGTGCTGATGATTTGGGCCTGAGAATAAAAGCCAAGAAAACAGTAGACAGACAGGAATAAGACAGATATCTTCATTGAAGTGGTAAGTTTGCGCTTTCAAAGCTAACCCGCAGCCCCAGCAAAGAACAGCAAAAATGCGAACAGCCCGTGCCGATTAACTAGCTGTCAAATATGACAGTAAACGGTACGGGAGAAAATCACATGATCATGTGATGCCAGTATATTACTGCCTCAGCGCCAAATACCCGGTTTGTGTTTTGCCTGACGTGGTAAAAGTGATTTTATAAAAGTAGGTACCTGAAGGAAGTGCGTTGCCGTTTTTGTTTTGACCTGTAAAAACAACGGTTGTATTGTCATAATTTTTGCCTTCCCATACTACATCGCCCCAACGGTTGTAAATCGTTACCTGATTTTGTTGTGTATCGGAGCGAGCGGCAATGTTTTCGATAAGCCAAATTTCATTTTTCAAATCTTCGTTAGGCGAAATAGCATTGTAAACTATGATATCGCCCGGAACGCAATCAATCAACGTAGTGGTTATGGTGGTTGACGTTGCCGAGCAACCATTGGCATCGGTAACGGTTACTGAAAATACATCGGCAGTGGTTACCGTTATTTCTTGTGCGGTTGCCCCGGTAGTCCAACTATAGCTAAAACCACTAGGGGCACTCAGTGTTGTGGATTGACCGGTACAAATAGCCAGGCCATCCAATGCTGTAACAACAGGCGTGGAGGGTAATGGATTAATGCTTACCGTTACCGGATCGGACATTTCGCTTTCACATCCGCCAGCATCGCGCACGCTAACGGTGTAATTGCCTGCGGCTGTAACCGTAATGCTCGGTGTAGTTTCACCGGTAGACCATGTGTAGTTGGTAAAGCTTGCAGGAGCCGTTAGGGTAATGCTTCCGCTTCCGCAAAATGAAGGTGACCCGCTGGTGCTGATAACCGGCTTTGCAACAGTAGTTACCGATGCAGTTACAGGTGAACGCGGACTTTCGCAGCCACCTGCCGAAACGATGCTCACATAATAAACGGTAGTGGCTGTTAGTGGCGGTGTAGTGTATGTGGCTAAGGTAGCTCCTACAATGGGTGTGCCTCCGGTAGGTTGTGTGTACCAGCGATAGCTTTCACCAAGGGTAGCACCCGCAGCTACCAAAGCAATACCGGTAAGCTGACAACTACTGGCGCCTATTGTTGTGGGTGGGGTTGGTACGGCCACCACAAGCACCTGGGCGGTGGTGGTAAATGAGCAGAGCGAAACCGGATCTACAAATGTATAGTCAATAAGATGCTGCCCAACACCTGCTGCCGAAGCAGCAAACACACCATTAACAATGCCGGGGCCGCTGAGCGTGCCTCCGCTGGGCTGCGATAAGGGTGCAAAATCAATTACCTCGGTTACACAATAAGCACCTGCAAAAAGAAAATTAAATGTAGGCTCGGGCGAAATGGTGAGTGTAGTAGCTGTGGATAATAGTTGACAACCTCCAGAAACTCCTGCAATACGTACTTGGTAAGCTCCTGTTTCGGTTGCAAAATGTGAAGAGGCGGTGGCTCCGGAAATCGGGGTTCCATTTCGAAACCATTGTAAATTATAGTTGGGCTGTGAAGTGGTAAGTTGTATGGGTGTTCCACAACTTGTGTTAACACCCCCCACGACAGTAAATGTTGGTTGTACCGAGGTTGCGATTTGTAAGTCTGCTCCATTATTTGGGCTTACCGAAGCAGGATTGGTAGCCCGTACGCGTAATCGATACCCCAAGCCTTCGGGCAAACTAGCGGGTAGGATTGATGTAACAAAACCCGAGGCATTAGTAGTGCTTTGTGTACCTAACACTAAAGGAGCCGCAAAGCTGCCAGTAATATCAGACAGTTCGATAGAAAGTACATTGCCTGCATTTAGCACTCCGGTGAATACATACGGCACATCGACTTGTTGCGAGGGGCAAAACGTAATGGCATCAAAGCCACCAATGGCCAAGCCCGTTGCTGGTAGTGTCGTAAAAAATCCCCGTAACGGTATTGACGTATATACCGGTTGCCCGGATCCGTTGTACTCGAAGATAGCTACGTGATACGTTGTGCCAGGGGTTAAGTTGGTAATATTAACATTGGTGTTGTTTCCGCGTTGAATGTGGCGCTGATCCCCAATCAAAATACCGGCACTGGTAAAGTTGGTGGATGTAAACCCATGTGCATTCAGGTCAGTCGGTGAAAAGGTAACGGGTTGAAACGGCCGCAATACCACCATGCGTCCTTCTCCGTTGCCTACGGTCCAACTTAAATTAATGGTTGTGCTGCCAATGGAATTAAACAGTAACGAGAAAGTTGAAATAGTAGGCGTAACTGCTGTTTTTACTAATTGATTAATGAACTCCGTAACCAAGTAGCGTTCATTTCCGGCTGAGCCATCTAATTCAAAAACGGCTATGCCGTACTCTGCGTTAGGTTCTAAACCCGTAATGGTAACTCCCGTGCTGGTGGTCAGGCCCACCACGAAGTTACCCGTGCCTATTTGCGTACCCAACCCAAACGCGTTAGCCGTGTAAGCAGTTAAATCCGTTGGCAGCGCATTTACCAATCCTCCCTTTCGGGCGATGATCAATCTTCTGGTTCCATTGCCCACTGTAAAGTTTACGCTAACCCTGTCGCCATTAACACCGGAAACCGATAAATTTTTGGGTGCCACCGATGGGCGTGCCGCAGTGGTAAAAGAAGCCGTGCCCACGGATGAGGTAAGGTAAACCGATCCATTACCCGAACCATTATACTCAAAAGAAGCGAAGTGATAGGTAGTGGAGGGTTGTAAATTGGAAAGTAGAAAGTTACCGCCAGAGGAATTGTAAACTACAAAATTTCCGCCACCTAAATTACTGCCACTACCAAAGGAAGAGCTAGCAAAGTAACCGGTTAAATTAACCGGTACCGCATCTACTGCAGAACCGGCTTTAGCTACAATAATTCGGTTGGTTCCGTTGCCACTTGTCCACGATACGTTCATGCTATTGCCCGTAACATTCGTGCCAAAGAAATTAGATGTAGCTACCGTAGGTGCGGTAAGAGTACTCTGGCTACCTCTTGCTACTGTACTGGATAATTGATATAAGGCTGTGCTGCCTGAGCCATTAAATTCTACTACAGCAAAATGGTAGGTCGTATTGGGTTGCAAGCCTGTTACACTGGCACCACTTGAGCCAATACCTACTACAAAATTGCCGCCACCCAGATTGGAACCACTGCCAAAGGTGCTGCTAGCGGTATAACCTGTATTATCAATTGGGAAAGCATCTACCGGGCTTCCTTGTTTGGCGATAATCAAGCGCGAAAGGCCATTGCCAACGGTAAAGTTCAGGCTTATGCTATTGCCATTGATGCCTGAGAAATTTAAGTTTGATGCAGATACGGTAGGGCGCTCGCCTACCAACACTTGGCCTACCAGCGGATCGACCGTCCGGTACACCGAGCCACTGCTGCTTCCATTGTATTCTATCACCGCCACATGATAAATGCCGGGTGGCATGTTGGTCAGTGCTACCGAAGAGCCAACATTGCCATTATACACAACCCGGCCAGCACCAATCGCTGAACCGAAGGGGAAAGATGTGGAAGGAAAGTAAGCGTTTAAGTTTACTGGAAAATCGCTTACAGCCTGCCCCTCTCTTACAATTACGATACGATTACTTCCATTTCCATTCTGCCAATTGACCGTTACCCCGGTGGCGGTAATAGCTGTAAACGTAATATTGCTGGCTTGAACAGTGGGTTGAGAGAGCGTGGCCTGGCTCGCCACCAGCCTTTGCGCTGGCGCGGATGCATAGATGCGGTTGGTGCCCGTGCCGTTATACTCGATGATCGCAAAGTGATAGGTTTGCCCAATGGCTAAATTACTGATGGATGCTGAAGACGTAGCCCCTAAAGAACCATCGTTTCTGATAACAAAATTGCCACCACCTAAGTTAGCACCCGATCCAAAACTTGAGTTCTCTGCGTACGAAATATTATTCGTGGGAAAAACATCTACAGGCGAACCCAACTTCGCAATAATTATCCGGCCAAAACCATTGCCGGTGTTGTAGTTGAATGTGAAGCTATTGCCTTGCAGGTTGGCAAACGTAACATTGCTGGGAAAAACCGTGGGCAACCCTTGCGTAGTAAAAGAGCCGATAGCCGGGTCAACTTGTTTGTAGATGGGTGTTGACGATCCATTAAATTCAAATACCGCAAAGTGGTACGTAGTGTTGGGCTCTAAAGAAGATAACGTAAAGGTGTTACCACTTCCCCGATACACTACGCGCGAATTTCCAATCACCGTAGCACTTGGGAAATTTCCGGTACCGAAGTAGCTCACCAAATTCACCGGCACATCAGCCACAGGTGCACCTGCTCTGGCCAACACGATTCGGGAAGTGCCACTTCCTGCAGTAAAAGTTACCGTGGCCCGGTGTCCATCAATGGCAGAAAAGTTGAGTGCACTTGCGGAAGTAGCAGGTGGAGAAATAGTAGTAGCGGAACCACGCAAAATTTGTGCGGGTGTAGTGAGGTAAAACGTATTGGTTGCCGACCCATTGTACTCAAATACGGCAATGTGGTACGTAGTGGCCGGAGTTAAGCCTGTAAGCGAAGCACCCGTTACATTACCATCGGCAATGGCAAACGTATTGTTGCCCAGATTATCGCCCGATCCGAACGTACTACTTACATTGTAATCCACACCATCTGCCGGTGTAAAGATTACAGGCGCACCCTCCCGCGCTACTACGAGCCGGTTGGTTCCATCACCCCGCGTAAAGCCCACGCCAAAACTTGCGCCTTCAATACTGTTGGTAGAAAAAGTTGTACTTCCCACGGTAGGTGCACCTACCGTTGTAAAAGAACCCGTGAGCGCATTGGTAACATCATACACCGGTGCGCTGGAGCCATTGAATTCTACTACTTTATAATGGTAGGTAGTATTAGGCGCGAGGTTGGTAACATTTACGGTGGTAGGAGTAGTGCCTTGATAGATTACTCGACCTGCACCAATACTCGATCCTGAACCAAAGGAAGAGCTTGGAAAGTAAGTCGTATAATCAGTCGGGTTATCCGGTGTAGAGCCTACTTGTAAAATAACCAACCTGCGCGTACCGTTACCGGCCGTCCAACTCAACGTGGCCGAGTTTCCGGTAATAAGGCTGGTTGTTAAATTAGTAGAGCCAATAGTGGGAGGCGAAAGCGTAGTGGCACTCCCCGAAAGGAAGGAAGTGGTGTTATATGTTGTGTTGGACAACGTTCCATTAAACTCAAAAATCCTGAAATGGTAGGTGGTACTTAACACCAGGTTGGTGACGGTAACACTGGAGGCAGTACCCTCGTACACGACAAAATTGTTACTGCCCACAGGATTGCCCGATCCAAATGCAGTATTCGCGGTGTAGTCTGTGCCATTCGCGGGAAGGCCACCACCATTAAACGTTGGACTGAGACTTGCCACTACTAATACCTGGCTGCCGTTGCCGCGCGTCCAATTGATTTGTACACGATTGCCTTCCGGGAAGGTGGAAGTAAAATTAGTGGCGCCTGTTGTTGGCGCACCACCTGTGGTAAAAGATCCGGTAAGTGCGGTGGCCAAATTAAAAACCGGGCCACTCGTTCCGTTCGCCTCCACTACGCGATAAAAATAGGTAGTGTTGGGTTCTAAGTTGGTAACGGTAACTGTGGCGGTTGCACTAAAATGAACCACGCGGCCGCTGGCACCAACTAAACTACCTGAGCCAAAAGTTGTACTGGCCGAGTAATTGATAAGCTGGGTGGGATCGCCTGGCGAAGAACCCGCTTGGAGAATAACCAGGGAACGGGTTCCGTTTCCGCGCGTCCAGTTTAATTGTGCGGAGTTACCGGGTATTGGGGCGGTAACTGTAAGACTTGTCGAGCCCACCGTGGGAGCTGCCAGCGTGGTGCCGCTGCCTTCCAGTAAATTGACAGTGTTATACAGCGTACCCGGACCCGTGCCGTTGAACTCAAAAATTCTAAAAAAGTAGGTAGTGTTAATGGCGAGACCTCTGACGGTAACACTTGTTGACGTGCTGCCCGCCTCGTGCACGGCAAAGTTACCCGCACCGCCCACCGCAGTACCAAAACCGAAATCGTCATTCGCAGTATAATCCGTTCCATTAGCCGGAAGGCCGCCACCCCCAAACGTAGGACTGGTGCTTGCTACTACTAATACGCTGGTACCGTTTCCACGCGTCCAGTTTACGCGTATGCTGTTGCCCTCTATATTGGATACAGAAAAATTGGTGGCCCCGATAGTGGGTGCCTGAGCATATGCATACCATGCCGGTAATGCCAGAAAAAAGGTAAACAAGAGTTTTTTTAAATTCGGCTGCATGGAATTTTTCTGGATTATAATGTTATGCATATCGTTCTAAAAATTTAAACGTCTCACAACCGTAAAAAAGGGGCGTGCTATTGCTAGATACTGGAATTGATCCGTGGAGGCTCATGTCCCGCAGGGGCAGGGTACTTAGGGATGTTCTTTAGTTCGGACATCGCAATACCCAAATTTTTCATCTTTGTCATGTCTTCCTCGATCAGGCCTTCCGTTTCTTGCCGCACTTCGCGCGTCATCTCTTCAATCTCCTTTTGCATGGGCGGCTTTTCATTTGGTTTCCATTTTTACTGAGCGCCCCCACAAAAACCAGTCGCCAATAACCCAAGAATTGCCAAAATATTCTTTATGATTGTATTTGACGTTTGTTCGATCAAGTCACAACTATTTGTCCGGTTAAAGTTCACTAAATACTAGTTTTTATCCCTCCCCGAAAAAGGGGATTTTGAAAAAGACTGTTCTTAAGAAGGGTAGGAAGTGAGGGAGGTTGGTTAGATATGTACCGGAGTACCAACACCAGAAGCACCGCACAACTGAGTATAAAATTTAATCGGCTTTGCGGAATGGCCCACGAATGATAAATTTCGAACCGGACTTACTCTTCTGTCCGATATCGGTTATCAAGTTCAGCAAATCGATTAAACCAGTTTTTCATTAATCGCCTTGCTCACCGCCTCCGTTTGCGAGTGCACATGCAATTTTTCGTAAATGTGTTTGATGTGCGAGCGGATGGTATCCACCGTAACCACCAGCTTAGCCGCTATCATCTTGTAGCTGTTACCCTGGCTCAGCGAGGCAAGCACTTCTTTTTCGCGGGGGGTGAGCCCGTACAGGTCAGCGGATGGGGAGCCTTGAAACGACTGAATGACCATGCGGGCTACCGCGGGCGACATGGGGGCTCCGCCCTCCAGCACCTCTTGTATGGAATCGAACAATTTCGTGGTGATGTGTTTTTTTAGCAGGTAGCCCGAGGCCCCTGCTTTGATGGCCTCTAACACATGTGTGTTGTCGTCAAAAACAGTGAGCATAATCACCGGTAATTGCGGATATCGGTGGCGCAGCTCCCGCAGTCCCTCGATGCCGTTGCGTTTGGGCATGTCAATATCCATGAGTACCACATGGGGTTGGTGGTGTTGGATGTGTGCCGTCACGTCTGTCACATCGGCATAAGCGGCCACCAACTGAAGCGGCTGATGCACGGCCATCAGCTCGCGAAGGCTTTCGCGAAGCCGGTGGTTGTCTTCAAACAAGAGTATGCGTACAATCATGGTTTTGGTTCGTCAAAGGTGGTGCGGGGCCGGTAGTCCGGCAATCCCGCAATCATGTGATGGGCACCGAGATGCGTAGTTGGCTTCCCGCGTTGGGGGCGGTGGTCAGCTCAAAGGTGGCGCCCATGACCCGTGCGCGTTCCTCCATGTTGCGCAGGCCGTTGCCCGGCCGCACGTGGGCGGTGTCAAAGCCTTTTCCATTGTCGGAAAGGGTTAGGCGCAGGGCTCCGGGTATCGACTCAAATGATATGTCCATGTCGCTGGCCCCGCTGTATTTGGCCGCGTTGTTGATGGCCTCTTTGGCGATGAGGAAGAGATTTTTGCGCGTTTCCGTATTTAACGTGATGTGCGCCAGGGCTTCGGGCCAGGTAACGCGACAGGCGATGTTTTTAGACTCCAGCAATTCGGCCGCAAACTCCCGGACTTTAATGGCCGTTTGTTCGGCCGTGTCGTTTTTGGGATTGATGGACCAGACGATGTCGCTCATGGTTTCGAGCATGTGCGAAGCCTGATGGCTGATGTTTTGAATGTGCTTGCCGGCCTGAGCCGGTTCGCGCAGGGCCAATTCGCTCATGATGTTGATGCTGCTCAGCGCGGAACCCATGTCATCGTGCAGGTCGCGCGCAATGCTTTGTCGCATCGTTTCAATTTCCCATTGCCGTTTGATGCGGTTCATGACGCGGTATCGGTTTACCAGTAACGCAGTAATGACCAATGCAGCCAGGGCCACGATAATGGCCAGCAGGTAGTTAATCCGCTGCCGCTCCAGGGCCAGTGTGGTGAGTTGCTGATCTTTTTTTAACAGCGCAATTTCCTGGTCGCGTTTATCGGCCTGATATTTTTTTTCCAGATCCTGGATCTGCATAATCACACGCTCGCCCTGCAGGCTATCTTCCAACCGCTGGTGTTGGTTAAGAAAATGAAATGCCTTTTCATACTGCTGGTTTTGCGCGTAGAGCGCACTCAACTGGGCATAGCAGTTGGCTTGTCCCGCAAGGTCGCCTGTACGGATATAGGTATCCAGATTTTTCGTTAGCAGCCCTTCGTCTGCTTGCAGGCTTTTTTGTTCTCGCTCGGCCAGGCGCAACCCAACTTTTTCGGCCTTGACTTGAGCCAGCAGGTCGCTGTCACTTGTTTGTTGGGCTTCTGCCAGCGCCTCGTTCAGGTACGCGCTGGCAGCTGTAAGGTCACCCATGTGTTTGTGCAAAAGACCCAGGCGGAGCAAGCTGCTTACTTCTTCCCGCGTCAGGTTCATTTCGCGTGCGCCCGCTAAGGCTCGTTGGAAGAAATGGATGGCTTGTGGGAATTCTTTTTTGTAATCATAAACCTCACCCAAACCCATTTGCGAGGTAACCAAGCCCCGTTTGTCGCTCATGGCTTGCTTGAAGGCCAGCGATTTCTCAAAGTATGCCTTTGCCTGATCATACTGCTTGAGCTTGAGAAAATCATTACCCAGGCCCTGCAAGCAAAAGGATTGTCCACGCTTGTTTTGAAGCGTCTCAAAAAGTGTCAGGGCTTGCAGGTGCGAGTCGGCCGCCCGTTGATAGTCGCCCATGCGAAAGTATAGGTTGCCCACGTTCAGGAACTGACCCGCCCGGTTTTCGTCCGGTTTCTTCCACAAGGCAATGTTGGCCAGCATGTGTGGCAATGCTTTCTTAAGCTCGCCTGTTTCTTTGTAAAAGAAGCCGGCTGCCTGATTGTAGTTGTGCTGTATCCGCGTGTTGCCGGGATGCTGCTGCACCAGTTGTGCGGCCTTTGACAGGAAGTACCGGGCACTGTCGGGTTGGCCCGTTTGCAGGTTGATGGTCACCAAGTAGCAGAAACCCGCACACCGCCATTTGGCTTTTTGATCGTCATCGGTCAATTGGATGAGTTCGAGGGCCAGTTGCTTGGCTTTGGGCAGGTCTCTGCGCAGGTATTCGTTGGCCAGGTTCAGTCGTGTGGTAAATTCCAGCGTATCTCCTTTTTGCCGTATCAGCACCCGGTGTAAACTGTCTACCAATGGTGTCTGCGCCAAGCCGCTGACGCAGCACGCGGTTGTCATTGCCAGAAACGGAAATAGCCGTGCCCACATACTATTTCAAAGGTACTGGGTTTCGGGGCTTAGGCAAGCCAACCCTGCGTGTGGGGACGCCCCGGGGCGAAAGCACGTCAACGGCAGCCGGGGAGCGGGTTTCGCTTTCGCTCCTTTTTCGTAGTTTTGCTATACTTTTTAAACTTCTGATGGCCGAAAACACCTACAAGTCCAACACCTTCAAAAAACCGGAAAAAGAGAAAAAAAGCAGAGGGAGCAAGTCCAAGTCGCGGTTCAGTGTTGATTTTTTTAAAGACCCCCGTTTTGCCTTGGCACTCGGTTTCTTTTTGATGATCGTGGCCCTGTACTCCTTTACCGCTTTTGTTTCCTATCTCTTCACGGGCAAGGCTGACCAAAGCGTGATCATGGCCCTGGGCGATACGTCTTTGCCCGAGTCGGGGCGTGAGGTGGCGAACTGGTTGGGGCTGGGCGGGGCATGGCTATCGCACTACATGATCTTCCGCTACTTCGGCATCTCGGCTTTTTTTGTGTCCCCGCTTTTGTTTCTGTTGGGCTTCAAATGGGTGTTCAAGCGCGAGTTGTTCCCGTTGTTTCCATCGTTTGTGTTTTCGGTGTTTGCCGGCCTGTGGTTGAGCCTGTTGTTGGGGTACATCAGCTACAGCATTGCAGGGGTAACCGAAGTGGGGTTTTTAAGTGGCGGGCTCGGGTTTGAGTTGGCCAGGTTTTCGCAAAACCTGTTGGGGTGGGGTACTTTTTTGCTGCTCGGCCTCACGCTCATCATTTTTATCATCTACTTCTTCAACGTGACAGCCATTGCGGCTTTTCAGGTAAAAGACCCCAAGGCCATGGGCAACGATGCCCTGCTGCCGCGGGATGAAAACGAAACGGAAACCGAATACACCGATGACCGCGACAAGTGGGTGAACCAACCGGTGGAAAAAGCAGCCGACAAGAAAGGCGAGGAGATGGTGTTGGTGCCACCCCCGGTGGAGGGCAAAGCGACCTTGCCGGTAAGCGAGATCAAGCTCGAAGTTACGCCCCCCGTTAAAGAAGAGAAAACCGAAGAGCCGCTTTTTTCGGTGGAAGAGCCCAAAACCGAAACCGAAGTGCTGGCCGAACAGTTGGTGGGTGAGCAGGGCGAGTATGACCCCACGTTGGACTTGAGCGGTTTCAAGTTTCCCCCGCTGGAGCTGCTGAACGAGTACGAAGTGAGCAAAGTACAGGTAACGCAGGATGAACTCACCCAGAACAAAGACAAAATCCTGGCCACGCTCACAAACTTCAAAATTGGCATTACGAGCATCAAGGCCACCATCGGGCCCACCGTGACGCTGTACGAGATCGTGCCCGATGCGGGCATCAAAATATCGCGTATCAAAAACCTGGAAGACGACATTGCCTTAAGCCTGGCGGCCCTGGGTATACGCATCATTGCCCCCATCCCCGGCAAGGGAACCATTGGCATTGAAGTTCCCAACAAAAACCGCGAAATGGTCAGCATCCGTTCAGTGCTCAGCACTGAGCGGTTTCAAAAAACAGACAAAGAGCTTCCGGTGGCGTTGGGCAAAACCATCTCCAACGAAGTGTTGGTGATTGACCTGGCCAAGATGCCGCACTTGCTGGTGGCCGGTGCCACCGGGCAGGGAAAGTCAGTGGGGCTCAACGTGATTCTCACTTCGCTGCTGTACAAACGGCACCCGAGCACGCTCAAGTTTGTGTTGGTCGATCCGAAGAAGGTAGAAATGTCCTTGTTCAGTAAGATTGAACGACACTACCTGGCCAAGTTACCCAATAGCGAAGAGGCGATCATTACCGACACGCGCAAAGTGGTGCATACCCTCAACTCGTTGTGCATTGAGATGGAAAACCGCTACGAGATCATGAAAGATGCGGGGGCGCGCAATTTGAAAGAATACAATGCCAAGTTTGTAGCCCGCAAGCTCAACCCCAAGGAGGGCCATCGTTTTTTGCCATATATCGTGTTGGTGATTGATGAGTTGGCCGATTTGATGATGACAGCCGGCAAAGAGGTGGAAACACCCATCGCCCGGTTGGCGCAGTTGGCGCGCGCCATCGGCATCCACCTGGTGGTAGCTACGCAGCGGCCTTCCGTGAACGTGATCACGGGCGTGATCAAGGCGAACTTTCCTGCGCGCCTTTCATTCCGCGTAACAGCCAAGGTCGACTCGCGCACGATTTTGGATGCGGGCGGTGCCGACCAATTGATCGGCCAGGGCGATATGCTGCTGTCGGCAGGCTCGGATATCATTCGTCTGCAATGTCCGTTTGTGGATACGCCCGAGGTGGAAAAGATATGTGATTTTATCGGGGCACAGCGCGGCTTTGACTCGGCTTACCTGTTGCCCGAGTTTGAGGGCGAAGATGAGGGGGGAGCTTCCAGCGTGGATTTGAGCGAACGCGACTCGTTGTTTGAGGAAGCCGCGCGCCTGATCGTGCGCAACCAGCAAGGCAGTACATCCCTCATCCAGCGGAAACTCAAGCTCGGCTACAACCGGGCCGGCCGCCTGATCGACCAACTGGAGGCTGCGGGCGTGGTGGGGCCGTTCGAGGGATCGAAGGCGCGCGAGGTTTTGATCAAAGATGAATTAAGTTTGGAACAATTATTGAGTAACCTGAAGGAAAAGCATAGTCAGCCTTAATCACCGACCGTAATGAAAAAGTGTGTTTTTGCATTCGTTTTAACCGTTTTTAGCCTAGTCGCCTTTGCCCAGTACGACCCCAAAGCATTTGAGATACTGGAAGCCATGAGCAAAAAGTACAAAAGCATCACCGCTTTTGAGGCCAATATCTCCTACACCCTGACCAACGATGTGGAGAAAATCAACGAGGAATTTAAAGGTAAGATTGCCGTGAAGGGCGACAAGTTCCGCTTGTCGCTGCCCGAACAGGAGGTCATCAACAATGGGACCACCCTGTGGACCTACCTGCCCGAAGCCAAAGAGGTGAACATTGACAATTTTGACCCCAACTCGGACGATGTGAACCCCTCCAAGATCTACGAGATCTACAAAAAGGGATTTAAGTACGTGCACCTGGGCGATGGCTCCGAGGGCGGAGTGCCGTGCGATGTGGTAGATCTGGTGCCCGAAAAACGCGATGCGCAGTACTTTAAAATACGCATGATCATTTCAAAGAAAGACAAGAGCATCCAAAGCTGGACCATGTTTGACCGCTCGGGCAACCGCTACAAGTACAGCATCACCAAATTTACGCCCAACGCCAAGATGGACGATGCCTACTTTACCTTTGACGCCAAGAAATACCCGGGCGTGGAGGTCATTGATTTGCGGTACTAGTGCTGTTTCTGACTGTCTCAAGCTGACCGAAGCACGCTCCGTATTGCTTTGAGTGGCAAAAAAGCTGTTTCCTTATCGGGAAATTTTTTACTTTTGCAAGTCAAATGGATCACCCCCTTTTTGAGATTGAGCTATTGCCTGACGTGGTGGATTTTTTGGAACGTCTTGACGGGAAGACACGTGAAAAGATTTACTACAGTCTCAAGAAGTCGCAATTTGTTCGTGACCGCGAGCTATTCAAAAAATTGACGGATCACATTTGGGAGTTTAGAACCTTGTATCGAAGTCGGCATTATCGGTTGCTGGCCTTTTGGGATAAATCGACCGAGACGGTGGTAGTGGCCACACATGGTTTTGTAAAGAAGACCGGAAAGACGCCCGGTAAGGAAATTGAGCGGGCCGAGGAAATACGAAGAGGTTATTTTAACAGCGGAAGCAAAACTAGAAAAATATGACCATGGACAAGCGGTTTAAAACGGTTTCGCTTGACACGATGATTGACAAGCATGTAGGGAAAAAGGGCACACCTGCCCGAGATGCCTTTGAACATGAGTTGCGTATCGAATTGTTGGGACAAGCGATCCGGCAGGTTCGATTGGAACGGAAGCTAACCCAAGAGCAATTGGGTGAATTGGTGGGTGTGCAAAAGGCACAAATATCAAAACTGGAAAACAGTGTAAAAAATGCCCGGTTTGAAACGATCATGAGGGTTTTTGACGCGTTAGGGGCAACGGTTAACTTTCATGTCGAATTGAAAAAGAAAAAATACGCGTATTGATGCATGACCTATACAGTCGCTTCCTTCGTAATGTGTCCCAGAGCCATCGATCGCCATGACAAGAGCTGACCTCTTTGCCCAAATCAAACAGAAACAATCCTATTTGTGCGTGGGGTTGGATGCAGACGTGGCCAAGCTGCCAGGGCATTTGCTGAGTTTGGCAGATCCCATCTTTGAATTCAACAAACAAATCATTGATGCCACCCGCCCGTTTGCGGTTGCGTACAAACCGAATCTGGCTTTTTACGAAGCGCTCGGAGCAGCCGGGTGGGAGAGTCTCCGCAAAACGATTGCGTACATCCCCCGGGAGTGTTTGGTCATTGCCGATGCCAAGCGAGGCGACATTGGCAACACTTCGCACCTGTATGCCAAAGCGTTTTTTGAAACACTGGGTGCAGATGCCGTCACCGTGGCCCCGTACATGGGTGAGGACTCAATCAAGCCGTTTGTGGGCTTCCCCGGCAAGTGGGTGATCGTCCTGGCCCACACCTCCAACCCCGGCAGCCAGGATTTTCAAGTGGTGCGCGATGATCAGGGCGAACTGCTTTTTGAAAAAGTGATACGCAAAGCCCGGCAATGGGCCACGCCCGACCAGTTGATGTTTGTGGTGGGGGCCACCCATGCCGACCGCATGGGCGCGATACGGGCGTTGGCCCCCGAGCATTTCTTTTTGGTGCCCGGGGTGGGGGCCCAAGGGGGCGATTTGCAAGCTATCTCCAAGCAGGGAATGAACGCTCAATGCGGCCTGCTGGTCAATGCCTCGCGCAGTATTTTGTACGCCTCGTCAGGCGAAGATTTTGCCGAGGCGGCTAAGAGCGAGGCCCAAAAACTGCAAGCCGAGATGGCCCGTTACCTGGCGGGCGCCTAGAACCTGCGCCATATTTTCTCGTAATCTTTTTCTAGTTACCTTCGGCTGGATGTCCGAGGCATTTCTCCACTACATCTGGCTGCACCAGTACTTCGATCGGTCGGCCTTGCGCACCCAGGCGGGCGAAGAAATTCTAGTACACAAACCCGGGTTGCTCAACACACATGCCGGGCCCGATTTTTCGGGCGCCAAAATTACCATCGGATCGCTTCAATGGGTCGGCCAGGTGGAGGTACACATCAAGTCGTCCGACTGGGCACACCATCGTCACCAAACCGATCAGGCGTATGAAAACGTCATCCTCCATGTGGTGTGGCAGGACGACCGGCCCGTGCAGCGATCGGACGGTACGTCCATCCCCACCCTGGTGCTTCAAGGCAGGGTAGACGAGAAGTTGCTGCGCGACTTTCGCAAACTGATCAACAGCGGGCAGTCCATTCCCTGCTCTTCGCAGCTGCGTTCCGTGCCTTCGCTGATACGGCACGCCATGCTGGACCGGGCCCTGGCACAGCGGTTGGAAAAAAAAGGCGCGGAGGTGCTCGCACTGCTTCGCAGCAACACGGGCGATTGGGAGGAAACGGCCTATCAACTGCTGGCCCGCAACATGGGATTCAAGGTAAATGCCGATCCGTTTTTTCAACTGGCGAAAAACTTGCCGATCAAGATTTTGCGCAAGCACCAAAACTCCCCGGTACAAGTGGAGGCACTCCTGTTTGGCCAGGCCGGCTTTCTCATGGCCCGCACGCAAGACCCGTATGTGCAAACCTTACATAAAGAGTTCTTTTTCCTCGCCAAGAAGTACCGCTTGGAGGAAAAAATAATGAGCTCGTCACAATGGAAGTTTTTGCGCTTGCGGCCGGCTAATTTTCCCACGGTTCGCCTGGCGCAGTTAGCAGCCCTTCTTCCCACGCTGCCGTCTCTTTTTTCTTTTTTGGTGGAGGTGTCCGATATCCGCGCGCTCAAAGACCGAGTGTCGGTTAGCCCATCGGCCTATTGGCAAACGCATTACCGGTTTGGCGTGAAAGCGGCCGCGGCCAACGTGCGCATGGGCGAAGACAGCGTGGTCAACATAGCCATCAACACCGTTGCCCCGCTGCTGGCGGCCTATTCCCAACACACGGACGACCAAACGTACTTGGACCGTGCCCTCGAATGGCTTCCGCAACTTCGGGCAGAATCAAACCGCATTACACGTTTGTGGGCACAGGCGGGGCTGCGGGCGCAGCATGCGTTCGACAGCCAGGCGCAACTTGAATTGTACCATCATTTCTGCCTCCAACGGCACTGTCTGAATTGTGCGATTGGCGGTTACTTACTCAAGCCGGTATGATTGCGCTGCTCACCTCGGCCTCCGTTATTTTCGCGCTGGCGTACCAGGCGGCCGGTCGGGTACTGCCGCGCCACCGCCCCGTGTTTTGGTCGGGGTTGCTCTTGCGCCTGTTGGGTGGCGTGGCCGTGGGGCTGGTGTACCACTACCACTATGGGTTGGGTGATACGCTTTTGTTCTTTGATCAGGGTGTCACGCTCGCCCAACAGGCGTCCGAAAACCCGGCCGCTTATCTCGCGTGCTTGTGGAGTGGGGCGGTGGCCGCGGGGGATGGCATTGTCTTTGAACCGCGAACGGCCTTTTTCATTAAGCTCGTGAGCGTGGTCAGTCTCTTCACCTTTTCCAACTATTGGGCAGCGTCACTGTGGTTTTCGTTGGCGGCATTTTTGTGTGCCTGGCGGTTGACCAAAAACATTTCTATGTTGCTGCCCGAGGGGCGTGTGGCCGCGTATGTGGCATTCCTGTTTTTTCCCTCCGTGGTTTTTTGGGGTTCCGGCATCATTAAGGAGGCGATGGCCCTTGCCGGCCTTTGCTATTTGTCGGGAACGGTATTGAAAATTCACGGGCGTCAAAAAGTTCATGGCGAAGAATGGCTCTTGTCGCTGGTCAGCTTTTGGATGTTGTGGAACCTGAAGTATTATTGGTGCACTGTATTTGTGGCGGTGGCGGCTTCGTGGCTGTTGGTGCTGGGCATTGGTGCTGGCCGGGCTGGTGACGGGTTCATCTTTTATGCATCCCAATTTTTATCCGCACCGCCTGTTCGCGGTCATCGTGGAAAACTACCAGGCTTTTCAGAGCGCGGGCGGTCCATCGGTAGTCGTGTACCCTCACTTGCAGCCCAATTTTTGGGGGATGTTTTCCAGTGCTCCGCTGGCGTTGGCAACGGGATTGTTTCGTCCTTTTGTGACGGATGTACACCATTGGTTTTCAGCCTTTGCCGCGTTGGAGAACCTGGCGCTGTTGGCACTGTTGGTCACTGTGCCGTATCGATCTGCGTGGAACACCCACCAGCGCTGGCGGTTGATGGTGATGGCGCTGGCCGCTTACATTTTCATTTTGGCTACTTTTCTGGCGCTCTCCACGCCCAACCTGGGCACGCTGGTGCGCTATCGCGTGGGCTTTTTGCCGTTCTTCGTTTTACTCTTGGCGGTTGGCAATCCGTGGCTTCGCAGGTTAAATCAGCGGTGGGCGCGGTAGCGGGCTGGCACGACTTTGCTACCTTTGCCGCCATGGAAAATCCGGTAATCATTTTTGGGGCCAATGCGTTGGGACGCGTGGCCAAGGAAATCTTTGAAAGCAACGGGGTGGTGGTGTATGGTTTTTTGGATGACGATGCCAAGAAGCACAAAAGCGAGATTGACGAGGTGGTGGTGCTGGGCAGCATGGACGATGATGGATTTTTGAAACTGATCGGGAAAAAGTGCGAAGCGTTTGTGGCGGTAGACGATATGAAACTGAGGCGCGGCTTGGTAGAGATGCTCAACGAGGTGCGGCACCTGCAGCCGGTCAATGCCATTCACGCCACGGCCGCGGTGTCGGCCCGCGCATCCATCGGCCACGGAAACCTGATTGATGCCCACGTGCTCATTGAAGTGGGTGCCGAGGTGGGCAATCATTGCCTGCTGCACAACCGGGTGGCGGTGGGGGCGGAGTGCAAGATCGGTAGCTTTGTGCAAATCGGGGCCGGCAGCAACATCAACAGCAACGTGATCATTGAAGATGACGTGTTTATCGGCTCAGGCGTTACCATCGTATCGGGTGTGACGGTTGGCAAGGGCGCCCGGGTGGGAGCCGGCTCGGTGGTGATTGGCCCCATCAAATCAAAAGAAACCGTGTTTGGCAATCCCGCGCAAGCGGTAAAAAGCTAGCCCATGCCAAAAATCAGCGAGACCGATTTGATTCTCAACCCCGATGGCAGTGTCTATCACTTAAGTCTGTTGCCCAAAAATATCGCAGATACCATCATCACCGTGGGCGACCCCGGGCGCGTGTACATGGTGAGCCAGTTTTTTGATGACGTGGAGTTTGAAATGAACAAACGTGAATTCATCACGCACACCGGCTCGTACAACGGCAGGCGCGTGTCGGTCATCAGCACGGGCATTGGCACGGATAACATTGAGATATTCCTGAACGAGATTGATGCGCTGGTGAACATAGACCTGAAAACACGCGAGCCCAAATCGCGAAAGCGAAAGCTGAAGATTATCCGCGTGGGCACTTCGGGGGCCCTTCAAGAGGATATTCCGCTGGGCAGCCACCTGGTGACCGACTATGCCGTGGGTCTGGACAACCTGATGACGTTTTATGACTTGCCGATGAATGACTTTGAGGCAGGCATCGCCCATGATTTGCAGCGCAAAGCGCGGCTGCCGTTTATGCCTTACGTGGTGCGAGGGTCAGAAGAGTTGCGCGCGCAAATCGGCAAAGAGATGATCGTGGGAAACACCGTCACCTGCCCCGGCTTTTATGCCCCGCAGGGCCGTCAGTTACGCGTGCCCATCCGTTTCCCGCAGCTCATCGAAGACTTAAACTACTACCACAAGGGTGATTTTTGGCTGACCAATTTTGAAATGGAAACGAGCGGATACTATGCCCTGGCGCGTCTGCTTGGTCACGAAGTGCTGAGCGTGAATGCCATCATCGCCAACCGCGTTAAAAACAAGTTTGTGAAAAATCCCAACAAGGTGGTGGAGTCGCTCATTCAGAAAGTGCTGGAGGCCCTTTAGGAGGTGGTCATGCTGTCCATCTTGATGATGTGGCGCGCGGCCCGCAGCGGATCATCGTTGTAGAAGCCGGAAAGCACGCGGTGCGCAATTTGTTCAATGACCAACTCGTCATCTGTTTTGCCTTCCTTGCCGCTCCAGTACACACGCTGCGGGTGCTGGCGCATATCGGCCACATAGGCTCTGGCGCGGCTGTATTGTTCATCGGTAAACGTGATGGTAAAGCAGGCTTTTACGTTGGTTTCCATGGGTCTGTTTTTGGTTTATTTTTCAATTGTCGTGCCAGCAAAATCGCGTTATTTTCGATAGAAACGAGCTGAAAATCAAGCAGATGACCGTTTACGGGCATTCTTGTCCGCACGCGGAACATTTTTGGAGCCTCGTTTGTCTATATCGTTACCTCTTGTTTCTTTGCTGCCCCGATGCGCAAGTTTACCATCCATACGCTCTCTAACGGCATCCGCGTGGCCCACAGCCGCGTGGGGGCTACCCGCATTGTGCACTGCGGTATTATGCTGGATATTGGGAGTAGAGACGAAAACACTGATAATCAAGGAATTGCACATTTTTGGGAGCACATGGCCTTCAAAGGCACCCGCAAGCGCAAGTCGTTCCACATTTTGAACCGGCTGGAGTCGCTCGGGGGCGAACTAAACGCCTTTACCGACAAAGAGCGCATTTTGTTCTATGCCTCGCTGCGCGATGAGTACATCGAGCGTGCCATCGAACTGCTGACCGACATCACGTTTGATTCCATTTTTCCGAAGCACCAAATCGAAAAGGAGCGGCAGGTGATCCTGGAGGAGATGTCCATGTATGACGATGACCCGGACGACTCGTTGCAGGATGAATTTGACGCTGTGGTGTTTGGCAATCATCCCCTGGGCATGAACATCCTGGGGCGGCAGGAAACGGTGCGCACTTTTCGCAGGCGCGACTTTACCGAGTTTGTGCGCAGCCACATGGACACCAGCCGCATTGTGTTTTCATGCGTGGGCAATGTGCCCTCGGAGTTGGTGGTGCGCCTGGCGGAAAAATACCTGGGGCGTATTCCAAAAATGAAAGCGCGCCAGCGCAGAAAGAAATTTACCGGCTACAAACCGCGCATCGTGGAGCTGAAACGTCCCATCAAACAGGCGCGCGTGGCCATTGGCCGTCCGGCTTTTTCCATCAAAGACAACAGACGCGGAGCCTTCTTTATGCTCACCAACATATTGGGGGGGCAGGGTATGAACTCGCGGTTGAACATGGCCCTGCGCGAAAAGTATGGGTTTGTGTATTCGGTGGGCGCCAACTACGTGCCCTACACTGACACCGGGTTGTTCAACATCACCTTTGGCACCGACCCGGCACAGGTAGCGCGCAGCATTGAACTGGTGGATCAGGAAATGGCCAAGTTGCGCAAAGAGCCGCTGGGCAAAAAACAACTGGCGGCCGCCAAGGAGCAGATGTTGGGCCAGTTGGCCATGGCAGCCGAAAGCCACATGGGTTTCATGATGCAAATGGCGCGCAATCTGCTGGACAGCGGTGACATCATACCCATGAACGATTGGTTCAAAGAAATTAAAGAGATGTCGGCCGAGCGGCTACAGGAAGTCGCGTACAACATGTTTCGCGAAAGCCGAATGAGTTATCTCACCATGATGCCCGAAGCCGAGGCATGATTGATCCACGCCTACAGGCCTATTGCGAGGCACACACCACGCCCGAGGGCAAAATCCTAAAAGATATCGACCGCGACACGCACGCCCACGTGTTAATGCCCCGCATGCTATCGGGCCATTTGCAAGGCCGTTTTTTGGCTATGGTCAGCCACATGATAGAACCGCGGTGCGTGTTGGAAATCGGCACGTACACCGGCTACTCGGCCTTGTGTTTGGCGGAAGGCCTGGCTGCGGGGGGCAAGGTCATCACGCTCGATAAAAACGAGGAATTGGAAACCCGGGTGCGCACGGCATTTGCCGAGGCCGGCATGGAGGCGTGCATCGACTACCGGATAGGCGATGCGCGGGCCATCATCCCCACCTTGCCTGAGGTGTTTGATCTCGTATTCATTGATGCCGACAAGGAAAGTTACAGCCTGTACTTTGATTTGGTCATTGAAAAGGTGACCAGCGGAGGGTATCTGATTGCCGACAATGTTTTGTGGAGCGGGAAAGTGGTGGAGTCCAAGCCCGACAAAGACACGCGGGCGTTGCTGGAATTCAATCAAAAAATTAAGGAGGACCAGCGCGTGGAGAATATTCTGCTGCCCGTGCGCGATGGGTTGATGGTGATGCGTAAGAAGTGATCCATACCCGGCTGAAAAAAAAGAGGCTGCCCCCGTGGCGGCAGCCTCTCTCTTCGTCATCCGCCAACCACCTACAACGCCTCCAGCGCAATCGCGTTCACTTGCTTTTGTTTGACTAAGTCGTTGAACTTGGGCACACGCTCTTTGAAGAGGGCATCCAAGGCGCGCAGTTGCGCATCAATTTTTTCGCTCACTTCTTTGTACACGTCTTTCACCTGTGCCGAAGGGGCAAAGTCCGAACCATCCGTTTCGCCACTGAGCGCGGCCAGCTTGTTGTTCAGGCGCACGGGGAAGTTGAGCGGATCCTGTCCGCTGCGGTTCTTGGTTTGATAGAGCGCTTCTTCAATTTTCTTCATGTCGTCAAGCATGCTCTTGGCCAGGTCGGTCACTTCCTTCATGTCGGCCTTGCCTTTCATCGGTTCGGTTACGCGGTTGATTTGCTCGCGTGCCGTCCGTATTTTCTTGATGGCCTTGTGGGTTTCCGTCACCTTGTCGCGCACCATCAGTTGGAAGGCCACCTGCGCGTTGATGTCGTCTAACGTGCCACTCGTGCGCGGGTCTTTCACCACGTCAAATTCCGTTTCCTGCGTTTTGCCGTTAACGGTCAGCCGTGCTTTGTACGTGCCCGGTGCTACTTTCGGCCCGGTTAAGCCCGCTGCCCACATGATCAGGCCGTCAAATCCTTCCGCATCGGCATAGCGCATGTTCCAATTGAATTTGTTCATGCCGGCTTTGATTTTCATCGCCTCTTCTTTGGCTTTCTTGTCGGGCTTGGTTGCATATTTTTTAATCAGCGTTCCGTTAGCCTCCAATATCTCCAATGAAGCCGTGGCCTGTGCGGTATCTTTCAGATAGAAATGCACGGTAACGCCATTGGGGTGATTTTTCCCTTCGTTTTTCGGTGCCCCGCGCCAGCCGCCCGCGCCTCCGTTCATCCGGTAGCTGGCCATCGGCTTGTACAAATGGAAATCGGCTTTGGCCACCGCCTCGTTGAGTTGGTGCAACGGAGTCAGATCATCAATCAACCAGAAGCTTCTTCCTTGCGTAGCCGCAATCAGATTGTCGTTTTTGATGGTCAGGTCGGTGATGGGTACGGTGGGCAAATTCAACTGGAGGGATTTCCAACTGCTGCCATCGTCAAACGAAATATACATGCCGTACTCGGTGCCTGCATACAACAGGCCGGGCCGCTTGGGGTCTACGCGCAACACGCGTGTGAAGTGAGGCGCTTTGATGCCGTCTGTGATCTTCGTCCAGGTTTTGCCATAGTCTTTTGACTTGTACAGATAAGGCTCGTAGTCACCCAGTTTGTAACGTGTTCCGGCAACATACAAACTGCCTTTGGCGTGGGGATCAAACTCTACGCTGTTAAACATCATCCAGTCGGGCATGCCGGTGGGGGTGATCTCACTCCAGTTTTTGCCGCCATCACGGGTGAGGTGCAGCAGGCCATCGTCTGAACCGGCCACGATCAGATCTTTTTCATACGGAGATTCGCCCACTGCGAAGATGGGCGAAGATGGTGCAATAGTATTCCACACTCGTGTTGTCTTTGGTGATCGGCCCTCCGGAAGGCCCCATCTTGCTCGCATCGTTTTTGGTCAAGTCGGGGCTGGCCAATTCCCACGAGGCACCTTCATTGTAGCTTACATGCAAGTGCTGCGAGGCCGCGTACAATTTTTTCGGATTGTGGGGCGAAAAGAAAATGGGGAAGTTCCACTGAAAGCGATACTTGGCGCCTTCGGCTCCGTGGCCCATGGGGTTATCGGGCCAGGGGTTGATGTTGCGCTCTTCGCCCGTGGCATGGTTTACGCGCGTGAGGAAGCCATCATAGCTACCGCCATACACCACATCGTTGTTGAGCGGGTCCACTGCGATATGGCCGCTTTCACCACCGGCTGTGGGCTCCCAGTCGCGCTCGCCAATGGAGAAACCATCGGTACGGTGCGCCACCCGCAACGTGGAGTTGTCCTGCTGCGCACCGTAGATGCGGTAGGGAAAGGCATTGTCGGTGGTCACGCGATAGAACTGTGCCGTAGGCTGGTTGTGGTAGGTAGTCCAGTTGTCGCCTGCATCAAACGACACTTGGGCGCCTCCGTCATCGGCAATGATCATCCGCTGATTGTCCTCGGGCGCTATCCACAGATCGTGGTGGTCGCCATGGGGCGCATTGTAGCTTTGAAAGCTGCGGCCTCCGTCTTTCGAGCGGTGGTACGAAACATTGAGCACATAGACGATGTCTTCTTCCTGGGTGTCGGCATAAATCCGGGTGTAGTACCAGGCGCGTTGGCGCAGGTTGCGGTCATCATTCATCTTGCGCCAGGTTTTGCCCGCATCATCGGAGCGGTACACGCCCCCGTTGTCATTTTCAATGATGGCATACAAACGGTTGCTGTTCACAGGCGAAACGGCCACCCCAACAATGCCCCAAATGCCTTTGGGCAGCCCTTCGTTTTGGGTGATGTTGGTCCACGTGTCGCCTCCATCGGTGCTCTTCCACAGGGCAGAGCCGGCACCTCCGCTTTCTAAGCTATAGGGTGTTCTGCGCACACGCCAGGTGGTGGCATACAAAATGCGCGCGTTGTTGGGGTCAAAGCACAAGTCCACCGCCCCTGCATCGGCATTGGCAAAGAGTTTGCGCTCCCACGTTTTACCACCGTCAGCCGAGCGGTACACGCCCCGCTCTTCAGACGATTTAAACAAGTCGCCCATGACGGCCGCATACACGACATCAGGGTTTTTGGGATGGATGCGTATGCGCGAAATGTGTTTGGAGTCTTTCAGGCCGATAGGCTGCCATGTTTTTCCCGCATCGGTGGATTTGTACATGCCCGTGCCGGCCGACACATTGCCGCGCACGGTCTTCTCGCCACCGCCCACATAGATCACGTTGTTATCCCACTCGCTCACCGCCACCGCACCAATCGAGCTGCCAAAAAATCCATCGGAGATATTTTCCCATGAGTTGCCCGCATCGGTGGTACGCCATACGCCCCCGCCTGTGGCACCAAAGTAGTAGAGGTTAGGCTTGCCCGGTACGCCTGTGACCGCGGCCGAGCGCCCCCCGCGATAGGGGCCGATGCTGCGCCATTCCATGGCGTTGTACAATTTTTCGTCATAGCTGAGCGTGGCCTTGGCGGGAGGGGCCGACTTTTTTTGCGCTTCCGCGACAAACACCACGCCACAGGCCAGAAGTAAAAAGAAGAGAAATTGCTTCATGTGAGAATATTTTGGCTACGAGATAGCAAATAGTTGAAGAGGAGAAGGCGGGATTTTGATGAGTGGCCTAATTTGGAAAGGTGAGGAGGGCCGCGTGCGGCATTGACGGGCAGACGAGTCAATTTCAGTCAATTTTGACTTACTTTCAAGGCAAAAAGTGCCCGTCAATGAATGACAAATCCCTCCGTCCTTTTTTTAGCATACCCGTCATTGTGGCGGCCCTCGGCTATTTTGTGGACATCTATGACTTGCTGCTGTTCACCATCGTAAAAGCCCCCAGCCTGCGCGATGTGGGCACCACCGATGCCACCATGCTGGCCGACAGTACAAAAGTCATCAACTGGCAGATGGTGGGCCTGCTGATCGGGGGCATTCTGTGGGGGGTGCTGGGTGACAAACGCGGGCGGCTGTCCGTACTTTTTGGTTCCATCATTTTATACTCGGTAGCCAATTTTGTTACGGGTTTTGTCCAAACGGTGGATCAGTATGCCTGGTGTCGCTTTGTGGCGGGGTTGGGCCTGGCAGGCGAATTGGGGGCCGGCATCACGCTCGTGAGCGAACTGCTGCCACAAAACAAACGCGGCATTGGCACTTCGTTGGTGGCGGGCATCGGCCTGAGTGGGGCGGTGGTGGCGTATTATACCTTTCAATTCACAGACGATTGGCGTCTGTGTTACAAGATCGGAGGGGGGCTGGGCATTTTGTTGCTCCTGTTGCGCGTAAAGGTGGCCGAATCGGGCATGTTCACACAGCTCAAAGAGCGCGGGGTGGCGCGGGGCGACTTCCGCCTGTTTTTCACCAGCGCCACGCGTTTCAAAAAATACCTGTTGGCCATCCTCATCGGACTACCCACGTGGTACGTCATTGGCATCTTGGTGAACCAAAGCGACAAGTTTGGCGAGGCCATGTTTGGCAGTAAAACCATCGACTCGGGGCGCTCCATTATGTTTGCCTATGCCGGCATTGCCGTGGGCGATATCGCGGTCGGGCTGCTCAGTCAATATTTTCAAAGCCGCAAAAAAGCCTTGCTGACGTTTTACCTGCTCTCCCTAGTCGCGCTGGTGTTTTTTTTCAGCCCGGCAAACACGAGTGACGCCACCATGTATGGCGTATGTTTGGCGCTGGGCTTCAGCACTGGCTTTTGGGCGATTTTTGTGACCATGGGGGCCGAGCAGTTTGGCACCAACCTGAGGGCCACGGCCGCCACCACCATCCCCAACATGGTGCGGGGTGCCTTGCCACTCATCAACCTGCTGTTTCTCAACCTTTTTCAAAAAACGTGGGGTTGGCCCTTGGTGCAAAGCGGAATCGTGACGGGGCTGATTACCCTCGGCATTACTCTGGTGGCATTTTATTTCACCGAGGAAACCTTTCACAAAGACCTCGACTTTACCGAGCAGGACTGATGACTTTTGTCGCCTGGCTATGAAAAAGGTTTCGTGTAAGGTTTTACGGCATCCGTGCGAATTCAAGATGGGAAGGAGCGCTACTTTTGCGCCTAGGGTTGTTCGTATGGCTTGGTTTCGTTGGTTGCTTAGCGCGGTCTTGGTGTTGGTCGGGGCCCCACACGTGTTGGAGGGTCAGAACGCACACGTGGTAGACAGTTTACGGCAACGATTGGCCGCCTCGACCGGGCCCGACCGCTTTGAAACGCTTACCTGGCTGGGGTTTGAGTATCGCTACTCCTACCCCGACAGCACCCTTCGCTACTGCCGCGAAGCCTTTGAGCTCGGCAAAAAACTCCAACTGCAAAAAAATCTGTCCAGGCCGCTGAGTTTTATCGGGCTTGCGTACACCAGCAAGGGGCAATTCAAAGAAGCGCTCGACTACCACGAACAGGCCGTTGCGCTTGCGACCGAGCAGAACGATTCCGTCCAATGGGCGCATGGGCTCAACAACCGGGGCCGCATGTTTTTTGACTATGGCAATCTGAGCCGCGCCTATGACGACTTTTCGCGTGCGGAGAAAATTTTTGCTTACATCCGCGATCAGTCGGGCCTGGCTTATGTGTACCGCAGCTTGGCCAATGTTTTTAAGTCGCAAGGCGAATACGACAAGGCAGTAGAGATGAGCGAAAAAGCCTATACGCTGCGGGCCGCCCTGGGAAACACACGGTCCATGGTGTCTTCGTTGATGGAGATGGCCCTGCTGTATCAAACCACGGGAAATCACCCCAAGGCGTTGGTGCGGTTGGCGCAGGCCGATTCTATTTTGAACGGGCAAAAAGACAACGTCACGCGGGTGGAGTTGGACATCGCCACGGCCGAAATTTTGTGGAGTAACCATCAGGTGGAAGAGGCGTTTCTAAAGGCCAAGCAGGTGCTGCAGGCTTTAGATCAGATTTCGCGCGCCAACAATTCGCGCATTTACGTGCGCGCCCGGTTGTTGCAAGGCGATTATTTCCAACGCAAGAACGACTTGGCACAAGCCTCCGCCATTTTTGAAGAGCTGATCACCGTGGCCCGCCTGGCGGGGATGGCGCAGCCCGAATACGAAGCCGCCATGCGCTTGGCCGCCATTTACAATTCGCGCAAAAACTATTCACGGGCCAACGAATACGAGCAATTGGCCAGTCTTTTAAAATCACGCCTGGAAAACAAAGACCTGCTGCTGAAAATTGAACGGCTCGAGTTTCAACTTCAAATGGAAGCAAAAGACTTGGAGAACGAACGGCTGAAGACTGAGCGCGAGAAGGCCGAGGCGCTGATCACCAAACAACGCGTTCAAAACATTTTGTTATGGACGCTGCTGGCATCCATTGGTGTGATGGTCGTTTTGCAACGATATTATGCCCACCGCCAGCGCCAATCCAATCGCCTGCTGGCCGACCAAAACCGGCAGTTGGCCGACCTTAACCGGGAAAAAGATACGCTGCTTGGCATTGTGGCCCATGATTTCCGATCGCCCTTGAATCAAATTCGCGGACTGGTTCACCTCATCGAGATGGAAGGCGGCCTCAACGAAGCACAAAAGGGATACATCCACCACCTGCGCAAAAGCACCCAGTCTGCCGCTGACCTCATTACTGACTTGTTGGACGTTTCGTCTTTGGAGGCAAAAGCACAACCCGTAGCGAAAACCGAACTGGACCCGGTGGTGCTGATAGGCGAGCGCTTGAAGATCTGGCAGCCAGCCGCCCAGGCCAAAGAAATTGATTTGCACTTTGACTACACGCCCATCGGATCGGTGCCCACGGACGAAAACTACCTGGGGCGCGTGGTGGACAACCTCGTGTCAAACGCCATCAAGTTTTCCACCCCTCGCAAAGAAGTGCGGGTAAACATTTTACGGGAGGGGGATGAGTTGGTGCTGCGCGTACGCGATCAGGGGCCGGGCTTTTCACCGGCCGATCAGGCGCGCCTTTTTGGCAAGTTCACCAAGCTGAGTGCGCGCCCCACCGCGGGCGAGAGCTCCAACGGCCTCGGATTGGCCATCGTCAAAACACTGGTCGATCGCCTCGGAGGCACCATTTCGCTGGAGGCTACGTCTTCCAAGGGGAGTTTGTTCACCGTTCGCTTGCCGCTTTAGGCGGGCCCAAAAACAAATCTAAGCGGCCTTGGATAACGTGTGGAATTCCTTCTCTATCTTCGGCTGGCAACGCGTCCGATGGAAGCTTTCTATCACTATTTGACCCACCGGTTTATCAACCCCGCGCAACGGGCCACGGCCCGCACGGTCATTCAGTTTTCGTTGACCGAGGCGTTCATCTCGTTGACTTATGGCTTGCTGCATCCGTGGTTGGGCTTTCACGTACCCCGCGTGTTCTTCTTTGTGTTTTCATTGGTGATTGTGGCGGGGCTTTGGCTTTTTCGGAGCCGACTTCCGCTGGCAGTGTTGGCCCACGTTTGCATTGGCGTGATGTGGGCGGGCTTTTGCCTGGGCATTGCCTATTCGGGCGGTGTGTTTTCGCTGGTGCTGCCGTGGCTCGCGCTCATGCCGTTGATGGCCAACTTGCTGATCGGTTTGCCGGCCGCCCGGGGGTGGATGGCCGTTTCGGTGCTGTCGGTCATTTTTTTCTTTTTCTTCTTCAAGGATGCGCAACCCAACCTGGACGTGGGCGGAGACCTGCGCTCGGCACTGGCCCACGTGGGCCTGGTGTTGATCGTGTTTTTGTTTTCCTATCTGTTTTACCGCGCGCAGCTCGCGCTGGTGCGCGAGGTAAAAGAGAAAAATGATTATTTGGTGCAGCGTGAAAAAGAAATCGTGGCGCAAAACGAAACGCTGCAAAAGCAGCAGTATGAAATTCAGTCGCAAAGCGATTTTATCCAACGCCAAAATACGCTGCTCATACAGCAAAATGTTCGCATCGATAAGATGAACGACCTGCTGACGATGCGCGTGAACGAGATCGCGGAACGTTCGCGGGTGCTCGAGCGCCATTGGAAAACGCTGCTGGCCATCTCCAAAAGCCGCGCCATCAACCTCGGGCGTTTTGACGAAGCCATCCGGCACATCACCCGCGTGGTTGCCGATAGCCTTCGCACCGAGCGCGTCAGCATTTGGGCATATCAGGCCGATCGGAAAAGCATTTCTTGTTTGGTGTTGTACGATGCGGTCCAGCAGCGGCACCGGGTGGAGGAAGAACTGCTGCTGGAGAAGTTCCCCCGTTACTTTGAGGCCCTGGAGAAACAAGACGTCATCCCGGCCGACAACGCGGAAGAAAACCCCCAAA
>JALONI010000074.1 GCA_025455015.1 Cyclobacteriaceae bacterium | reverse complement strand
AATCTGAAAGCAAATCACAACTTGCCAAATCTTCTCCTTTTCATGTTCGATTCTGTACGCAATCTATCAAAGAACACAATCTGAAAGCAAATCACAACAATATTCTCAGCCAGCTTACAGTTAATAATCTGTACGCAATCTATCAAAGAACACAATCTGAAAGCAAATCACAACTGTTACGAATATTTGAACTTACTCATGGATCTGTACGCAATCTATCAAAGAACACAATCTGAAAGCAAATCACAACACACATCCGATAACTCGCGCATCTGGTTGTTCTGTACGCAATCTATCAAAGAACACAATCTGAAAGCAAATCACAACACTCGTCATATACTCCAGTATTAAGACGTTTCTGTACGCAATCTATCAAAGAACACAATCTGAAAGCAAATCACAACTGCCGGGCCGCTTCGCTGCTGCGCCAGCCTTCTGTACGCAATCTATCAAAGAACACAATCTGAAAGCAAATCACAACCGACATCGGCTCAGAGGCACACCACGCCAATCTGTACGCAATCTATCAAAGAACACAATCTGAAAGCAAATCACAACACGCTTTAGCGCATTGTTTTTGACGTTGCTCTGTACGCAATCTATCAAAGAACACAATCTGAAAGCAAATCACAACAGCGGCCGAGGCTGTTTACTTGCAATGGCGTCTGTACGCAATCTATCAAAGAACACAATCTGAAAGCAAATCACAACATCCTGTGTAGTTGGTGTCGGCCACATTGTTCTGTACGCAATCTATCAAAGAACACAATCTGAAAGCAAATCACAACTGGATGAATGACTGGCCCAACTTTATGCAGTCTGTACGCAATCTATCAAAGAACACAATCTGAAAGCAAATCACAACTATGAAAACTACTACTCTCACAGTCTCCACTCTGTACGCAATCTATCAAAGAACACAATCTGAAAGCAAATCACAACTCGAACACAGACCGAAATTCTTTATACGCATCTGTACGCAATCTATCAAAGAACACAATCTGAAAGCAAATCACAACCCTCGGCCAGCTTCTTGCCGGTCAGCTCGCTCTGTACGCAATCTATCAAAGAACACAATCTGAAAGCAAATCACAACGGGCACCAACCTCATCAAAGATGTGGTGAATCTGTACGCAATCTATCAAATCACAACGTACTTGTGCCGGGACGTGCACGTAAACCCTCTGTACGCAATCTATCAAAGAACACAATCTGAAAGCAAATCACAACGATAACGCTAGTAGATGAAGATAGCGGCAGTCTGTACGCAATCTATCAAAGAACACAATCTGAAAGCAAATCACAACGTCTAAAAGGCGCACTGCTGGCGGCATCACTCTGTACGCAATCTATCAAAGAACACAATCTGAAAGCAAATCACAACCACCAAAGATTGCGCGTGGAGCCAGGTAGATCTGTACGCAATCTATCAAAGAACACAATCTGAAAGCAAATCACAACATTGGCGTAGTAGATTCCAAACACATCCGCTCTGTACGCAATCTATCAAAGAACACAATCTGAAAGCAAATCACAACAGAGGATTCGCAGTAGCCACATCGCCAATCTCTGTACGCAATCTATCAAAGAACACAATCTGAAAGCAAATCACAACGTTCCGTTGAACTATTTGAAAGTATGGAATCTGTACGCAATCTATCAAAGAACACAATCTGAAAGCAAATCACAACACCCTCGAGGGACACAATTTCGAACTCATCTCTGTACGCAATCTATCAAAGAACACAATCTGAAAGCAAATCACAACATGTGGTGGTGGCTTTCATCATTAATCGGGTCTGTACGCAATCTATCAAAGAACACAATCTGAAAGCAAATCACAACAGGATCGCTGAAGAGAGTAACGACAATACATCTGTACGCAATCTATCAAAGAACACAATCTGAAAGCAAATCACAACGTAGCAGGCGGTGTGCCTTGCAAGGTCTGCTCTGTACGCAATCTATCAAAGAACACAATTTGAACCTGCCTGTCGACAGACAGGAGCAAATCACCTCACCTTGAGCGAGACAATCCGTCAAAGAACACTCCTACAAAAAAAAATCTGAAAGCAAATCACAACCCTGACATCAGTCCCACAGAATCGCCCCGAAGGTGTTTCGAATAAATCAACGAAAACGGGACAAAATCAATTGCCTTCTTTGGCTAATCTATTTTCTAACGTACAAACTTACGCCTTTCGCGCCATCACTTTAAAAAACGTATAACAAAACGTTCCACCACCTTCTGTCGTGCGATACAGGTCCCTGATGCCTTTGTCAAAATCATCTTTCGTAATGAAGTTTTTGGAAATAACTTCTTCCGCAACGCCTTTGATCATCGCGGTGAATGTGTTTCGGGTGAAAAGATCGACCATAGCGGGTTTGGAGTCGTTCACATAGACAATCCGGGGGTTCGTGTGTACATCGGTGAAGCCGGCAGCAGTGAGTAGAGGGTAGAGTTCGCGACCGATGTTGGCGTTGCCCCCATTGTATTTTTGGAGAGAGACCTGTGCCTCGATTGCTTTTCGAGCATACTGACTGTCGGGATGGAAATAGGTCGAGCCGTGATCGCCCTCAATCACGGTGATGGTGCCTCCGGGTTTTAAAACGCGTTTTAACTCGAGCAGTGCTTTGCCAGGGGCCGAAAGATGTTCCAGCAAAAAGCAAACAAATACATGATCAAAATGATTATCCGCAAAGGGTATCTCAAAAACATCGGCACGAATAAGTTCAACATTCCCGAGGCCAAGTTCATTCACCATTTGCGTTGCCTTCGACAATGATTTTTCTGAGAGATCAATGCAAACAAATTTTACCTCAGGATTTTTAGGGCTGATGATACCGGTCTGTGCGCCAACACCACACCCGGCCTCCAGTACAACGGACCCGTGTGGCCAGAAGGAATCCCAATGAAGCAGTTCAGCGATAGAGGTCGCTTGATCATTCAGGCGTTTTGTTTCTTCCTCGGAATAGCCATGAATGTAATTCTTGAGCTGATCCTTGCTGAGTTGTTGTAGCCTGTTTTCAAGTATTGTCAGTTGTTGGAGAATGTCTTTTCCCGCTTCGAGAAACTCCTTGCCCGCAGGCGTGAAGTGAAGCTGGTTGTTGACCCGGTGAAAAATTTCAATACCGAGATAGCTTTCCAATTCTTTCAGTTGATGGCTGAGGGCAGATTGTGTCAGAAATAATCCCTCGGCCGCTTTTGTGAGGGAACCCACTTTTGAGACCGTGTCTACCAGCTTCAGATGTTTGATTTCAATCATAGAGTAAAAATAGTATAGCCGATCGATGTGATGGCTCAGACCGGAGGATGAAAGTTATTAATTACGGGTATGAAGACGATTAATGGCTTCTTGCCGTTGGCTCAGTTGTGCGTTTTGTCTCTGCTGCGCGGGGTTAGATTCTTTGAATTCTTTCGTCAAAGAGTCCAGAGAAAAGTCAAAGAACACTCCCACCCCCCTGCGGGATGAAAAGAATCTGAAGGCATTTCGTCTCAAGAGAAATAAACCCTCAAAGCACACGTCATAAAACGCATGGTCATGTGAGTACCCGACACAGCCAATTCATAGCACCCTCTCTACCCCGTCCGAGGGCCGGCAGGAACCGATTGAAAGCACGGATGCGGCCTTACCGTATCGCCTGCAAGGCCGCCTCGGCTGCATACACGACTTCTTTGTTGGGGTTGATTTTTAAGACCCGTTGGATGGCCGGTGCCGCTGTTGCGGCCGGCTTGCCAATCTTCCCCAGGATGGTCACCAGTTGGTATTGCAGTCCCCCGTCCTGATCGGTGGTTTTGTCCAAACGGCTGACGAGGAGTGGCACGGCCGGCTTGCCTATTTTCACCAAGGCTTCTTCCGAGGCGTCTGTTGCCGGGTTGTACTGCGTCAGGGTACCGATCATGTAGTCGATGGCTGCGCGCTGGCTGGTGCCGATGTTGCCAAGCACCCGGATAGCCAGGGTTTGTACCGCACCCAGCTTCTCCTTTTGCTCCAACGACCGCTTGCCGAATAGGCCTATCAACTCCGCTTCGAGGCTGCGCGGCTTATCGCCCATGCGCACCAGCAAGTCCATCACCCGGTATTGCTCTTCCACCTGGGTGCCGCGCAAGATGGCGGCCGCTTCGGGCAGCGTGGGGATGACGCCCGGAATGGGGATGCCGTAGCGTACACAAAAATAAATGCGGTCGGTACGCTGCGAAGGATACGGGGTGGCCACGGCATACTCCGCCAGCAAATCCCGGCAACGGCCAACCAGCACCGGTAGGTCTCTCTCCGGAAAATGTAACCGTATGGTTTCGTTTCGGTCTTCGTAATCGGTCAGTTGAAACTGTCCTACAAATTCATACAAATGCTCATGGGCTTTCTCGTAGCGTTGTTGCCCAAAAAAGTCCGCGATCCAGCCGATGATCTCGGTTTTTGTCTCCGGCCGCTTTTCTTCTTCATAAAGCCTGTCTAGCGCGTGGTACACTTCTGCTTGCTGCCGGGCATCGGGCTGCAGGCGTGCGGCATAGGCGCGGTACACGTGGGTGCCCAACCCGGCATGGCCCCGCAGCCCTTCCATCGTTTCCAAAAAAACATTTTCAAACGCCAGCGGCCTCGGCAATCCCACCTTGCCCTGCAAGGCCAGCTGCATGAACTCATCCACACGTTTGACGGCCACGGTAGGATCAGGATAGAGGGGTTTGACCAGCAAGGTATGGAGGTACGAAGACAAAGAATAGTTGCCCACGCGTTCCATGGCGTGCAGCGAAGCCTTCCACTCTTTTTCGTCAACGGATTGGTCAGCCGCCAAAAAGCGCACAATCTCATAGGCGCGGTCATCGCGGGTGGGGAGCGCGATCGTATCCAACGTTTGCACCAGGAAGGCGTGGTATGCGGGGTGATTGATCTTGAATCGCGAGAAGGTGGACATCACATCATAGTGAAGCACTCCACAATAGTTATCAAAAGGGGTACGCACGGCTTCGCGCACCACGGCCTCGATTTTCTCCGCAGCGCTCAGGTCATCGAGTTTTTTTCGAAACTCCGCCACCTGCCTCTTGCATTGCTCTTCGCGCGTAGGCGATCGTTTGTCGTCCGGCAGGGTGTTACTGTTGTTGATTGTGATTTGCACCGGTGGGGCGGGGGCGGCAGTAGTGGCCGGGGAAGTGGCCACGGCCGCATCGGCCTTGAAAATAGCCGCCAGGTTTTTGTCGATGCGTATGCGTCCGTTGTAGCTCATGATGATTTCGCCAGACGCCACATCGATCAATCGCGCGCTGACGTCAATGTACGACTTGAGTTTGGTGTACGTACCCGACAGCAACACATCAATGGGCACCAGTTGGCCCAGCTTCAAGGCCGCTGCGGGCTTCATCAAATCGGTGAGCGAAAACTCCTGTTCTTTCAAGATGGCATCCAGGCGGGTGCGTTCAAACAGTTTGATTTGGTTGGGGTGCCCATCCAGTGAGCCGATGACGGTTTCCGTCAGGTAGTCGCCAAACTGGGTTGAGGTTTCGGTGGAAAACCGGGTGGGTTTAAACGGAACTACGGCCAGCCGGTAGGGCTTGGTTTCCACGGGCGTAGCCACCACCTTTTGCGAAAGCTCCTCGGTAACGGTGGAGTAACTACGTGCCTTTTGGGCGCACACCCAAAGGGGGAAAAGGGTCAGGACAACGACAGCGGCTTTCATCAGGTAAAAGTTGAAAACCAAAGGTAACAGATTCGCGCGTGCGCGCGCAGCGCTTTTAAGGATTGCAGAAGTCGCAATACATGGCACTGGCCGTGGAGGCGGCCACGCGTTTGCTATCGCTGTATTGGCAATGCAGGCATTTCCATACCTCGGTTTGGGTCAGCCGTGTGGGCGACCCGCATTGTTCGCACGGCAGCCCCGGCTCGTGCTCCACCACGGAAAATCCGGGTGTGCTGCATCGCGGGCACAGCGAATAAGTCTTTTCGATTAAGGACTGCGTGGCTTGCTCTATCACGCGCATGCGCAGCGGATTTCGGTGCGCACGCATGTCAGTTTCCACCTGTACGCCTTCGCCTGTTTTGAAACGGGATGTTACGAGTGGTGTAAGCACGTCCCAATCGGTAATGTCTTTGATCAATGTGCTATCCGCTAGGCGCAGGATGAGGCCATGACCCGGAAAGCGAGCCGCTTCGGCAAACAGACGAAGTTCGTCCAAGTTCGCAACAGTCGCCTGTGCATAGTTGGTGTCGGTGCTGATGATGCTGGCATGCACCTCCCATTGATGGTCTCGGTCAATCAACATGACCCATTCGTGATCGGCCGGCACCCACGGCAGGGCAGGGTGTGGGCCAAAAGATCCTTCGCTGCCGAGGCCCAGCGTTTCGCCCGTGAGCTCCAATGCTTGCTCTATTTTCTTTCGCAGCGTGGTCAAGGGATCATCAACGCGCGCGATTTCACCGGTGAAGGTGCCAAACACATCGGTATTGACGGGTGCCACTTCGGGCAAAACAAAAAGGTGACGGCTCACGAGCGGAGCCATCACCTTTTCTTTGCCATGCATGGTGGCGATGACCAGTTTCCGTCCCTCAAACCGGGAACGGAGCTGGGCTATCGCATTACTGTCCTTGTCCGAGGGAGAAGGAGGGTTTTCCATCCAGCGTGTATAGGTTTTCGGTTTTGATGATATCAAATCCCGCCTGCATCACCTGCTTTTGCAGTTCCATCACATCGGTATAGGTCGAAGGCTTCATCTCCTCGTTTTTGAAACGCAACCGCCAATGGTCGGTGCAAAACGTTTCCTCAAATCCATCGGGGTACACTTTAACCCCCCGGTTGGTAATCATGTTGAAGTTCATTTGCCCTGCTTTGAAGCCACGGATGGCAGCGCCCAATTTGTTGGGGTCGCGGTCTTTGTAGTGGATGAACACATCTACCCCAACCAGTTCTTTCTTCGCTACCTTGGTGGGCGAAGGTTTGATGCTGATGGTGGCCGCGGCTTTGTATGCCACCGGGGCAAATTTTTCAGGCTTGGTACCCATGCGCGCAATCACCGCCTGGGCGAAGGCTTTGGTGCCCACCTTTTCCTTGCTCACCCCTTCTTTGTAGATGTCATACGTATGGATGCCCTGCTCCAGCGTGGCCAACCAGGCATTGTGTACGTTGGAAGCCACATCGGCCTGACCGATGTGTACCAACATCTGCACAGCTCCCAGCAACAATCCTGAGGGGTTTGCCAAATCCTGGCCGGCCCTGCGCGGGGCTGACCCGTGGATGGCCTCGAACATGGCGCAGCCATCGCCAATGTTGGCCGAGCCTGCCAGGCCCACAGAGCCCGTGATCTGCGCGGCTATGTCGGAAATGATGTCTCCGTACAAGTTGGGCGTCACGATCACGTCAAAGGCTTCGGGCGTGTCGGCCAACTTGGCGGCCCCGATGTCAATGATCCAGTGTTCGTTCTCGATGTCTTTGTATTCGGCTGCGATCTCATCAAACACTTTGTGAAAGAGACCGTCCGTGAGCTTCATGATGTTGTCTTTGGTGAAGCATGTCACCTTTTTGCGGTTGTACTGCCGCGCATATTCAAAGGCATAGCGCACGATTTTCTCACAGCCGGGGCGGCTGATGAGCTTCAGGCATTGCACCACTTCATCGGTTTGTTGGTGTTCGATGCCGGCATATAAATCTTCTTCGTTCTCGCGCACGATCACCAAATCCATTTTGGGATGTTTGGTGTCAACATAGGGATAATAGGATGTGCACGGGCGCACGTTGGCATACAGGCCCAGCATTTTGCGCGTGGTCACGTTCAAGCTTTTAAAACCACCGCCCTGTGGGGTGGTAATGGGGGCCTTCAAAAATACTTTGGTTCTGCGCAGCGACTCCCACGCGCTGGGCTCGATGCCCGCGGTGTTGCCACGCAAATAGACTTTCTCACCAATTTCAATTACCTCGATATCCAATTGGGCTCCAGCGGCCTGGATGATGTCGAGGGCAGCCTGCATGATTTCGGGTCCAATGCCGTCACCATAGGCTACTGTAATGGCTCTTTTTTGTGTCATATGCGGGTTTTCGGTTAAACGGTCGTAAAAGTAATACTTCCAACGTAGCACGGGATACTTTTGTTGTGGATTTTTTGCCCTGCAGAAGGCTTGGTGGCGGGCATGCGGGCTCTTAACGATCGAGAAAAACAACTTGAAAAGCGGGTTGCCTCCGTGGATGTACTATCGCAACGGTGGGTGTGAGAGCCCTTTGCGCAGCACCACAAACTCCAGCTTTTGCTTGGGGATGCCCCACCGCTCGTCTGGCACCACAAACGGTTTGCGTTCGCCCGTAAACTCATAGCCATGCCGCACATACCAATCAATGAGTTCCTGCCTCACGGAAATTACCGTCATAAAAATGGCCATGAGCCCGAGCGTTTGGGCATGATCTTCTGCCGCGGCCATCAGCTTTTTGCCAATGCCTTTTCCTTGCGTGGTGGGGTTCACGCTCAACATGCCGAGGTATAAACCGTTTCCTTCTTCGCGCAGCTCCACGCACCCGATGATACGCCCGTCTTCGCGATAGGTTAATACGGTGGTGCCCGGCCGTTGGATCAACTCGCGCACGGCCGCCTCGTCTATACGAGTGCCGTCCAGCAGATCGGCTTCGGTGGTCCAGCCTTGTTTGGAGCCCTCGCCCCGGTAGGCGGAATTGACCAACTGATGAATGGCGGTGGCATCCGCCAGCGTGGCGCGTGTTACCTCGGTTGTCATCCCACAAAGGTACGATTTGCCATTTTGCCCCTATCTTTCGAACGTCAATGAATTATCAACTGGACGCCTTTGCGGTCTTCATTTTTCTGGGCATTGTGCAGGCTGTGTTTTTGTCCGTGTTTTTCTTTTCCAAAACCAGTCGGCAACGCGAGGTCAACATATATCAGGGTATCATGGTATTGGCCATGGCCGCATGCACGTGGGAAATTTTTTTGTGTTACACGGGCTATATTATCCATTGCCTTTGGCTGGTGGACTATTCGGAGTCCATCGCCTTCCTGATTGCACCTACCTTCTATCTCACAATCCATCGTACCATCCATGGCAACACGGGCCGTGTACCGTACGCGCATTTCATCGTGGCCGTGGTTTGGCTGGTGTTGCAGGTTCCCTTTTTGCTGCAGTCGGCCGATGTCAAATTCAATGCGTGGGTGGGGGCGTATCATCCGCCTGGGTTGGCGTTCCACGAGGTAGACGAAAATTTTTTCAGTCCTCCGTATCACAGCGAATGGGTGCTTCTCCATTTTGCCGTGTACCTGGTGATGGGGTTGCTCGCCATCATCCGTGCCTTTCGAGCTCATCGCGAATCGCTGTGGCACCCCGTGCACCCTACGTTGCGCCAACTGCGCGCGGGCTTGGTGCAGTCTGCCTTGATTGTGGTGCTTATTTTATTGATCAAACTCGTTTATCGTGATGACACGGGCGACCATCTCTTGGCCGTGTATATTTCATTTGTGATTTACCTGGTCAGTTTTAACGTGGTGCGGCAGTCGGGTTTTTTCCAACGGCCGCCCTTGGTGGGTCAGCCGCGCTATAAAAATGCATTGATGGGCGCGGACGAGCGCAAGCAACTGCTGCAGCGTTTGCACAACCACATGCTCGAACAAAAACCCTTTTTGCAAATCACCTTCTCGCTTCCCACCCTGGCCGCCCACTTAAATGTATCGGTGCACCAGCTCTCGCAGGCAATCAATGAAGGGCTGGGCAAAAGCTTTTTTGAAATGACGGCCGAATACCGCGTGGAGGAAGCCAAACAACGACTGAAAGATCACGCCCACATCAAAGTGGAAGAAATTGCCGAGCAGGTAGGCTACAGCTCCAAATCGTCATTCAACGCTGCGTTTAAGAAAATCACCGGCCACACACCGAGCGATTGGAGGTCTAAAACTCGATAGTTTTCTCTTCCACCCGCTGGTACTCAAGTCCCGGGCCATCGCAAATGTTCCACGTACCCACCATTTTGGTAGGTGAGATAACACGCACGTGCTCTTCGGCCAACCCACTGTGGCAACTCGCCCTCAACTCATACCCCGAAGTATAGTTCAACACCACATATTGTTCATCGTTTACAGTCGCAAGCGAGTAGCTGCCCCGGGCTACCTTTACGTGTCCGTTTTGCTGCCGCGATTTGAGGAACGAGGCATCAGCCGCCAAGACAATGTATTCCTGCCATGCCATGTCCGGTCCGGTGGTTTCCGAATTGATCATCGACCCCGTCATTCGCACCAATTGCCACTTCTGACCATCCGGGGCAATACCTTCTTTCGGGTCTTGTTCCGCGCACGCGAAAAGACAGGCAAGGGCGAGGAGCGCAGGAAAAATGGGTGTTTTCATAGGTTGATGGGCTTGCTGACTTTGATCCCCTGTGCCCCGAAAAGGTTGGAATAGTGCAGCCAAAAAGACGTGTTGGCAGCGTGCGAGTTTATAAAATCGTCCTTCCCGTGGATAAAATCGGTCTTTTGCGTGCATCGGGAGCGGTTCCTTTGCTCAAAAAAAGAACATGACTCAACGCCCCGCACCGCTTGACCCCACCAGACGCTACGATCTGGACTGGCTCCGTGTCATCGCCATCCTTCTTCTGCTTTTCTATCACACCGGCATGTGGTTTAACACGTGGGACTGGCACGTGAAGAACAACGAGACTACCGTATCTTTTCAATACTGGATGGTATGGTCGCACTTTTTCCGCATGCCGTTGCTGCTTTTTATTTCCGGAGCGGGCACGTTTATGGCCTTGGGCAAGCGTACCCCGGGCCAGTTCGCGGCTGAGCGCTTTCGCAGACTGTTTGTGCCGCTGGTCTTTGGGATGCTGGTGGTTGTGCCGCCCCAGATTTACTATGAGCGCATCGGACAGTATGCCAGTTATGCCGAGTTCTACAAAACGGTTTTTGAATTCAAACCGTATCCCGATGGCGGAAGCCTGAGTTGGCACCATCTGTGGTTTATTTTTTACTTGTTTCTGTTTTCGCTGCTGGCGTTGCCGCTCTTGAAGTATTTGCGGAGCGAACGCTCGGCTTCGTTTCGCGAAAAATGCGCGTGGTTGCTCGCGTCTCCCGCGGCTGCTCTCTTTATTCCGGCCCTGCTGCTGCTCAATAGCCAGTTTCTGTTGCGTCCATTTTTTCCGGAGGAGACCCATGACCTCGTGCACGACTGGGCCTATTTTGTTTTCTACTTCGGATTCTTTCTGGCCGGGATGATCGCCTATTCCGTTCCGCCCTTGTGGCAATCCATCGGTCGTAACCGAAAATACTTTTTAGTGGCCACACTGGTGGTACTTGTGCCGTTTTACCTCTGCTACTTTCATTTTCGCGGGGTGATTCAACTGGCGTGGGACACGCAGACGATCGGTGACTTTTTTGACCGCGTAGCCATTTTTGTCAGTTGGTTCACGGTCATCACCCTTATCGCATACGGTCAGCATTATCTCAACAAGCCCCACCCCTGGCTGGCCACGATCAGCGAAGGGTTGTACCCGTTTTACATCCTTCACCAAACGGTTATCATTGCCATTGGGTATTACATTTGCCAACTGCCCTGGAGCATTGCTGCCAAGTATGGAACGATTTGCGTCCTTACGCTGGTGGTTTGTGTAGCCATGTATGGGCTGTTGATACGTCCGTTCAAACTGATGCGCTTGTTTTTTGGGATGAAATAATCGGGTAGGATGACATCCAAAATTTCTGTAACGTTACCCTATGAAAACGTTCGCACGCTTCATCCCGCTGGTCTATTTGGGGGCGCTGCTTGCTGCGTGTGGGCCCGCTCCGGAGCCCCGCACCTGGAAGAGTATTGAGAAATCGCTACAAACGCAATTCATCACCGTAGCCGATGGTGACACCATTGAGTTGCCCGAAGGAAACTTCATGTTCACGAAAAGCCTGACCCTGGACGGTAAAAAAAATATCGTGATCCGCGGCCAAGGCATGGACAAAACCATCCTTTCGTGGAAAAATCAGACAGAAGGGGCCGAGGGGTTTCATGTGAGCCACTGTGCACACATCACGCTGGAGGATTTTTCCATCGAGGACGCCAAGGGCGACAATTTGAAAGTTAACGACACCCGCGGCATCACCTTCCGCAGGATACGTTCGGTGTGGGCCGATGGCCCGAAGACAGAAAATGGTGCCTATGCACTGTATCCGGTGCTTTGCCAAAATGTACTGATGGAAGAATGCATCGCCATGGGCAGTTCGGATGCGGGCATTTACGTGGGCCAGTCAGACTCGGTCATCATCCGCAACAACAAGGCCTATTGGAATGTGGCCGGCATTGAAGCCGAAAACTCCCGGTGGGTGGAAATCTACGGAAACGAGGCCTATGAAAATACGGGGGGCTTGCTGGTGTTTGATCTGCCCGGCCTCACACAGTATGGGCACTCGACCAAAGTCTACAACAATTACATCCACAACAACAACTACAAAAATTTTGCGCAGAAGGGCAATGTGGTAGCTAGCATCCCTCCGGGGTCGGGCATGATGATTTTGGCCACGCACAACATCGAAGTGTACGAAAACGAAATCAAAAACAACCGCTCGGTGGGCATTGCCATTGTCAGCTATGAACTGGTGGCCGCGCTCAACGAGGGAGCAGAAGAGGAAGCCAACGCCATCGGTGGGGTGCAAACGGTGAACAACCGCTTCCGCGAAGACACGTTGTACAATGCCTTTCCGCATGATGTAACCCTGCGCAACAACCGGTATGAGAACAGCCATTGGTTTCCCACGCTGCGAAGTGACATCGGCAAATTACTGATAGCGAAATCCTTTATGAATCCGCCCGATGTGTTGTACGATGGCATCGACAATCCGAAACAAGGGCAGCGAAACATTTGTATTGACGAACCGGGGGGCATCACCTTTATCAACCTCGATGCCGGGCGTGACTTTGAAAGTCTGTCGAAAGACGTGACTCCGTTTATGTGCCAGGTGCTAAAGTCAGAAAAATAGCGCGCGTATGAAAGCCGGGTGGATGCGTGTGATCGTCCTCGTTGTGTTGGCGGCCTGTACCCAAAAACCCACGGCCGTGGTGGTTGCCGAAGAAGTGCCGGTAGCCGTTGACTTGTCTTCGCTGGGAAAAGCCACGCTCTCCTCGTATGGTTTTTTTGAGGGCGATCTGAAACATCTCCAGCCCGCGGCATCCGTCATCCCGTATGAGTTGAATGCTCCGCTGTTCAGCGACTATGCTTTTAAAAAACGGTTTATCCATTTGCCCGCGGGCAAGCAGATCCGTTATCATGCCACCGAAGTGCTGGACTTTCCCGAAGGCACCGTACTGATCAAAAATTTTTACTACCCGGCCGATTTTCGCAAGCCCGATGAAGATAAACGGCTGCTGGAAACACGGCTGCTGCTGTTGGAAAAAGGCGAGTGGCAAGCGTTGGGGTATGTGTGGAACCCGGAACAAACCGAAGCCCAGTTGGATGTGGCCGGAAAAACCCTACCCATGCAGTGGACCCATACCGATGGCACCGTGCGCCAAGTCAACTACTCCGTGCCCAGCATAAACCAGTGTAAAAGCTGCCACTTGAAGGGCGATCAAATCATGCCCATCGGGCCTTCCGCACGGCAACTCAATGGCCGCCTCCCGGGTCACGCCCAGATTCAATTGGTCGAGTGGCAACAACAGGGTTTTCTGGCAGGCTTGCCGGAAATTGATGCGCTGCCGCGGTTGGCCGCATATGAAAATATTAACGAGCCGTTGGCCGAGCGGGCCCGCGCCTGGTTAGAGATAAACTGTGCCCACTGCCACCGCCCCGATGGCCCAGCCAAAACCAGCGGGTTGCACTTGATGGCCGATGTGGTGGAAGGAAACGTCCTGGGTATCGGGAAGGCCCCGGTGGCGGCTGGCAAGGGATCAGGAGGGCGTTTGTACGGCATCGTGCCCGGAAGGCCCGAAGAGTCCATCCTTCAGTATCGCATCGAGTCCACCCATCCGGGTGTCATGATGCCCGAAGTCGGGCGCACCGTAGTCCATGACGAGGGCGTGGCTCTGGTACGTGCGTGGATCAAACAGATGAAAACCGAGTAGCGGTTTTGGAATCCTACTTCTTTTGGTAGTCGAAATTGCGCTTGAGGTAGCGTTCCTTTCGCTTGCCTTCAATGCTGGCAAAGAGCCGATCGTCAATCCTGCGATAGGCAATGCGCTGCGGAAAATCATGCGCGGGGTTTTCCGCGATAAATTCCTGACGCCCGATAAAAATAATTTTGAATACGACCGGCCGGTTGTTGTTCTGGCCAAACGCAAGCGGCTCATACGACCACTGCCCCTGGCGAGCGCGCAATTGAATCGTTTCCTGCATCAGCGAATCTCCGCTTGCCCGTACCGCCCAACTTACGCCCGTGTACGTGCTGTCATTCACTTTTGTCCAGCGTTCTGCTATCGGGTTGGCACCAAGCGTCTTCCAGGTGCCAACCAGCCATTGAAAGGATGCGCCCTCCTGCGCCTGCGCGGAGTAACCCGCTGCCATCCACAGCGATACGGCCAGCCATGATGCCCGTGCGACCATCGAACAACAAAGGACGGCCATGGGCCGCCCTTTCCTGTCTTTCGTCCAACTCGGGCGAGAACTATTCACTCTTCTTCTCTTTGGATGCCTTTTTCTTTTTGGTGGTGATGGTCAGTGTTTCGCTGGTGCCGTCATAATCGGCCACGAGCGTACCGCCTTCCTCTACCTCTCCCTTCAGGATTTCCTCGGCCACCGGGTCTTCCAGGTAGCGCTGGATGGCCCGGTTCAGCGGGCGGGCACCAAACTGCTGGTCATAGCCTTTTTCCGACAGGAAGTCTTTGGCCTTCTCCGTCAGTTCAACGTGATAACCCAAAGCCGTGATTCGGCTAAACAGCTTGCCAAGTGTAATGTCAATGATCTTGTGGATGTGCTCGCGCTGCAACGAATTGAACACGATAACATCATCCAAGCGGTTTAAGAATTCGGGGCTGAACGCACGCTTCAGCGCATTCTGGATAGTGGACTTCATCACCTCCTCTTCGCTTTCGCGTTTGGCCTTGGTGGCAAACCCGATGCCCGAGCCGAAGTCTTTCAAATCGCGCACGCCAATGTTGGAGGTCATGATAATGATGGTATTGCGGAAATCCACTCTGCGGCCGAGGCCATCGGTAAGGATTCCATCATCCAGCACTTGCAACAAGATATTGAACACATCCGGGTGTGCCTTCTCAATTTCATCTAACAACACCACGCTGTACGGCTTGCGTCTTACTTTTTCCGTCAATTGCCCGCCTTCTTCATAGCCCACATAGCCGGGAGGGGCGCCCACCAAGCGCGACACGGAGAATTTCTCCATGTACTCGCTCATGTCAATGCGCACCAGCGCATCTTCTTTATCAAACAAATAGGTGGCCAATACCTTCGCCAGCTCGGTTTTGCCCACGCCTGTGGGGCCCAGGAAGATAAACGATCCAATCGGCTTTTTGGGGTCTTTCAATCCCACGCGCGTACGCTGGATGGCTTTCGTCAGTTTTTTGATGGCCTCTTCCTGCCCGATCACCTTGCCGCTGAGGGAGTCGCCCATGGTGAGCAGTTTGTTGCTCTCCTTTTGGGCAATGCGGTTGGCGGGGATACCCGTCATCATGCCAATGACGTCCGCCACGTTTTCTTCGTTCACTGTGTACTTTTCGGTGCGCGTTTTCTCTTCCCACCGCGTTTTCGCCAGTTCCAACTGCTCAATCAATTTTTTCTCTTTGTCGCGCAATTGGGCTGCTTCTTCGTATTTCTGGCTCTTTACCACGCGGTTTTTCTCCTTCTTCACATCCTCAATGGCCTCTTCGAGCTTGACAATCTCCTCCGGCACATGGATGTTGTTGATGTGCACGCGTGCGCCCGCCTCATCCATCACGTCAATGGCTTTGTCGGGAAGGAAGCGGTCACTGATGTAGCGATCCGACAATTTCACGCAGGCCTCGATGGCTTCTTTGGTATAGCTTACGTGGTGGTGATCTTCGTATTTCTCTTTTATGTTGTCCAAAATCTGGATGGTTTCTTCCGGAGAGGTCGAATCAACCATCACCATTTGAAAGCGCCTGGCCAGTGCTCCGTCTTTTTCAATGTACTGGCGGTACTCATCCAGCGTGGTGGCGCCAATGCATTGGATTTCGCCCCGGGCCAAAGCCGGCTTGAACATGTTGGAGGCATCCAGCGAACCGGACGCACCGCCTGCACCCACGATGGTGTGCAACTCATCGATAAACAAAATGACATCGGGCGATTTTTCAAGTTCATTCATCACCGCCTTCATGCGCTCTTCAAACTGGCCGCGGTATTTGGTGCCTGCCACCAACGAGGCCAGGTCGAGCGTGACCACGCGTTTGCCAAACAGCACGCGCGACACTTTCTTTTGCACGATGCGCAGCGCCAAGCCCTCGGCAATGGCGGTTTTTCCCACGCCCGGCTCTCCAATCAAAATCGGGTTGTTCTTTTTTCTGCGCGAAAGAATCTGGGCCACGCGCTCAATTTCCTTTTCCCGCCCTACAATCGGGTCGAGTTTGTTATCTTCTGCCAACTTGGTCAGGTCGCGGCCAAAGTTATCCAGCACGGGCGTACGCGACTTTTCAGTACCTTTTTTCTCTTTGCCGCTGCCTTGCGCTCCCGAGCCAAACATCTTGGACGAATCTTCATCCGGGTCATCTGTGTCGCTGGCGGCCGTGGGCGACTCGGTCTGGTACTCAAGCATTTCCTTTACCACATCGTAGGCCACGTCAAATTTGTTGAGGATTTGAGTTGCCAGGTTATCCGGGTCGCGCAAGATGGAGAGCAGCAAGTGCTCCGTACCAATCAGCTGCGCTTTGAAAACTTTGGCTTCAAGGTAGGTGATTTTCAATACTTTCTCGGAAGCCCGCGTCAGGGGTATGTTGGCCAGGTTCTTGACGTCATGCGTGGCGGTGCCTTTGGATATTTTCTCGATCTCGCCCCGCAGTTGGTCGAGCGGCACGCCCAACTTCTTCAACACGCCCACCGCCACACCTTCGCCCTCGCGTATCATGCCCAGGATCAAATGTTCGGTGCCGATGTAATCGTGACCTAATCGGAGGGCCTCTTCCCGGCTTAACGAGATTACTTCCTTAACCCGGTTGGAGAATTTGGCTTCCATATTCGACATAGAATTGTGTAATGTAAATGTAAAGTTTTTGAATCTGATTTAAAAACAACCTACGCGTGCGGAAAATTAGCGTTTCCCGCGCTTCGGTCATTAAACACGTACCTTTTTTTATTTGTTCATTTGTGGATGGCGGGAAGCCACTACTGTGGCTGGAGCCTGCGGCCCTTGGCAAAACAAAAGATCAAGCACGCTTACGTTTTCTACAAACACACTGCCAAAAACTTGATAATAGGGTTGAGGCTGGTAAAACAACCGATGGAAGTGCGGTTTCTTGGCAGAAATCACCGAACGCAGGTCGGTGATGCCCGTGGGGGCGATGGGTTGGTACGCCACTGTTTCCGATGTGGTCACGGACATTCGCAGATTTCGCAGACAGAATGACAGCAAAGGAAGGGTTAGTTCAACCAAATGCTGGGGATGGCTAAACAAAATAGCTTGCACGTCATCGGCATAGTGTTCATAAAATGGAGCTTTCCGGTAAGCCGACTGGATGGTGCGCCACATGTTTTTTTGCCACGGCACCGCATACTCGATCTTCACCTCCCGCAAGGGCACCTTGCCGTGCTTGGCGGTGAGTGGTACCGTCAGTTGGGCGGGGCCTTGGGCCGTGTTGATGTAGCAGCGGTTGCGGTAGCTCTGCTTCACGTAATGCTCACACACTTCCCACTGCACCTCGTTTGCTCCCGATAGCGCACAGAAGTATTCAAGGCTGGGTAAGAAGTGAGGTTCGATGAGGATGGAAGGCATGCGTAGCGTAGCTGTCTTAAACGCACCCAAAAGTACGCGATGCGGGCGAACCACCGAAGGAAAGACACCCATGCCCCGGGTGCTTTTTGCTAATCTTCGTCCGGGACTTTACTTTTACCCGATCTGTGTCAACCCGACACCCACCTATCCCCCCAAAACCTCCCCATTTCCATGAAAGAAAGAAAAGTGATATCGCAGATTATTTTGGATCAATCGGCCGGATCGGTACGCATCGTTATTGCGCTGTTTGTGCTGGGTGCCACCGGAACAAAGCTGTTGTACGACCACTACCTGCCCGATCTGGTTGACTTTGATGCCGTTCGCTGGGGCATCATTGCGCTGGGGTGTTTATTTTTCGTGTCCACATTTTTCAAGTTGGTGTACTAACCCCCTATTAGTTGGACAGAATTTTCTTTTAAGTTGTGTAGTACTTGCCGGTTTTCCTGTTCATCCGCCAAGCAAAAGTAGGTGTCTGTA
>JALONI010000073.1 GCA_025455015.1 Cyclobacteriaceae bacterium | reverse complement strand
TGAGATCTCATTTCAGTTGTTTTCAAATTATACTTTTAGCCCTCGGGATCTTTACTACCCAGGGCAATTTAAAAAATAACTGTAGTGAAATAATACAGATGAGCTGCTGCAGCTGCGTCTGTTACTTATTTATCTTCACCTCATTCTCAATCCAATTTTTCAACTTTTTTTTCGGTGTCTCACTAAGCTGTCCCCCCATCTGCGCTCTGCATTTTTTGGCGTGTCCTTGCAGGCGTTGGGCCAGGTTGAGGTAAAGGCGTTGGAGGCAAATACAATAGTCGCGATACGTTGAGATACTCCCTCTGAAAGCTGCGTTCTCTCCGTGCCTTCGTGGCCAAAGGCCATCTCTTATGTTTGTAAATGATGTATTTTTGATCATGTCAAAAGTAGATGAGCCTTTCCGCTGCCCGTGGTGCCTGAAGTTTGAGCAATACATTCGCTATCACGATGAGGAGTGGGGCGTGCCCGTACACGATGATCAAACGCATTTTGAGTTTTTGATTTTGGAAGGTGCCCAGGCGGGGTTGAGTTGGGCCACCATTTTACAAAAGCGCGAGGGCTACCGAAAAGCCTTTGCCGCATTTGATGCTGCCAAAGTGGCGCGCTTCACCGATGCCAAACTGGCAAAGACTTTGTTGGATCCGGGCATCGTGCGCAACCGCCTCAAAGTGTTTGCCGCCCGCACCAATGCACAGCAGTTTTTAAAAGTACAAAAGGAGTTTGGTTCGTTCGATCGGTATATCTGGGGATTCGTAGGCGGCAAGCCGATTGTCAATTTCCCCAAGACCTCAAAAAATGTACCCGCCACCACACGCGAGTCGGACGCGCTGAGCAAAGACTTGATCCAACGCGGGTTCAAGTTTGTGGGCAGCACGGTGATGTATGCGCACATGCAAGCCTGTGGGTTGGTGAATGATCATTTGGTGGATTGTTGGAAGAAATAACTTATTCTATATTTGCTCTACACACACCTTGTTTGCTGATAATATTCCGTTCGACCATTTATGTGGAATACGTTCGTTCTCCTGTTTTGCGTTGCTGCGCTGGCAGCCAATAGCTATTTCTGGTATACCTACCATAAGCAAACCGATGCTGCGCAACGCAAGCAAGAGGGCTGGAGTAGTTTCTTTCTTATCTCAACGCTGCTAATTGTTGTTGTGCTGCTGATGCGACTCAACCGTCACTGAGTCAGTAAATGAAAAACGCGTGCCAGTCAAGCGCATTTTTCGTGATTTTTTGCCGCAGTTTTCGTGAGGGCAGTCCGCAATGATCGTGAGTGCGCGACAAAGTGTGAGAAAAACTTACATCAAAGCTCTTTTGTCACTTCTCTGTCTTTTTCAGTGACGCTACAAATTCTTCGAACGTAAGATTATGAGCTTTGAGTATTCTCAACAGACTCTTGATGGTGAGGTTGACTTTGCCCTTTTCTGCCTGCCAGTAGTGCATACGTGAGAAATCAAAGTCGTAGGCAAAGGTCTCGTGACTGGTGTAACCAGCCTCTCTGCGCAATTCCTCCAACCGTTTGCCAATTTTCTTAAGCATGGCGTGTAGGTGCTCGTCTTGCTTCACGAGCACGAAATTCCGCACAACCAACCTAAAACATTACATATTGTAATGTTACACTTTATAAAGTGTTAATAATTTTTTGCCTTACCTTCGGCTTACGTTTTGCAAACCAAACTATACTAAACGGATTTCTCGATAACCAAACAAAGTATTATGAAAAATCTCGGACTTTTACTAAAATTTTTCTTTGCGTTTTCTGTTGTTGTTTCGTGTACTGACGAACATACCGTAGTTCAGCAGAAAATCGAAAGTGCTTTTTCCGTTTATTTCATAGATGGAATACTCAAATTCAAATCAGTTGAATCATTTACTTCTTTAGTGGAAAATCAAGACCCTAAAGCAAAAGAATCATTCATAAAATTTACCGACCAACAAAAGAACTACTCGTCACTAAAAAAGAGCTATCAAGCTATAAAAAACAACAACGGCAGCAGGATTTTCGCTGTACCTGAAGTTGAAATTATAGAAACAAACGAGTTTCTCTCATCACTTTTAAATGAAGATGGAATGATCTCGATTGGCAACTATAATTTCAAGGTAAATCTTGAACGTGAGTTGGTTTTCCTACTGTTAGAGGAACATCGAAGCCAAATGGACGATCTAAAGAATGAAAACATGAATAATCGAAACATTCGAGTTTTCTCGACTTCTGAGGATGTTTTGTGGATATTGACCGAACAGGATTATACCACATCAGCAAACGGAAGAACAGAAATATGCTTTCGGGGCCGCTATGCTAACAGAGACGAAGATACTGGTTTTGCGTATTCGCCATTTGTTGAAAATGTCCGACAAGACAATAAAGTTGTGTATCAGAAAGCTGGAATATATTTCTCCCTGCAATCGAAAACCAAGATGCAAAAGGAAGGTTGGACAGGAATTTGGGGTTCCCACGAAGCGTCCGACCAACGTATCAGATACTATGCAGACTTCAAGCCAAGGTGCCAAGGGTGGATAAATGATCAGGGGGAAAAAGTCGATGATGGCAACGATAATGAATTAAATTACCGCCCTTATGAGCGAACTCGGGCGCTTGAGAGGTACTACTTCGAGGCTTTTTTCTACGGTGGTGGTTTTTGGAGCCAAGGGCATGTCATAGAGGACTAAACCTATTATATTGTGTTAAGGAGAAGCTCTCTAACCCTTGCGATAACTATTTTTGCCTTGGTCGTTCACGGGCAAAAGCAGTTTTCCATTGTTCCCTCCATTGGACTGTCTGTTCCGTTCTTTTACAGCGTTGAGCCCCCTGCTGGCGACAGCGGCTTCGGTGTAAACACATTCTCGGAAGGGCCTTCCTTCAACATCAACTTCCAATACAATCCAAATCATCGGTGGTTCCTTTTCGCAGGTTGGCAAGTTGCCGACAATACCTCATTTGGGCTTACGTATGGCGACCCGAGCAGGGATTTATGGCGCGGGCGCTTTACCACATCCATCGGCACTCACAGGATACCCGTAGGGGCCGGAAGATATGTGGCTACCTGCAAATGGCTCAGGCTGCACAAGAGGGAAGGGGCGTTGATGCGCTTAGATAAACGGGCGGTCGACAACGATATGATCTATCTATTGTTATTCAGATTCAATGTAATTGGCGGAGTGAGTGTTAACTACGTAAATGGCCAGCAAGATGCCCGAGGGTTTAGCCGGGGCACATTGGATTACACCATCACGCAGAGCCCGAACGTATCACTTTTTACCGGCATCCAGTTGCAATTTTTTCATTTGGGTAAAGACAGACTACAACTTTCGATGATTTACAGCCAGGGCTTGCAAACCGTGGGAGAATGCGATTTCACGTATTCGTTGCCATCGGGCACGTACAGCGCGAAGGTGGGGACACGGGGATCGAACTTGACACTTCAGCTAGGATATCCAATCCGATTATCCAACCATGACAAGAAGGAAAAAATGTGAGTAGCACTTAGCTGACGCCATTACCTCGAAAAAAAGTAAACCCCAAACGCATACAACCCCAGCGCCAACAGCGTGATGCCGGGTACCAGCTTTACCAGCCGGTTGTCTTTCACATACCGCGACACCCACTCGGCTAAATAAATAAACAGCAGCAGCAAAAATACGCCTACCGCGGTGCTACAGGTTAGGTGTGAGAATCCCGGTCTGTGATTCGACTCATCCAATTACGGTTGTTTTTGCACATTCCCGGTGACCAATGTTCGAAGTAGAATTGCTCGACAAACAAAGGATCAAAAACGAGGAAGCGATGAATTACTTGAACCAATAATTTTTTGAAACTATCTTCGTTTGCATTTTACCAAACACAGACATTGATGGGTAAGCTAAACGCCCCGCGTATGTAAGGGCCGCCATGCTGTTCGCCAGACGACTGATGAGATTTAAGATGCCATATTATTCCAACGCGCGCGTCTTACGGGGGGCGAGTCGCAAGCACGTGCTCTATTTGACGATACCGGCCACGAATTACCGCCTCCAATACGTGAAGCAAATAACCAAGAAGAGTTGCTTTATCGTATTTGTGTGTATCCTGTTTTCTTGCCTACAGGAGATTGATGTGGGGCCTACCAAATTCAACGAGGAAGTCGTGCTCAACGGCTTCCTCTCTCCTGACAGCGTGTTTAAAGTAAATCTTTCATGGACGCAGCCGCTCGGAAGCAATGCCCCGCCTTCACCCATTTCAGATGCCCGCGTACATGTTTTTGAAAACGATGCTTTTCTGGAGGAATTGACACCTGCCGATGGCGGAATCTTTTCCGGTAGTCACCGTCCGGTGGCGGGCAGGCGCTATCGGGTAGAGGCCTTGATACCCGGTCAGCCACGGGTGATTGCCGAAGATGAGATGCCGGCCGAGGACGTGGCCGATGCTTGCTTTTTTGCCCTTGGCGATCCGGGAGGCTACAACGCGCGCGTACGGGTGAAGATTCCTACCAATAGCCCCTCGCACACCTATTGGTTTCATTTCTTTGTCCAGGACTACGAACCTGCCGCAGCACCTACCACTCGCAGACAAATGGTATTCTACTTTACGGGCAACAGTATCTGGCTTGACAACTTCAACGCCATTTATGACCGGTTTCTAGGCGCGTTCGAATATACATTATACGCCCGTCAAAATGATGAGGCGCGAAATCAGGCGGGCGTTGAAATCGTGTTTGGGGGAGCGGGGCACGACCTGTTTCGCCACCGCAATCTGCTACAAGCGGATGAGAACCAAAGGCTAGAACTTCACATCGTAAGAGCGTCTTCGGCTTTCGACCGTTATTTGAAGTCGTTATTGACCGAGTTCATCACAACGCAACTACTTGACATCCCCAACCCGTTCAGCGGATCGGTGAAAGTATACTCAAACGTTACGGGTGGGCGCGGCATTTGGGCCGCTTACACACACCAAGTGGTTGACGTAAAGGATTTCCCATGCCCGTAATGCGTGTGTTGATTCTGTTGATTCTGGCTCATGGGGTGGGCGCGCAAGACCGATTTACGATCTCCGGCCGTGTTCGCGATTCGCAGAGCGGTGAGTTGTTGCCCGGGGCCACGGTGGCTCTTCCTTTGCGTGGTGAAGGGGTGGCTGCCAATACCTTTGGGTTTTTTAGTATTTCCGTGCCTGCGGATACAGTCGTTATCGAATTTTCGTATGTCGGCTATTCCAAAAAAGTAGTGCGGCAAGCCATCCGCGAAAGCGAAATCTGGGAAGTTTTGCTGGAGCCCACGGCTTCTTGGCTGCAAGGAGTAGAGATTTTGGGTGAACGCAGCACGGCAGAGGCTCGGCTCCAACGCCTGCCTTCAGCGTTGATACAACAGTCGGCCATGCTGCTCAGCGAGGCGGACGTTCTGAAGTCATTGCAATGGCTCCCAGGAGTGCAGCCCAGCAACGAGGGCTTTGTGGGTTTTCACGTGCGAGGCGGAGGCGCGGATCAGAATCTGCTGCTTTTAGATGGCGTTCCGGTATACAACGCGAACCATCTCTTCGGATTTCTGTCCACCTTTCACCCCGAGGTTGTAAAGGAAGTCTCCCTCAGAACGGGTGGCATACCTGCTCGATACGGAGAGCGGCTTTCGTCTGTGGTGGACGTGACTACACGGGATGGCCATCAGTCTGAGAACATACGTTCATTCTCAATAAGCCCAATCAGCGGCCAGTTTTCGTGGGAGGGTCCCGTGGTAAAAGGAACGTCTTCGTTTCTTTTGGCCGGCCGGAGAACATGGCTGGATGCATTGGTGAACTCAATAAGTCCTGACAATCCCGTGAAATATAACTTCCATGACCTTAACCTGAAGTACACGCACGAAACAGTCAAAAAGAGTCGCTGGACGGGGCTCGTTTATACCTCTGGTGACCGATTTTTCAGCGATCGTCAGTTCGGGACTTCGTCCTATCGATTCAAATGGGGCAATACCTCTGCTCAGGCACAGTGGACACGACCACTCAGCCCCCGGGCTTTTATTTCGGCTGCCGGCTATGTCACTTCCTACTCGTTCGAACAACAGTCCACAGCCGATGGTGCCGATATCTCCCAATCCCGAAGAGTGGAGTCACAGGTGAAGGATGTTTCACTTAGAGGTGAATTGGATTATTTCTTTCGCCACCATCATGTGCGGGTTGGCTACCATTTATCTCACCTAGTTTTCCGGCCCGAAATTGTGGAAGTCGTGGGCGATTCGACTCCTGGGGCTCCAAGCCGTCCGGTAAATGAACGAGCCGAGAGTATAACGTTTTTTGCCGAAGATGAATTTCGGGTAGGCAGCCGGTTTGGCTTCAATCTCGGGCTGCGTGGTTCTTTGTATGCGGTGCGCGAAAGAGCGCCCTACGGGTTTCTTCAACCCCGTGCGCTGGGGGTCTATTCCATCAACCGCACTACTTCTATATCCGTCAGCTACGACCGCATGTCACAGTTCTTCCACTTACTTACGAACACAGCCTTGCAATTTCCGGTTGATTTGTGGGTGCCCAGTACGCGCACGACCCCTCCCCAACAATCACGGCAGTGGGCGGTAGGCCTCCGCCATGTTTTCGCGCGCTCTCACCTATCGCTTTCCGTGGAAGCCTATCACAAAAAACTCAACGGGCTGGTTGAGTATGAAGACGGTGCCAACTTTCTCTATGGCTCGCAGCAGCGGTGGGAGGAAAAAATCGTGTACGGAGCAGGCGAGGCCAAAGGCATAGAGTGGCTTCTGGAACGGTCCCGCGGGCGATGGCAAGGCTGGTTGGCGTACACGCTGGCAAGGGCCACTCGAACGTTTGCTGACATTGATGGCGGGCGCACGTTCCCGTACCGTCATGACAGAAGGCATACGCTGTCGCTTTTGACAAGTTACCGACTACGCCCCCAGCGAGTTCTCACGGCTGGATTCCGTTTGTCGAATGGCGGATGGGCAACCGTACCCGAAGGCCTACAGGCCGGAGCTGTGCCGCCCGGCTATCCTTTTACCACACGGGCCCAAAGTGGTCGCAATGACTTCCAACAGGTGCCGATCATTAGTAGACGCAATAACTTTGAGCTTCCGCTTTACCATCGGTTAGATATTTCTTATCAGACCACACGCAAAACCCGGAACAACTGCGAACGAACTTGGATAGTGGCCGTGTACAACTTGTATAATCAACAAAATCCGTTTATGTTGTATCTCGATCAGGGCCGTATCCGGCAAGTCACGTTATTTCCGATTATCCCGTCTTTGGGTTACCGTTTACAGTTTTAATGAGACCATGTTGGCGAATCGAAACGCGTTAGCAAAATCTTCCCGTGTTTACTTTACAAAATCTTTGTGCACCAGACGGCTTTGTCGACAACATACAATTCTTTAATCTGGACAAAGGCCGACTACAGATCTCGATCATCTACAGCAGTGGCCTTCAAAAAGCGGGCGAATGTGATTTTACATACTCGTTGCCGTCCGGCCATTATGCCGCGAAGGTCGGAACACGTGGTTCCAACCTAACCATTCAACTGGGGTATCCGATCCCATTAGTCAATTTTGACAAGACGAACAAAAAGTAGGTACTGCAGACCGGTTGATGTCAATCCGTTTGGTTTACCTCAAAACTCAGTTCGAAAAGAAATAAACCCCAAAGGCATATACGCCCAACAGCAGCAGCGTGATGCCGGGCACCAGCTTCACCAACCGGTTGTCTTTCACATACCGCGACACCCACTCGGCCAAGTAAATAAACAGCAGCAGCAACAAAAACACGCCCACCGCGGTGCCCAGCACATAGCTGTGCACATGCCAGCCGGTATCCAGCACCAGCCACTGTTGCTCTTTCAAATAGGCAGTGATGCCCACCCAGAACGGAATGGCCATGGGATTGAGGATGCTGAGCACCAGACCCCTGCGAAAACCGCTTTGATTAAACTTCACGGCAAACTCTGAGGGTTTGCGCACGCTCCACAAATTGAACACCCCCAGCACCGTCATCACGCACGCGGTGATCAACTGAAAGTTTCCGGTGATGCCGGGCGCGCTGCGCACCCACTCTTCAAACACCACACCTATCCACGCATACGGATATTCGATGAGGGTAACGGCCAGCGTAAAGCGCAACGCAATGGCACGCTTGCGCTCCAACCCCAGCTGCAAAACGGACAAGTTCAGCGTGGCGGGCGGGATGGAGCCGATGAAACTGAAAAACGTGCCGAGCAGAAATGCAATGACAATTTCCATCGACACACCGGCTACGATCCTACCGTGGCTTTGCGCAACACAAAACTCTGACCCAGGTAGAGCTTGCGTACCATTGGGTCGCTGGCCAGCTCTTCGGCTGTGCCCTGTTTAAACAGTTTGCCTTCAATCATCAAATATGCGCGGTCTGTGATGGAAAGGGTTTCGTCTACGTTATGATCGGTGATGAGGATGCCGATGTTTTTCTTTTTGAGCTTGGACACGATGCCCTGAATCTCCTCCACCGCAATGGGATCTACCCCGGCAAAGGGCTCGTCCAGCAACACAAACTTGGGGTCTACCGCCAGTGCGCGTGCTATTTCCGTACGCCTGCGCTCGCCCCCGCTCAGCACCATGCCCAGGTTTTTGCGCACGTGCGTCAAGCTGAATTCCTCCAGCAGCGACTCTACTTTCTCTTTGCGTTCGCGCGCGGGCATGTCACGCATTTCCAACGGAGCCATGATGTTTTCCTCTACCGTAAGTTTGCGGAACACCGAGGCTTCTTGCGCCAAATAGCCAATGCCGCGCTTGGCGCGCTGAAACATGGGAAAATCTGTGATGACTTCGTTGTCCAGGAAAATGTTTCCTTCATTGGGTTTGATCAGCCCCACAATCATGTAAAACGTGGTGGTCTTACCGGCCCCGTTGGGCCCCAGCAAGCCCACAATTTCACCTTGCCCTACCTTTACCGACACGTTGTTGACCACCGTGCGGCTTTTGTATTTTTTGATCAGGTTTTCCGCCTTTAGTTCCATCGTCAGTCAAATTTGATATCGCGCAGCCGCAGTTGCAACGAAGTTTGTCCATTGAATGTGTTTTCCTCCACGGTGAAGGCCATGCGAAAGTAATCGCCCGCGGCCAGCCGCTCATAATGCTCAATCAAATCAAAGCCTACGGCCTGAAACAGCGCTTCGCTGCCTTTTTGCCCGGCCAGAAAGCGCACGTGGCGGTCTTTGAAATTGCTGAGTGCGTTTACCACGTACACATTTCGTGCCTCAAAAACCGGCTTTTGGTTTTCGGGTCCGAAGGGTGCCATCTGTTTTAAGATGCTCCAAAACTTACCGTTGATCGCCTCCAGGGGGATGACCAAATCGACCTCCACCACCGGGGTTTGAAGTTCTTCGGTGATGCGCTCGGACACGATCCGCTCAAAGCGTTGCTGAAACGCCTCCAGGTTATCGCGCGAAAGCGTGAGGCCTGCGGCATATTTATGGCCACCAAATTTTTCGAGCAGATCGCTGCACTGCAGCAGCGCATCGTACAAGTCAAATCCATTCACGCTGCGGGCCGAGCCGGTGAGTTTGTCGTTTGATTCGGTGAGGATGACCGTGGGGCGGTAAAACCGCTCGACACAGCGGGCGGCCACAATGCCAATGACGCCTTTGTGCCAGGTGTTTTTGAACAGCACGGTCGACTTGTTATTCCGCAGCGAAGCATCGTTTTCGATCAGGGCAATGGCTTCTTCGGTGATGCTCATATCAAACTCCCTTCGCAAATCGTTTTTGACGTTTACTTTCTCCGCCAGCGTCATGGCGGTCTCATCATCGTCAGCAATGAGCAGTTCCACGGCCCCGTGCGCGTGGGCTACTCGGCCGGCTGCATTGATACGCGGGCCCAGCGTAAAAACGATGCCCGAGATGTCCAACTCGTGTTTGATGGCCGCGATCTCTTTCAAGGCTTTGAGTCCCGGGCACGGGTGGTCATTCAACCGCTTCAGCCCAAAGTACGCGAGCGTGCGGTTTTCTCCGTTGATGGGAACAATGTCAGAAGCAATGCTCACGGCCACCAAATCCAGGTAGGCAAATACGTCTTCTTCGCGCTGGTGTTGGCGGGCATAGGCTTGGATCAACTTAAAGCCCAGTCCGCAGCCGCTCAGTTCTTTAAAGGGATATGGGCAATCGTGGCGTTTGGGATCCAGCACGGCCACCGCTTGCGGTATATCGCCCCCCGGCAGGTGGTGGTCGCAAATGATAAAGTCAATGCCTTTGTGCCCGGCCAGCACCACCATGTCAGATGCTTTGATGCCCAGGTCGAGGGCAATGATGAGCGAGTACCCGTGCTGCTCGGCCCACGCGATGCCCGCGGCCGACACGCCATACCCTTCGGCATAGCGATCGGGTATGTAGAAGGCCACGTGCGGGTAAAAACTCTGGAGGTAGCGGTACACCAATGCCACAGCCGTGGTGCCGTCTACATCGTAGTCGCCATAAATGAGTATCCGCTCCTGCTGCTGGATGGCGCGGTGCAGGCGTGCCACTGCGGCGGCCATGTCTTTCATCAAAAACGGATCGTGCAAATGATGCCGTTCGGGCCGAAAAAAATACCGCGCCTCGTCAAAGTCGGTAATGCCGCGCTGCAACAACACAGACGTCAGGTACGGATTCACGTTGACGGCCGCGCTCAGTTGCTCCACGGCTTCTACGGGGGGTACAGGCTTATATGTCCAACGCTTCACTACCGGCATCGGGCAAAAATACAACGGTTTTGGGCATGGCCGTTGACGCGGAGCCGTTTGTTGGTAAAAGATCGGTTGCCGTGAGCAGGCACCTATGGCCGCTTGGCAATTTTATGGGAGGAAATGGCGCGTTGGCGCGCGCTGTGGAACCGATCAACCTCTTCGGCCCGCAGTTTGCCAAACTTGGTTTTGCGGCCATTCACACGCGCACGCCACAACCTCCAACTGCTGCGTTTGAGGTTCTTGCGCATGAGTTCTACCACGTGGTCTTCGGTGAGGCCAAACTGCGCTTCGATGGCTTCAAAGGGCGTGCGGTCTTCCCAGGCCATTTGAATGATGCGGTCGATGTCTTCGGGCGAAAGCATACCCTTAAAAACAGTTGGGGGCCCGCGTTGTTTCATGAGCATGCGAGGGGTAAAAAAGGCAGACCTGCCCGTGAAAACCTGCGTGGTGTGCGGGCGGCCGTTTGTGTGGCGGAAGAAATGGGAGAAAGTGTGGGATGAAGTCAAATATTGCAGCGACCGCTGCCGCGGGAAAAAGTAATGCCATGACCACACCGTTTCATGCGGGCATCGACTACGGCTCGAAGATGGCGGGCACCACGTGCCTTTGCTTCCGCGATGGCAACCGGCTAAAAATCCGCCAAAGCAAAAAGGGCGAAGATGCTGATGAATTTATTCTCGCCTGGGCGCAGCGCCACCGCCCCGCACACATCTTTTTGGATGCCCCTCTTTCACTGCCGTCTGTTTACACCGGTGAAGGCAGTGATTATTTCTACCGCGAAGCCGATCGGCAATTGGGGGCCATGTCGCCTATGTTTTTGGGGGGGCTCACGGCCCGGGCCATGCGTTTGCGCAGCGTGTTGGGCCGCGAAAACATCCACACCCGCGAAGTGTACCCGGCCGCACTGGCCCGGGAATTGGGTTTGCAAAAGCATTACAAAAAAGATATTCCCCTGTTCAAAAAGGCGTTGAAGAAGCACGTGCCTTCGGTGGTGCTGCCCCCCATCGCCAACTGGCACCAAGCCGACAGCCTGCTGGCGTGGCTCAGTGGTACGCGTTTTTTATCGGGCCATGCCCGCGTGGTTGGCCTTGTGCACGAGGGCACCATTGTCATCTAAGAAATACGCACTTGGGGTACCCAGGGGCCTCCTTTGAGGCGGGCATATTACCCGCAAAATTGATACATTTGAAACCCGCAACTACGTAATTAAACAACTACACATATGTCAGGCGTAAACAAAGTGATTCTCGTGGGTCGGCTCGGAAAAGACCCCGAAGTGCGTAACCTTGAAAACGGTGCCACCGTGGCCAACTTTTCCATAGCCACCACCGAAACGTACAAAGACAAGACCACAGGCGAGCGAAAAGAAAACACCGAGTGGCACAACATTGTATTATGGCGTGGCCTGGCGGATATTGCCGCCAAGTATTTGCACAAAGGCGACCTGATTTACGTAGAAGGCAAGCTGCGCACCCGCTCATGGGAAAAAGAGGGCGTCACGCGCTACACCACCGAAGTGGTGGGCGACAACATGACCATGCTCAGCACCAAACAGTCGGGGGGTGGCAGCACGCAGGAACGCACAGCCGCACCGACCTATGCAGCCGCTACGGACGATTTCAAGTCGGCCGGCAATGCTACGGATGACCTGCCGTTTTAAGCACATGCCCTGGTTTGCAGTCGTTTTTCGCAAGCACCCAGTCGTGTACGGACTGGGTGTTTGTTTCCTGCTGTTGGTGGCGTTGGCTTCCTGCCAGCGGGCCTATCAACCCAAACCGAAAGGATACAACCGGTTGATCTTACCGGCTGCGCAATACCGGCCTTCGCCCGATACGCTGCCATATCAGTTCGAGTATTCCGCTTTTGCGCAACTGGCCCGTGATTCTTCGTGGATGGCCGAAAAACATTGGATGCAAGTGCACTATCCTCAGCTAAAGGCGGCTGTGCATCTCACCTATAAAAGACTACGCAACGAGGACGACCTGCTGCGCGAACTGATGGACGATGCCTACCGCCTCACCAGCAAACACCAGATTAAAGCCAGCGGCATCGATGAAGTGGTGACGCGCACACCTTCGGGCAAAACGGCCGTGATTGCCGAAATCACGGGCGATGTACCCAGCCAGTTTCAGTTTACCATGACCGACTCGCTAAAGCACTTTATTCGCGGGGCGGTTTATTTTGAAACTGAGGTGAAAAACGACTCGCTGGCCCCTGCTATTGAGTTTATGAAAAAGGAAACGATGCACCTGATCAATACGCTGGAATGGAAACGATGATAGCATTGCTTTTGCAGAAAGCAAAAGGCTATACTGGCTACTCACGATACGCCACCCCTTATGACAGCACGCAAGGAGTGTTGGGCACCACGTATATAGTTGGTGCCGTCATCTTACTGTTGTTTGTGGTGGGTGTACTCAAAGCCTATTGGGATGATAAATCGTGGAGGGCACGCGTGTTTGGGTTGGAGAATGATGACGCCAAGCCCGGGGGGTTGCGCGAGGGCAAATCCAATCGAAGTAAGTGGGGCCGTTATCAGTAAATAAGTGTGGCCGCATTTTTTGATACATCCATCGAGTATTTGAAGGGCGTAGGGCCGCAGCGGTCGGCTCTCTTGCAAAAAGAGCTGGGCATTTTCACCTATGCCGATCTGATTCAACATTATCCGTTTCGTTACGAAGACCGCACCAAACTTTACAAAGTCAACGAAGTAGATGAGTCGCTCGCCTCGGTTCAAGTGAAGGGTGTCATTACCCGATTTGAGGTTGTGGGCACCGCGCGCAAGAAACGGTTGGTGGGCCACTTTCAAGACGACACCGGCCCGTTGGAGCTGGTCTGGTTTCAGGGTATCGCGTGGGTGCTTGAAAAAATCAAACCCCAGGTGGAGTACCTCGTTTTTGGCAAGCCCAATCGCTATGGCTCCGTCATTTCCCTTGCGCACCCCGAGTTGGAGCCGCTGACCGCGGCCAGCGAAAAAGGCAAATACCTGTACCCGGTGTACCCCCTCAGCGAAAAACTTCGCGCGCGCCACGTAGACAACAAGTTTTTGGTGAAACTGCAACAAGAGCTGCTGAAAATGGCGCTGCCGCATTTGCGCGAAACGCTGCCGGCTTCGCTCCTGCACGAACACCGGCTGATCTCCAAAAAGGAAGCGGTCATCCAAATCCACTTTCCGCGCCACGAAGGTCAACTGTTGGCCGCCCAACAGCGCTTGAAATTTGAAGAGCTCTTCTACATCCAACTGCGTCTGCTCAAGTTGAAGTTGGTCAGACAAGACAAATTCAAAGGATTGATTTTTTCCGATACCGCGCTGCTTAACACCTTTTACAAACATCACCTGCCCTTCCCGCTCACGGAAGCCCAAAAACGGGTGGTGCGCGAAATGTATGCCGACATGAAAACCGGCCACCAGATGAACCGCCTGCTGCAGGGCGATGTGGGCAGCGGTAAAACCATTGTGGCCTTCATCTGCGCCTTGCTGGCCATCGGCAGCCATGCGCAAGCTTGCTTGATGGCCCCCACCGAAATTCTGGCGCAGCAGCACTATCACAACCTGAAAAAATATGCCGATGCCATGGGCCTGTCGATTGCGCTGCTCACAGGTTCCACCAAACGCAAAGACCGAAAGCCGTTGCACGAAGCGTTACAATCGGGCGAATTGAAAATCCTGGTGGGTACGCATGCGCTGCTCGAAGAAGAGGTCAAGTTTCACAAACTCGGGCTGGCCATCATTGACGAACAACATCGGTTTGGGGTGGCTCAACGCTCGCGGCTATGGCAGAAAAACAGCGAGGCGTATCCGCACGTGTTGGTGATGACCGCCACGCCCATCCCGCGCACGCTGGCCATGACCCTGTATGGCGACTTAGACATCTCCGTCATTGACGAACTGCCCAAGGGGCGAAAACCAATACAAACCACCCACCAGTACGATTCGAAACGGCTGCAGGTCAACGCCTTTATCCGCAGTCAGGTAGATGCAGGCCGCCAAGTGTACATTGTCTATCCGCTGATCGAAGAACCTGCCTTGCCGGCAGGCAGGTCAGAAAAACTGGATCTCAAACACCTGATGGACGGCTACGAAAGCGTGACCCGCGCCTTTCCGGACGTGCCCATCAGTATTGTACACGGGCAAATGAAGTCCAAAGCCAAAGACTGGGAAATGGCGCGCTTTGTGAAAGGCGAGACGAAAATCATGGTAGCCACCACCGTCATTGAGGTGGGCGTGGATGTACCCAATGCTTCCGTGATGATCATCGAAAATGCCGAGCGGTTTGGGCTGTCGCAACTGCACCAACTGCGTGGGCGCGTGGGCCGCGGAGCCGAGCAATCCTACTGCATCCTGATTACCGACTACAAGCTCAGTGCCGACTCGCGCAAGCGCATGGAAACCATGGTGCGCACCAACAACGGGTTTGAGATATCGGAGGTGGACTTGCACCTGCGCGGCCCGGGCGACTTGATGGGCACACAACAAAGCGGGGCGCTCGACCTGTTGATTGCCGATTTGGGCAAAGACACGGCCATCCTCGAAAAAGCAAGGGCTGCAGCAAAAGCCATATTAGAACAAGACCCAGAACTCACGTGGCCGCAACATCAAACCATCAAAACGCAAATCGACTCATCGAAAAAAACGGCCATCAACTGGAGCCGGATTAGCTGATCAACTCTCCAAACTTGTATGTCTACCTCTGTAAAAGATATCTTTTACTTCGCTTGCAATACTTGATGTTGAATCCCAAGTATCTCGGTGCTTTGTATCACTTAGAGCATGTTGATAGCAATGCCCTATTAATTCTTTCACTTAAATAAGGCGATCTCCAGACTAAGGCCATGATTTGAAGATGACCCATTAGCCTCGGTTCTCGCACGATAGTCGGTCGACTGGGAATTTGTAACGACTTGGTAACTAATGTTACCAATTTGAATCCGCTTTGAAAAACTCTGAACCAACGTGTACGAGTACACAAGCCGTATTCTGTCAGAAAGCCGATATTTCACATATGCCCCAAAATGAATTGCCCAGAAGTTTCTGCGCTGTGTTTCAAAACCTGCGTAACTCTCAATAATCGAAGTACCACTAACAGATGTAAAAATACCGCTCATCCTAAGGTTTGAGGCTGATTCGATTGAAGCAAAACTAATCCCGGTTTGTCCGCCTACGCGCCAGCGGCTATTTGATGTTTCCCGTACCAATCCATACCGGCACAGTACTGGGATTTGAAAACCAGTTTTCGGATTGGAACGCAGCATCAATACAGGTTCGCTTCGCCTGAAATGAAAATTTACATCCGTCACAAAAAAAATTCGTTGGATACCGCTCGCAAGACTTACTCGAGGTGTTAACGGCAGCTCTACACCCAGTTCGTAGGTTAGTCTCTGTGCAAATTGACTACCCACAAAATAGCCACCCTCGTCATATATCTCAAGCATTTGTTGGCGCAATACCAACCCAGAACTAACATAAAGCTGCGGCTGGGCCGTTGCCTTTATCAACGGGATCATGAGGAATGTCAAAAAAAAGACTGCAAAAATCTGCATTGACAAGACAGATTGACTCTTTTTGTGATAATGCCATTTCAAAGAAACAAAATTATCGCGAAGATAGTAACCCCCGGTGATTGACAGCTCCGGGCGAGACTTCTCGCGTTCTTACAAAAAGAATCCATTCCTCGTTGAAAAAATCTCTGCTGGCGGACAACAGATGCCCGTGTGATTGAACGATTTGAAATAACCATTTTTTTGCGTTCGTTTTCTTTTACCGTTTCTTACCTTCCCCGCCAAATCCTGACCATATGAAATATTTCTTGATCGCCTTGGTGCTATTGGCCGTAGCTGTTTGGGCGCTCATCCGATTTCTTCACCGCATCGGTGAGCCGGTAAATGCCGCGGCTTCCGACTCTTATTATCACCATGCCCGCAAAAAAATCATCGTCTACTCCCCCATGGGCAATTGGTTTGAACTCGGCTACCACGAATCCACCGCTGACCCCGCTACGTTTCAAGTACTGTCGCGCGATTACGGCAAGGACGACAAAACCGTTTTTTGGCGGGGACACGCGCAACGCGTTGACTATGCCACCTTTCGCATAGACGAACATAAAATACCCAAAGACGACTTCCGCGTATATGACGATGATCATTATCAACCCGAACTGCGCGTCATCGAAGGGGCTGATCCCAAAACTTTCCGCCCGCTCACCCTTCCGGAAGATCGTTACGACCATCGGTGGTATCGCGATGACAAGGCCATCTATGCCGCAGGCAAGCGGATGGATGTAGATGCGACAACCTTTCAACGCCTAAACGAAACATTGGCGTTGGATGCCAGCCACGTTTATGTCATCACACGTAATCCCCTGAGGCTTGGCTCGGGTTCCGTGAGCCTTTCCGCCAAAGCGGCCAACCCGGGCGGGCCTGCCCTGCGCCTCAACGACACCTATGCCCAAATAGGCCATGCCATTGCCCACGCCAACTGGATACGCCCGTTCTCGTTAGTTTTCTTTCAGTCCATCGATTCCGTACGCGTATTGGACGAACGAAACCTGGCGGTGAACGGGGTGCTCATCAGCGATGGACA
>JALONI010000010.1 GCA_025455015.1 Cyclobacteriaceae bacterium | reverse complement strand
GGGCAAGGTGCGCGCCAACGCCTACGACATGGTGGTAAACGGAACCGAAGTGGGCGGAGGCTCCATCCGCATTCACGATCGGCCCACGCAACAGATGATGTTCACGCAACTGGGCTTCACCGAGGCCGAAGCGAAAAAGCAGTTTGGCTTTTTATTAGATGCCTTTGAGTTTGGCGCTCCTCCGCATGGAGGCATTGCCTTTGGCTTCGACCGGTTGTGTTCGCTCTTTGGTGGGGCCGATTCCATCCGCGACTTTATCGCCTTCCCGAAAAACAATGCCGGCCGCGATGTGATGATCGATACGCCTTCTACCATCTCCGCAGAGCAGTTGAAGGAATTGCACATCGCCACGCGATAGCCATCGCACACAGGCCATGACCGATCCTGCCGTCATCTTGCTGGGTAGTAACCTTGGCCCGCGCGAAACCTGGCTGGCCCGGGCCCGGGCCGCACTGGCAGCACTCGGCACGGTCACTCACCGGTCAGCCATCTATGAAACGGCCCCCTGGGGCTTGCCCGATCAGCCTGCGTTTCTCAACCAGGTGGTGGTGGTTGCAGCAGGTTACGCGCCCGAGGAGTGGCTCGAAAAGCTTTTGCAGATCGAACGAGACTCCGGACGTATCCGCGGCCCGCGGTGGGCTGCCCGCACGCTCGACCTGGACCTGCTGTTTTTGGGCGATCGGATTTGGCAGACCGAAAAACTCACGCTTCCACACCCACGGTTGCACGAGCGCAGGTTCACTGTGACGCCCCTGGCAGAAATACTACCCGATTTTGTTCACCCCGTGCTCAGAAAAACCTGTGGCGAGTTGTTGCAGCAATGCCCCGACCCGCTGCCCGTAACCAAAACTACGCTGCGCTGACAGCTTCTGCGGTAGGCGATATCTTTTTCACCAGTCCTTGCAGCACCTTTCCCGGGCCGCACTCAATGTAAACCGTGGCGCCATCGGCCGTCATGCGTTGCACGCTCTGCGTCCAGCGCACCGGGGCCGTCAGTTGGGCAATCAGGTTTTGGCGAATGGTGGCAATGTCGGTGGCGGGCTGTGCATTTGCATTTTGGTATACGGGGCAATGGGGAGCGGAGAAATGAGTTTGTTCGATGGCCTTGGCCAGTTCTTCGCGGGCTGGTTCCATCAACGGGGAGTGAAAGGCACCACCCACTTGCAGCGGCAAGGCACGTTTGGCACCCGCAGCCTTGAGCTTTTCGCAGGCGATTTCCACGCCTTTGAGCGAGCCCGAGATCACCAGTTGTCCGGGACAATTGTAGTTGGCTGGCACCACCACTTCGTCAATCGAAGCACATATTTCTTCCACGATGGAGTCGTCCAGGCCCAGGATGGCGGCCATGGTGGAGGGCGTGAGGTCGCAGGCTTTTTGCATGGCGGCTGCCCGCTGGGCCACCAGGCGCAGGCCGTCTTCGAAGGTGAGGGCGCCATTGGCTACCAACGCGGAGAATTCGCCCAGCGAGTGGCCGGCCACCATGGTGGGCTTTTCAAGTTGGCTGAGTCCCACGGCCACACTGTGGATGAACACGGCCGGTTGCGTCACGCGTGTTTGCTTCAGCTCCTCGGCCGAACCGGCAAACATGGTGGTGGTGATGTCAAAGCCGAGTATTCGGTTGGCCTGGTCAAAGAGCGTTTTGATGGCCGCATTTTTTTCGTAGAGGTCTTTGCCCATACCCGTGAATTGCGCACCCTGTCCGGGGAAGATGTAGGCTTTCATGTGAAAGGGTTAAGGCGGCAAACATACTAAATATCCCGTTGGGCGGGTATGGGCGACCGGGTGAGGTCGTGAGAGGCCGGTTTTTCAAAACGGATTGTCCAGCATGAGCAAGTCTCAAACAGTTTACTTCGAATTCCATAGCCGGGAATTTTAGGTTGTGCGAACGATCCATGTTTATGGTGGCCGCAGCCTTTGAAGCTGCATCTTGTCCCAGGTGCCGAAACCAAATAGTAATCTAAGCGTTAAAAACCGCCTAAAAATGCTGGGATATGCGAACCTCGCGCAAAGCAGTTCCAAAAAATGAAAAATGCGTCTGCCGCTTCAACCGAAGCGACAGGCGCACCGTGTTTCAGAGAAGCCCTAGTAGCTCACAAACGGCATCTGCCGCACAAAGCGGTTGTCGTCAAGCTGGGTGATGATAAAGTCGGCCAGGTCGGGCCGCGCTATTTTGGTGCTGGCATTCACCCCTACCCAGCCGATGCGGTAGGTGCCGCGGGGTGCATCGTTGGTCAGCCGCGGGCCGCGCACAATCACCCACTCGGCCTGGCTCTGCTTCAATGCCTCGGCATGGGCTACTGCATCGTCCAATATTTTCGGCACCGCCACCTTCATGATGGTGCGGATGATTTTGTCAGCCAGCTTGGGTTCGTCCTTCTCATAGGGCAGCCCCCCACCCGACAGGCTGATGATCTTTCGGATGCCCTGCTTTTCCATGGCGCGCAAAATGTTTTTTGTTCCCTCGGTCTGCAGCCACGCGGGCGAGCCCTTCACATGGCCAAACACGCTCACCACGGCATCGCACCCCGACACCGTTTTTTCCACCGCGGACACGTCCAACACATCACCCTGTAGGCGCTCCAGCAAGGCATGGGTGGTGGGTATCTTCTGCGGGTCGCGCGCGAGGGCCTTTACGGCATGTCCCTGCCGCAGCAATTTCTCCACCACGTGGCGGCCGGTTTGGCCGGAACCTCCAAACAATGCAATCTTTTTCATTTTCTGGTTGTTATTCATCATGCAAAAGAAGTGGAAAGCATCGCATCGGCTACGCACCAAAAGGTAAGTCCCCCAAAACCCCATGCACGACACCCTGCACCCGCGCTGTCCTATCCGTACCACGTTAGAGCTGGTGGGGGGTAAGTGGCGCCTGCTCATCATCCAGCAGTTGCGCAGCCAGCCCAGGCGCTTTGGCGATCTGGCACAGGCCATCCCAGAAATCAGCGAGAAAATGCTGACGCAGGAGTTACGCCACCTGGCCTTACACGAGTTGGTCGAAAAAGTAGACCAGACCTATCGGCTCACGGCCAAGGGAAACCTGACCTTGCCGCTGATCGAATCCATGGCGGTTTTTGGACAGCAGTACCAGGCCCTGCAAAAGCAGGAGCGCGAGCGTTAATCGAGCAGGAGGTTATTCAGAAACGTGGATTTGAGCAAAAGCCATCCCACAAACAGCACCATGGCCCACTGCAGGTAGATGTGGTAGTAGTCGCTGATGTTTTTGTAGCGCGTTTCTTTGATCTCGGCTTTTTCATATTGGTTGATGCGCGCAAACACGTTTTCCAACGCGGCTTGATCCGTGGCGCGGAAGAACTCGCCCTGGCCAAGTTGGGCAATGCGCCTCATAGTCGTTTCATCCACGGTGTTTTCCACCATGCTGGGCCGTCCAAAGAAGTCCTTGCCAAACGGCACCAGCCCTTCCTTGCCCACGATGATCGTGTACAGTTTGATGTTGTAGGCGGCCGCCAGCTCGGCCGCGGTAATGGGATCGATGTTGCCCGCGTTGCTGTCGCCATCGCTAAGCAAGATGCAGACCTTTGATTGCGAGCGCGACTCGCGCATGCGGTTGATCACCACCGCCAGCGCACTGCCAATGGCCGTGCCGCGGCTTTCAATCATGTCAAAGCTGATTTCGTCCAGGTACGCGTACAGGAGTTCGTAGTCCGTGGTTAAGGGCGACAGCGAAAACGCATCGCCCGAAAAAACCACAATGCCGATGCGGTCTTGCATGCGGCCGGCAATGAACTGGCGGGCTACTTCTTTGGCCGCGGTGAGCCGGTTGGGCTGGAAGTCTTCGATTTGCATCGACTGCGAAATGTCCAAGGCAATCATGATGTCAATACCCTCCGTCCACTGCTCGGCACGCTCGTTGGTGCGCTGCGGGCGGGCCAGCGCCAGCAGCACCAGGGCCACCACCAACGCGAGCACCAGCGATGGGAGCAAGCGCAAGTAGGTGAGGGCCGAAGTGTGGATATCGCTTTTGACCACCGCGATGGGCAGTTTTTGGCTGAACAGGTAGCGCAGCAGCCACACGCACGCCAACACCAGCGGCACACCCCAAAGGGCATCCAGAAAATAAGGGTTTGCCCACGTGAAGGATTGCCACACGGTAGGCGTAAACCATTCCCATGACCATGCGCTGCTATCCATGTCTCACGTCTTCGAGTTTTTGATGATAGGTGCGCTCGGCATACGTGCGCAGTTGCTCAAAAGGTTGACTTTCGGCCACGGCCCGGCCGCTGTAGATCATGCGGTCCAGTTGCATGAGCGGCTCGCGCAATTCCTCATCGCCCAGCCCCAGCACCTCGCGCGTGGTCAGCGTGGTGTAGGGCTTGCCCGTCAGTTGTTCTACGTATTGCTTCCACACCCGCAGGGCGGATTCCACCCCCACGGGCGAGGCGGCTGCCAGGTGTTTTTGCTGGGCTTCGCCAAATTGCTGCACAAACAGCCGATGCCTGCGTTGCCACTTGCGCTCTTCTAACCACCGCCACAGCGGGCGCCCAAAGAACAACGTGGCAGCACCCGCCAGCACCAAGGCTCCAAAGCCCACCAGCCCCCATAGCGGATAGTTGAGTCGTTTTTTGATCGGCAGATAATCAGCCGTGATTTTCACCGGCAGTTGGGCCGGGGCCAGCGAGTCGGGCAAACTGCGCACCACAAACGACAAGGCGACTGCATCGCGGGCAGCGGTGTGTTGTACACAATCGCCCGGGATCACTTGAAACACAGGCAAGGCCAGCGACTGGGTGGAGTCCATGGCGAAGGTGCGAAGCACGTACTCCACACTGTCGTGCAGGCGGCCGTTCTGTAGATGTGTGGGGTAGGTTTGCTTTCGGACTAGCTCAAAGGGCGCAAACGCAAACGCGCTGTCGGGGAAGAGCAGCAACTCCGTGGCCGGGTAGGAGGCCGTCAATGTGAACACTACCGGCTCGCCCACTTTGAGGGTGTCCCGTTCGAAGCGGCCGCTCACGCGCACAGGCTGCGCCCACGCGAGGCCCGACAGCAGACAACCCAACCCGATAATGGCCCACCTATACACGCTTCACGGTTTTGTTTCGAACGTTGAATAACTTCAGCAGGCGCGGTACGTAGTCCTCGTCTGTGCCAATGTGAATAAAATTGATCTGATGCTTGCGGCTAAACTGGGCGAGCGACTCCTGGCGCTGCTGGTGGTGCTGGCGGATGGTGTTGCGAAAGCCCCCCAACGAGGTGTTCACCCAAATCGTTTTGCCCGTTTCGTTGTCGCGCACAGGTATGATGCCCAGCTTGGGCAGTTGCGTCTCGCGTTTATCGTTGATTTGGATGATGACCAGGTCGTGCTTGCGTGCCAACGACTTCAACTCGTGCTCGTAGCCTTCGTCAATAAAGTCAGAGATAAGGACGATCACGCTTCTTCGCTTGATGGCGTTGAGCGCAAAGGTGATCATCTTTTTGAGGCTCGTACGGGTGGATTTGGGCACCAGGTGGACGATCGAGTGCACGATCTCGTACGCCTGCGCCATGCCCTTGGCGGGCGTAATAAACTTTTCGCGCTCGTCCGAATAGCAGATCAACCCGATCTGGCTGCTTTCTTTGGCGCCCGACAGGGCCAACACCCCGCATATCTCTTTGCCGATGTCGGCTTTGGTTCGTCCCAGCGAGCCGATGTTTTGGGACGCGCTCACATCGAGGATAAAAAAGATGGTCTGCTCTTTTTCTTCGCGGAAGGTTTTGACAAACGTGCCATGGCCTTTGGCCGATACGTTCCAGTCGATGGTACGGATGTCATCACCATACTGGTAGGGCCGCACATCGTCAAACTCCAGGCCCGAGCCCTTGAAGATCGAGTGGAAGTCGCCCTGCATTTGGCTGTTGATGGCCTTGCGAATTTGTATTTCGTACCTGCGCAGCTTCTTAAGTAGTTCTTTCACGTAAAGTCGTTGCTAGAGCTGCTTCAAAATTAGCCCAAATATGCTATTTTCACGTTCTTTTTAACGTAGAAGCTAGTACCATGTTGTCTCGATCCTTCTTTATCAAGTGCACCGTCCGAAAACGCGGCCCCTATTTCTTGTGGGTGGCAATCGTGCTGGTGGGATTTGCAATGTCTTGCAAGCCACAAGGACGTCCCGCGCATATCTTGTCGGAAGAAGCGATGACCCGCGCCATCATCGACCTGTACCTGGCCGAAGCAAAACTGCGAAACACAGGCTGGCAGCAAGACTCGGCCATGCAATATTTTATTCCGTTTGAACAAAAATGGTTGGCCGAACAAAACCTGTCGGACACTACATTATTAACGTCCTACAAGTATTACCTGGATCATCCCACCCAACTGGAAAAAATCTACGATGCCGTCATTGACTCCCTCAGTTTGCGCGAGCAGAAGATCAACAACCAAACGCCTGCCGCGCCTGCGCAATGATCTTTCCGGCCGATTTTGAACAGCGGCTCGGGTTTGATCAACTCCGGCTTCGGCTCACCACCGCCTGCCTCAGCCCCATGGGCCAGGCCGAAATCGCACGCATGGCCTTTGACACCGATCGGGGTGCCATCGAGGCAAAATTGCGCCAAGGGATGGAGTTCAAGTCGCTGATTGAGCGGGCCGAGAGCTACCCTCAAAGCCACTACCACGATCCGGCTGAGTTTTTTGCGCTGGCCGAAATCGACAATGCCTTTCTGGAAGAAGAGGCTTTTCAGCGGTTGCTGCTCTCCGTGCAAACCATCTTTGCCTGGCAGACATTTTTATTGGAACGCGAAGAGTCGTTGCCCATGCTTTCGCGGCTGTCAAAACCGCTTGCCCTGGCGGCTTCTTTTCTGGCGCCCATCGCCACCCGTTTTGATGAAGCCGGTAAACTGAAAGACAACGCCAGCCCGGAGTTACAGCGCCTACGCAAGCGCTTGCGCGAAGAGGAGGGGCGCGTGCGAAAGCTGGTAGACCACCTGTTTCGGCAGGCCGTGGGTGAGGGGTGGGTGCCCGAGGGCGCCACCATCACCATTCGCGAGGGGCGGCCCGCCATTCCCATTTTGGCCGAACACAAGCGCAGGCTGCGCGGCTTTATCCTCGATGAGTCGGCCACGGGCCAAACGGTGTTCATGGAGCCGGCCGAGGCACTTGAGGCCGGCAACGAAATCCGCGATCTGCAACACGAAGAACGAAGGGAGATCATCCGCATTTTGCGCGACCTCACACGGCACGTGCAGCAGCACCTGCCCGACCTTCGCCACGCCTTCGACTTCCTTGGTCAGATGGACGCCATCCGCGCCAAGGCTAAGTTGGCGTTGGAACTGGACGCGTCTATGCCGCTGCTCGCGGAGGGCCCTGCCCTCCAGTGGCGGGCGGCCCGCCACCCGCTGCTCTACCTCGCCTTCAAAAAAGACAGACGCACGGTGGTGCCGTTGGAAATCGCGCTCACGCCAGGCGAACGCTTCTTGGTCATCTCCGGCCCCAATGCCGGTGGCAAATCCGTGTGTCTCAAAACGGTGGGGTTGGTGCAATACATGCTGCAGTGTGGCCTGTTGGTGCCCATGCACCCGGACTCGACCATGGGTTTTTTTGATTCGCTGTTTCTCGATATTGGCGATCAGCAATCGATCGAAAATGATTTGAGCACCTACAGTTCGCACTTGCGCAACATGCACTATTTTATCGCCCGGGCGCAGGCAACCGCGTTGGTGCTCATGGATGAGTTGGGTGGCGGCACCGATCCAAACTTTGGGGGTGGCATTGCCGAGGCGGTGTTGGATTCCCTCGTGCAAAAAGGTGTGTGGGGCGTGGCTACCACGCACTACTACAACCTGAAAGTGTTTGCCTCCAAAACACCCGGCATGCGCAATGGCGCCATGCTTTTTGATGTGGAAAAACTAGAACCGCTTTTTCAACTGGAGATAGGCAAGCCGGGCAGTTCGTTTGCGCTGGAGATTGCCCGCAAAACGGGTCTTCAAAAAAATACCCTTGACCGAGCCGAACTCATCATCGGCAAGGAGCTGATCGGCCTGGAACAGTTGATGCTCAAGGTGGAAGAAGAAAAACGCGCGTTGCAAGTACGCCTGCACGAGGTGGCGCAAAAAGAAACAGCGCTTGCGCGCACGCTGGCGCATTACCAAACCCTGACGGGCGATTTGGAAGCCAACAAGAAAAACATCTTGAACAAGGCGAAGGAGGAAGCTGCGCACTTGCTGCGAAATACCAATCGCGAAATCGAAAAAACCATTCGCCACATCCGCGAAAACAAAGCGCAAAAAGAAGAAACCAGAAAAGTGCGCGAGTCGCTCAAAGAACTGTCGGAGCGTGTGAGCGTGACCAAGCCAACCCCGCTGCCCAAGCTGGCCGGTGCCATTGCTACGGGCGACCGCGTGCGCATGGCAGGGCAAGAGGTAACGGGGGTGGTGCTGTCCATCAAAGGCACTCAGGCGCAGGTGCAGTTTGGCGATTTGCGCTCCACCGTGAAGTTGGCGTTGCTGGAACGCGTAGGCGCGGGTGACGGCAAGCCCGCGGCACCCAAAAGCCCGCCCTCGCTCAACGTGATCCAACGTAACAGCCAGTTTTCTCCTTCGCTGGATGTGCGCGGCAAGCGCGTGGATGAAATCATCCCCATTGTGGAGCGCTTTTTGGACGATGCGATCTTATCCGCCCATGGCGAACTGCGCATCCTTCATGGCAAGGGGGAAGGCGTGCTGCGCAAAGTGATACGTGACTACTTACGCGCCAACCGGGCCGTGGCCTCGGTGGCCGATGAGCATGTGGAGCGCGGGGGCGATGGCCTCACCGTGGTGGTGTTGAAGTAGCCGTGGAGGTCAGTAGACGCGCGTGCGCAAGCTGGTGGTGTTGATCTGGATGCCAACCGATGCTTGCAGAGGGGTGGTTTTGAAGTACGATTCGGCATCGGCCGACAGGCCCACGCCCAGTTGAAACAATCCGTAGATATTTCCGCGAAGCGGAAAACGCCCCGTCACCGCGGGTTCAATGAAAAGCTGCGGCCTTTCGGGAGGCGTACGCACAAACCCTTCGGCTTCCATGCGCGTAAAATCCACCGCGGAAAAACGCATGGTGGCCGCCATGTTAAACCTGCGGTTGTTGGTGCCGATGGAAGGCTGGATAAAAAAGCGCTGAAAGTTACCTGTGGCCACTACTTGCTTTTGCCCCACATCGTCAAAAAAGAAATAGTACTGGGCCGAGTGTGTGGAGGTGCCGAGGCCATAGCCGCCAAACAGTTCCACGCGCATGTGCCGGTTGGCATTGAAGTAACCCAACCCGAGTTCGCCAAAGCGCTGCTGGCGGGTGTGGTCTGCCTCCTTTTTGGTCACCCACGATCCGTTGGCCATCATGGCCACATGGTCGGTAAACGAATAAGCTGTTTGCACGTCAATGCCCGTGCCGATGGAAGCGCCCAGTTGAAATTCCCCGCCTTCGCGGAATTGGGGGGTATTGCGCACGTTGGGCAGGTAGGCTTGGGCGCAACTGCCCAACGCAATCACGATCGTGAAAAAAACAAAGATGCGCACAACGTCAGGTTAAAGCCTGACGAAAGGTACACGAAAAAACGGAATCAAAAACCGCTGATGGAAATACCTGCGGTAAAACTGTTCATTTCGGCACCGCGCGGCCCCTTGCCGCTCTCAAACATTTCCGACAGGTTATAGAACACAAACCAATTGAAGCTGCCGATGCCAAAACGGGTATACACCCCGTACCGGATGGGGTTCAGGCCGTGATTGAATTTGTTCTTTAAGGTGATCCGCTCCCCGTCTTCCGAATACTTGAGCTTGGTAAAGGCATCGAACAAAATGCCCACGCGACCGCCAATGGCCACGTTGATGCTGCGAGAAATGTCTTCCGGTTTGGTGTCAAAGCGAAACTCCAACGGAATTTCCAGGTAGTTGGATACGAACATGGACTTATTGACCAGCGGCAGATCCAATCTGCGCGGGCTCAAAAGATTGTATTGTTCGACTTGGTTGGGCGAGGCTGCCCCATTCGGAAAACTCACCAGTTCCACCGTATCAATCAGGGTGGCCCCGTCCGTAAACTTCCAACGCTCCAGGCTGACACCGATGCCCGGAGTGAAGCTGAATTTGGATTTGCCGAGGCGAATAGGGTACTGATAGTACACGTTCACCGTGCGCGAACCCCAAAATCCTTGGTTCCAGGTATTGGGGGCATTGAGCGCGCGGTTAATGCCCAAGTCCACCACAAACGAGCCCGGGATGTTGGGCTTGATTTTTTTATTGGCCGCAGAAAACTCTGACTGCGCATGCCCGGCCAGGGCCAGGATGGTCAACATCAAAACAAGGATTTTTTTCTTCATGCGTACGTTTTTCACCTGTACAACGCGCGGGCGATGCCTAAATTTTCGTCCAAAATAAAAACCCTAACCCAACAGAGCCGGGTTAGGATTTTTGTGCGTGGGCTCGGAGGGATTCAAACCCCCAACCTTCTGATCCGTAGTCAGATGCTCTATTCAGTTAAGCTACGAGCCCTTCCTAAAAAGGTGTGCAAATGTAGTAGAAATATTTATGCCCGCCAACACGCCCCGGGGCTCAATTTTTTGGCCAGTGGGTGTATTTGTGGCGGAAGTAAAAAAAGCTGCCGGTAATGAGCACGCTGCCCGCCACCGACACCACATAGCCGGCCGAAATAAAAAAGTCGAGCCAATTCTGGTCCGAGCCAAACTCCTTGAAAAGCACCACCCCCATGCTGCCCACGTAGCCCACCGAGTCGGCCAGGTAAATCAAAAAACCCACCGTGCTCACGATGCGGAACGTGGCAATGAGCCGGTCGAAAAAAATACTGTTGAATTGAATGTAGCCAAAATACAATCCCATGCCGATCATGACCATCCATACCGTGGGCGAAATCAGCCGCTGCTCAAACAGCCACATGCCCAGCCCTACCAGCCCCATGCCCGCCAGTACAATGGCGTGGTTGATCACCAGGGCGCGGTAGTTGTTTTTGATGGCCATCAAACTGGCGATGACCACCAGCACCACCACCGACACCATTGACTCGGTTCGGATAAAAATACGCGTGTCCTGGATGTTGAGCAGCTTGAAGATATCGGCCGAGAAGTTGCTGCGGAAGTCGCGAAAAATGGTAAGCATCATGTAGGCGAGCACCAAAAAAACCAAGCCAGGCAAGAACGTCAGCGAGAAGTGCCACCGGTCTCGTCCGGTCATGGGCAGCCGTTTGGTACGCAACGTTTCGTCTTCGGCCGAGGGGGGCGGAATCTTATCCAGCAGGAAAAGAAAAATCAGCAACGGGACAAAGAAAAGAGCGGCCGTCACAAACGGCATCCACAGTTCGCTCACGCCCCAGGCCGCCATGGTCCACCCGCCAATGGTTTTGGCAAAGCCATCCGAAAAAATGAAACTCACCGACAAACTGGCACCCAAGACCTCCGTGGTCTTGCGCCCTTCCAAATATCCAAACACCATGCCCCATACCATCCCCAGCGGCAGGCCGTTCAAAAAAATGAAAATCAAGTTATAGGGCGCAGGCGTGAGCGCAAACAAAAGCCATGCTACGGTGGCGATGCTCACCATCAGCAAAATGCCCTTGGCACGGCCCTGTGCGCCCAGCTCGGAAACTACTTTGATACCGATGAACTTTGAAAGCATGTAGCCGAGCATCTGCGAAATCACCATCCACACTTTGAACGAAGCCCCGGCCCACTCCAGCCCCTGGTAAGTGGCCACCCCAAAAGCTTTGCGCAGGGCAAAGATGCAGGTGTACAAACAAAAGGCAGTGGCTGCGGTGTAGAGACCAAACCAGAACGTGTGGGTGGTGGACAGCCAGCGGGTGAGGGGGTGCGGGGAAGTCATGCAAACGCGGTGAAGATACGAGAACGGGCGCGAATTCAACCCCGAGCCTGTCGCTCGATCGCCAAAATCAGATGAACGGAAAAATCCCCTTTTCGGGGGATGGCGAGAAACGCGGCAAAGGCAGACTTTTATGTGCGATGACCAACATCGATTACTGGTCGGTCATTTTCAGGTTTAGGGCCTAGGGCTGCGCGAACGAGCGCAGCCCTTGCTTTTTAGAGACGTTTTGATCGTGTATGCCGGTGGAGCCAATTTTCGATTTCATCCCGTGTGATCTGCCCTTCCGCTGCTGACATAACAAATTCATATTTCTCTAGTTGTGTCGCATGGATATCCAAACCTGCCTCCAGTAGTGTCAGGCGCATTAGTACATAAGCAACTCGTTTGTTGCCATCTACAAAGGGATGGTTTTGAATCAGGCTTTCAAATACCGCGGCTGCTTTGGAGATGGGATCGGCATAAAGTTCTTTTCCGTCAAACGTTTGATAAGGCCTAGCCAACGCTGCCTCGAGCAACCCTTTCTCCCGTAGACCGACAGCTCCTCCAAATCGTTTGATCAATAAACCGTGCACCGCCAAAGCGAGCTCCACGCGGATCATTGAGACAAACGTGTCAGTAATTCTTTATCTTCTTCAAAAATTGCTTTTACCTGATTAACGGTGCGCACTGTCCATGTGCCACTTTTTTCGGCTTCGCGCAACCACGTCAATACCTCCGGGAGCATTTCGGGGGGTATGCGATCCAGCGTGCTGTTGATCTCACTTCGTATTTCGGTTACGGGCATAGTCAAAAGTAGGAGTTTTAATCTGTCAATCCAACCGGAACTGGATCGGCAAAACCATTTTTACCCGTACGGGCTTGCCCCGTTGCTTGCCGGGATGCCATTGCGTGAGTGCGATGGCGCGCACCGCCTCTTCATCGCACCCGGCCCCAATGCCGCGCAATACCTTCACGTCCGAAGGTCGCCCATCGCGGTTGACAATAAACTCGACAAATACCTTTCCTTCCACGCTGAGTTGTTTGGCCCGCTTCGGGTACACCAGCGTTTTTTGCAGCTGCTTGTAAAAGGCTTGATAACCACCCACCGGTTCAGCTTGCTTTTCCGGGAAAGCCGTTACGATCTCCAGCGTGTCAGCGGGTATTTCAAGTGTGCCGAAGTCGATCGATCCCGTGCCGTCCTGCCCCAGGTCAATCATCGGCTCCAGGGGCTGATCGGTTTCGCCCGTTTTGGTTTCAATGATGTTCGCATTGATTCCGGGTGCACTGCGTTTGGATGGCGCGGGGATTTTGGCGGGCGGGGTCGCCTCGGCAACATACACTTGTCTAACGACCAAGGCTTCGTCCTTAATCGCCTCGTGGTGACGCGGGGGCGGGGCCATTTTGGTGGTGCGCCATTCAAAGGCCATCAGCACCAGGGCGGTGCCTATGCCCAGTCCAATGGCAAAAAACAAAGGCGATTTTCGAGCGGTGTCTTTCGCGGGATTTTTTTTGGGTTCCATAGCGACAGGGGTTTATCACGTAACCCCGCATGCGCGAAAAAGACACAACCCCGCTCACGAATTGATCACATCCGGTGAGGATGATAAAAGCGACACTGATTTTTCGGCAGGTTGGGTGGGCTTGGTTCGTTTTTCCCACCGGTTCAAAAAAACAATCAGCAACACTACTGCCAGGGCAATAAGAAAGTAGGTGAAGAATCTGAAAATTTTCTTCATCCGTTGCTCTTGCTCGTGGCGTTGCAGCACCGCCCCGTAGTTTCGGTAGCGGTCAGCCCCGCTGGCGGTCATCCGTTGCCTGCGCAAGCGTATTTCGTGCTTACCCATGGTAGCGGATTTTTAGGTGGAATCGCTCGCGCAGTTTGTCGAGCGCACGGTAGGTTCGCATTTTGGCTCCGCTTTCGGTCATATCTAAGATAAAGGCAATCTCTTTAAAATCTTTGTCTTCAAAAAAGCGCAGTTCCAAAACCTGAAGCATTTCGGTGGGCAGGTCATTCATATAGGCTAGCAGGCGCTGAACGGTTTCCTCGTCCCATGTTTCTTCAGCCTGTTCAACCAGTTGTTTGACTTTCAGTTCTTCGATGCTAAAGACTTTTTTTCCTTTGTTTTTTCGGTAGTGCTTGTTGATCTCGTTGCCGGCAATCTTGTACAGCCAGGCAGAAAACGGCACGCCCCGCGCCTCGTACTTCGGCAATGCGTTTAGGGCGTTCACAAACGTCTGCGAGCACAAGTCGGCAGCCGTCTCTTCGTCATCGGTGTGGCGCAACAGGTAGTTGAATATCCGCTCAAAATACCGTTCATACAAAACGCCAAAATGCCGCTTATCTTTTTTTGATCGCTCAATCAGTACTTCCTCCTCGCGGATTTCCTGTTCCGTCATGCGCGGCTTTTCACCCAATAATGCACAGGTTTGGCCAAAGTCACAAGGCATGGTTGTGAGGTTTAAGGTTTTGTGGTTCAATGTTTAATGTGGTCAGTCCCTCGTTGAACCTCAAGATGGAAACATTGAATCTGGAGCCTTAACCCTTGAATCTTTACACCCAGACAGTTTCCCCTTGGCGCTTTACGGCAATTGCACTACTTTTTGTGCCCTTAACCCTACCCGCATGCGTCTTTTCCTTTCCCTCGCCTTCGCCCTGCTGGCCCTGACAGCCATAGGCCAAAAGAAAAAAAATGAAACCCCGGCCGTTCCCGCACCACCCACCTCGAGCTTTGAGGCCAAGATTGCCGGCCTGCGAAAGATGCCGGGCTACTTTGAGCTTTACTACGATGAAAAGCAGGACAAGATGCTGTTGCTGATCGACAAATTCGATACCGAGTTTTTGTATGTTGAGTCGCTCACCGCTGGCGTAGGCTCCAATGACATTGGGCTAGACCGCAACCAATTGGGCCGCGACCGCGTGGTGAGATTTGAGCGCAGAGGACCCAAAGTGCTCTTGGTGGAACCCAATCAAAGTTTTCGCGCAATCAGCAACCGGGCGGCCGAGCGCCAAGCCGTGGAAGAAGCCTTCGCCCAGTCCGTGCTGTTCGGATTTACCGTGGTGGCCGAGCAGGGTGCCAGCGCCCTGGTGGATGCCACCGATTTTTTCTTGCAAGACGTGCACGATGTCATCGGCACGCTGCGGTCTGCGCAGCAGGGCAGTTATACGCTGGATAAGTCGCGCTCCGCCTTCTATTTGCCGCGCACCAGGAACTTCCCCGACAACACCGAAGTGGAGGTAACGCTAACGTTCACCGGTCAACCTACGGGCAACTATATTCGTTCGGTGGTGCCCACGCCCACAAGCCTTACCGTGCGCGAGCATCACTCGTTTGTGAAACTTCCGGATGGCAACTACCGGCCGCGCGTCTTTGATCCGCGGGCCGGCTTTTTCTCCATTTCGTATTACGATTATGCTACGCCCATTTCGGAACCGATCGAAAAGCGCTTCATCACGCGGCATCGATTGGAAAAAAAGAACCCGGGTGCGGCCCTCAGCGAAGCCGTGGAACCGATTATTTATTACATGGACCCCGGTGCCCCGGAGCCGATACGCAGCGCCTTGATGGAAGGCGCCCGTTGGTGGAACCAGGCGTTTGAAGCTGCCGGCTATAAAGATGCCTTTCGGGTGGAGTTATTGCCGGAAGGCGCAGACCCGATGGACGTTCGCTACAACGTTATCAACTGGGTGCACCGCTCCACCCGCGGCTGGTCGTACGGGGCCAGCGTCACCGATCCGCGCACAGGCGAGATCATCAAAGGGCATGTCACGCTCGGCTCGCTGCGCGTGCGCCAGGATTTCCTGATTGCCGAGGGATTACTTTCGCCTTACGAAACCGGAAAACCCGTATCACCCGATATGGAGAAGTTGGCGTTGGATCGATTGAAGCAATTGGCTGCGCACGAGGTAGGCCACACGCTGGGCCTTTCGCATGCGTATTCTTCCAGCACCGAAAACCTGGCATCGGTAATGGACTATCCGCACCCGCTGGTTCGCGTCATGGGGGGCAAGGTCAATATCCAACATGCTTATGATGGAAAAATTGGTGCCTTTGACAACGTGTCCATCGCCTATGGCTATGCCGATGTGTCAGAGGCTTCGAATGAAAAAGAGGCGTTGAACGCGATCATCCAAAATTCATTGAAGGCAGGTCTTACGTTTTTGTCTGACCAAGACGCGCGCCCCGTGGGTGGTGCCCACCCGTACGCCCACCTGTGGGACAACGGAGCCGATGCGGCCGAGGAGCTGAACCGGATACTGGATGTACGTGCCGTGGCACTGACCAATTTTGGCGAGAACACAATCAAGCCGGGGATGCCCATGGCATTGCTGGAAGAGGCCTTGGTGCCCATCTATTTCTTTCATCGCTACCAAACCGAGGCGGCCGCGAAGCTGGTGGGAGGGCTCAACTACCGCTATGCCCTTCGCGGGGATGGCCAGCCCATCACCGAGTTTGTGCCGCCCGCCAAGCAGCAAGCGGCCTTGGATGCATTGCTAAAAACCGTGCAGCCCGAGGTATTGACACTGCCCGAAGCGTTGTTGAAGAGCATTCCCCCACGGCCGCTGGGCTACCAGCGGCATCGCGAGTTGGTGAAGATCAAAACCGAGTTGACATTTGATGCGCTGGCGGTGGCCGAAACGGCTGCCGATATGACCTTCGGGTTGTTGCTCCATCCGGCCCGCGCCAACCGGCTGGTGGAATACCATGCGCGTGAGGCATCGCAGCCCTCACTGGCAAGTATCCTTGACAAAGCAACGGCCAGTGTGTTGAAGACCGCGGTAAAACCGGGCTTAGCGGGGGCGGTGCAACAAAGCATTCAGCATGCGTGGATCACCAACCTGATCAAGTTGGCCAACCACACTACCGCCTCGGCCCAAACAAAAGCCATCGCGCAAGCAAAATTGAAAAACCTGCAGGCATGGCTTGCCGAGCGCGCGCGCACCACGCCCAATGAAGCGTGGAAGGCTCACGATTTGTTCTTGGCTGCGCTCGTTGCGCGCAGCTTGGAGGCGCCCGAGGAGTTCAAGACGGAGGCCGCGTTGCCGCCACCCCCTGGCCAGCCCATCGGCATGACGTGTGGCCAGGATGAAACAGACCACTTGAAATAAACAGGCGGTTAGGATTTTCACAAAAAATTCATCTACCTTTTAATCGATTTTTATTCCGGTTAACGAATCGACTTATTAACCCGTATTCACAATGAACCTAAACATTGACGCTGAGAAGGAACTCACGTATGATGCCATCGTGGTAGGCACCGGCATCAGCGGGGGGTGGGCTGCCAAAGAGCTCACGCAAAAAGGACTCAAAACGCTGGTGCTGGAGCGCGGCCGCAACGTGGAGCACCCCAACTACCCCACCGCCACCAAAGACATTTGGGAGTTTGAAAATGCCGACCGCCCCACGCAGGAAGACCTGAAGCAGCAAGGCGTGCAAAACCGAACCGGCTATACCGTGCGCCAATCCACCAAACACTGGTTTGTCAATGATTTGGAAAACCCCTACACCGAAAAGGAGGGCAAGCGATTTGACTGGATGCGCGGCTACCATGTCGGTGGCCGCTCCATCATGTGGGGCCGCCAAAGCTATCGGTGGTCGCCCATGGATTTTGAAGCCAATGCCAAAGAGGGCATCGCTATTCCGTGGCCATTGAGCTACTCCGAAATCGCGCCCTGGTACGAGTATGTCGAAAAATTTGTCGGCATCAGTGGCCAGTCTGAAAACTTGCCCCAACTACCCGACAGTGTGTTTCTTCCACCCATGGAATTAAATTGTGTGGAAAAGGAGGTGAAGAAGAGCATGATGGAAAAATTTGGGCGCATGCTCACCATTGGCCGCGTGGCCCACATTACCGGCCCGCTTTCGCATAGCGAAAGTGCCCAGCGCGGCAACTGCCAGTACCGCAATCTTTGCAGCCGCGGGTGCCCCTACGGGGCCTACTTCAGCAGTAACTCCTCTACGTTGCCCGCGGCCGCCAAAACGGGCAACATGACACTGCGGGCCAACTCCATTGTTTATGAGTTGATCTACGATGAGCCATCCGGGAAAGCCAAAGGCGTAAAAGTATTGGATGCCGAAACGGGTGAGCAACTGGAGTTCTATGCCAAGGTCGTATTCTTGTGTGCGTCCACGATGGGCTCCACCTATATTTTGATGAACTCCAAGTCTACGCGCTTCCCCAACGGACTGGGCAACGACAGTGGCGAATTAGGGCACAACATCATGGATCACCATTTGGGCGTAGGGGCCGGTGGCGAATACGATGGTTTTGATGACATGTACTATGCCGGCCGCAGGGCCAATGGCGTATACATACCGCGCTACCGCAACATTGGCAAAGACAAACGCGACTACCTGCGTGGCTTTGGCTACCAGGGAGGTGCCGGCCGTCAGGGATGGGGCCGCATGGTGGCCGAAGCCAGCTTTGGCGCAGGCCTAAAAGAAGCCGTGACCAAACCCGGCAAATGGACCATGGGCATCATGGGCTTTGGCGAAGTGCTGCCCGACCACCGCAACTACGTGGAGATGAACTACGACAAAAAAGACAAGTACGGGTTGCCCACGCTCACCTTTGACACGGAGTTTCATGAGAACGAAACAAAAATGCGCGTGGACATGAAAAACGATGCGGCCGAAATGCTCGAAGCGGCAGGCATCAAAAACATTTACACCTACGACAACCCGACCGGCTTGGGATTGGGCATCCACGAAATGGGCACCGCCCGCATGGGCAAAGACCCCAAAACTTCGGTGCTTAACAAGTACAACCAGGTGCATGCTTGCAAAAACGTGTTTGTGACCGATGGCTCGTTTATGACCTCGGCCTCGTGCGTCAACCCCTCGCTTACGTACATGGCCTTCACGGCCCGTGCGGTAGATTACGCTGTTCAAGAATTGAAAAAACAAAACCTATAGCTGTATGAATAGGAGAGAAGCATTACAACGCACCGCCCTTGTATTGGGCTATGCCATCAGCGCCCCCGCGCTCATGGGCATCATGAATGGGTGCAAGGCCGCGCCTGAACTCACGTACACCCCTTCGTTCTTCACCAAAGAACAAGCCGAAACGGTGAGTGAATTGGCCCAGCTGATCATCCCCAAAACCGACACGCCCGGGGCCAAGGAAGTGGGCGTGCCCGCGTTTATCGACCAGATACTCAGAGAGTGCCACTCGCCCGAAGAACAGCAGCGCTTTTTAACGGGCCTCACCGCGTTTGAAGCCGATATGAAAGCTTCTTTTGGCGACACGTTCGTTTACCTGGAACCGGCCCAGCAGGCAGAGGGCTACCGCAAACACCACGACCCAGCCGCAGAGGCCGCGCGGGCCAAGTCATGGGAGCCCAAACCATTTGTGTTGATGGTGAAGGAATTGACCTTGTTGGGATTTTTTACCAGCGAGCCGGGGGCCACCCAAGTATTGCAATACGAAGCTGTACCCGGCCGTTACAACGGATGCGCCCCCCTGGCCGAAGTAGGAAGGGCGTGGGCTTCCTGAGCCACGTGTTTTTCATTCAACCGCCCGTCATCTAACCCATGGCGGGCTTTTTTTAAGTCGTGGAAATCAGCCGCAACTCATTCAGGCAAGGCACCACGCATGAAGCCGTTGGAACCCGGCAGAGAAGGCGAACGGGAAGCGCAGGAATTTCTTTTTTCTTGTTGGAACGCGTGGGGAGAACGGTGCGCTGCGCATGACGAGCGGAGAAAAACGATTCGCTCCTGCCCCCGTACAGCTCGTTGGTAGGACAGCCGTAGCTACTTGGCTAGTTTGGACGCAATGTACGCAGCCGCCTGCCCGATGGTCTGCATTTTCTCGGCATCGTCATCGGGTATCTTGATGTCAAACGTCTGCTCAAACTCCATTACCAGCTCGGCATAGTCCAACGAGTCGATACCCAAGTCGCGCACAAAGCTGGCATCCGGAGTAATTTCCGATTCCGGGATACCCAGTTTATCAATTAAGATGGCGGCAATTTTCTTTTGTACGTCTTGCATGGCCACAAAGCTAAATGAAAATTCAAAATTCAACGTTCAAAATTCTCTTTCCGCCCGTATAACCAATCCATTGATGCACAAGGCATCTCTTTCTGAATTTCGAATCTTGAATTTCGAATTTTAAATTTATGACTATCGCAACAGTACCACACCACCGCGCTGTTCCTGCACTCCGTTTTCCGGGCGGAAGCGGCTCACGTACCGAACCACGTATGCGTAGGTGCCCGAGGGCAACACCGCGCCTGTGTTGTTGTAGGTGCCGTTCCATTGGAAAAAGCGATCCTTGGACTCGAATACCAACTCGCCCCAGCGGTTGTAAATCAAAATCTGGAAATCATCGGTGATAAAGAAGCTGAACACGTTGAAGGCGCGGTTGGCTGCCTGCTGGCTCGAAGGCCGGAACGCGGTAGGGGCCACAATGCGCGGCACGCAGTCATTTTCCACCTCGGTGCGATCGCGCGACACACAGCCAAACGTGTTGGTAATGTCCACTTCAAAAAGGCCCGGGGCATCGGCCGTGAGCACGCGGGTGGTGATGCCCAAGCTCACCTGGTCTTTAAACCACGCATAGCTTTGAAAGGCACCGGGGTCCAAATCAATACGCGAGGTTTCCGGGTCCGGGTTTTCGGCATCGGCACAGATGAGGGCACGCTCGGGCAGATCGCCCAACGGCACGGGGGCTTTGGTGATGGTGATGTCGTCCTGGGCGCTGCACCTGTTGCTGGTGACGATGGCCGTATAGGTGCCGTTGCTGGTTTGGTTGGTGACGGCCGCGTTGTCGATGACCTGATTGTTAAACCGCCATTCGTAGGTGACGCCCGTGGTTACGTTGGAAGACACCTCCAAACGGAAGGGCTGATTGTTGTCGCAGGGAGCGGTAGGCAAGATGGTGGCCGTGATGGGGCCAACGATGGTGACCGGTTTTACAGCCGAACGAACCGGGCACGCGCCCAAGGCCGAACTGACGATCTCCACTTGGTAGTCGCCATCGTCATTCACACCCAAAGAAATGGAGCGCCCCGAGTTGGGCAGGGGTGTGGCCGATCCGTTTCGGTACCAACGATAGGTCAAATTGGATCCCGCGGGGGTGGCCGTCAGTGTGATCACATCCGCGCATCCATCGGGCACCGTGAAATCAGGCACCACCGGCACGGGTATCGTCACGTTGACGGATTGCGTGTTGGGGCATTGTCCGGCCGAGCCAGGGGTAACGGTGACGTTGTAGGTAAATGTACCCGCTGGCGTGCTGCCGATTTGTATGGATGGATTGGTGGTGGCGCCCTGGATGTTGGGGCCGCTCCAAGCATAGGTAGCACCGGCCACCGGAACCACGCCAATCGTGCGCGTGGTGGGGCTTGAGCAGAAGTTATTTAAATCAAAATTGAAGGGCACGGGAGGATCAACCGTTACCACCAGGGGGGTGGTTGATACGCATCCCGCAGCAGTTGCTTCTGCCGTGTAGCTCCCCGCGGGCAGTTGAATTGTTCGATTGGCCGGTTGATTGTTGAAGGTGAGATTTACGGGCGTCCCGTTGGTTTGCGAACCGGTTATCCGATAGTTGAAAGGTGCTGCGCCACCCGTTACCGTCAGGTCAACATTAACCGGAGCACAGGTATTTGTTTGGGTTGCGGCAAGCGTGAAGTTGGGATTCGAAACCCCCACCGTTTGCAGCGTGGCACATTGCGACAGTTGATCGGTCACCACAATCGCGTACGTTCCGGCCGAAAGGATGGCTCCGGTATTCACGGTAAAAGCGTTGGGTCTGTCTACTCCGGGAGGCACGGCCACCGGCCCTGAGACAGTGAATGAAAATGGCCCCGTGCTCACACCATTTTCCGTGAAGCTGAAACTTCCGGTTGATGCACCGCAGTTAGGATTGACAACAGGCCCCAGACTGATGGAGGGAGAAGGATTGATGGTATATGTTTTTGTGTCGGAGGTGGTACAGGTGGTTACCGCATCCGTCACTTGTACGTTGTACGTGAACACACCTGGCGCGCTGGTGTCTACTATTTGAATGGAGTTGCCCGAACTGGTCACGGCTCCACTCCACACAATGGTCAAGCCCGCGTTACCCGCATCCAGCGCGGGGGTTGGCGTGTTTTCGCAGAGCGTGAGGTCGGGACCAAGTTCTACCTGCGGTCGGTTGTCTACCAAAATCGACAGCGCGGTGGAAGAACAACCCGTATTGGTGTCGGTATTGGTGACACCATAGGTACCTTGCTGACTGATGAACAAGGTGCGTGTGGTTTCACCGGTCGTCCACTGGTGGGTCAGGTTAGGGGTGCCGGGTTGGTTGGCATCCAAGGTGATGTTGACCGTGCACAAGGCCGCTGCCGCGGGAATGCTCGGAGACGCGGGCGGGTTGAACATTTCAATGGGACGTGTCAACAGCGTATCCAACCCACAGCGGTTGGTCATAGACAAGTTCACAATGAAGACGACCGGACTGATGGCGGGCGTTGGGTTAACGTAGGTGTAGGTGGCACGTACGCTGTCCTGTACTGAGTTGCCATCGCCAAAGGCTAGCGTCCAGGTATCAATGGGATCGGTGGGAACCACATCAAATTGAGTGGGCTGACCAAAGCAAAAACCGGCAATAATTAAATCCGGACCACCGGCTGCATTGCCTGTTGATTGAACAAAGTTGGGCAAGCCCAACCGACTTTGCGTACCCGCTGCCAACGGGAAGCCCGTAAAATTGAAGACCGACAAATCGGTGGGTTCATCGCCTCCGTTTACTTGAATCGTGCCCAGGGCGTTGTTGTTGTTGATGGCAAAATATACTTGACCGTCCGGCCCTGTTTCAATGGCACCCAGTTCCCCCGGGTTTTGCACGCGCTGACGAAAAGACACCTGATCCAAGGAGTCGATATAATACTCAACCATTTCTGAGGGCGGCCCCTTGATGGTGGCAAACAACCGGTTGCCGGAAAACTCGACTCCATACACCTGACCGTTGGACGGGCTGAGATCGAGGGCGCGGAAATTAGTGAGTCGGCCGGTGGAGTCTACCAGTGTAAACAATTCGAGAACGTTGTTGGTGGGTGAGTTGGACAGTGCCACGGCTACTTGGCTGCGCCCACCCATTTTTAGGTATCCCTCTCCCTGCCGCTCGGGCGTGAAACCGTGAATAGAACCAATGGAAGTAAATACCGGATCGCCAATGCCATTGGCCGTGATGGGATAGGCACGAAATACATCATTACCGAATTCATGCGCAATGAGCCACTGACCGTTGGAGGTGACGCGCTCGGTGCTGCGTGTAAAGAGCGTGATGTTCTTTTGCACAATGTCGCCTTTGCCGGCATTGCGTTTTAAATCAAACAGCGAGTAGCTGAGCCTATAACCCGATGCGCCATTGACGGCTTGCGTGGTGAAGATGTAGTACAGCGTCTCATCGCCCGGCACGGGCACAATCAGGGCACTTTGGGTGGAGAGCGGATCGCCCCCAATGCCGTTGTCCACTTCGATGTCGTCTTCGTCAAAAACGCGGTCGCCATCGGTATAAAAAATCACATCGCCATTGCGGTCGCACACGATGGCCACACCCTCGGGCGCATTGAGCGTACGCGTGCCTGCCGGCAACCCGACTGGTGGCTGCACGTTGAAATCAATCCCCGCACGGTCACCAAAGTACCAGATGTTAAACCGCTGGTCTTGCAGACCATATTCGCGCACATTCACGCTGGCATACCCCACACAAGTGGGTGTTGTTACAGTCACATAATAAAACCCGGGGCCATCTGGCGTTAAATTGGGGCCAATGTCTCCGTTCGACCATACAATATCAGCATCGGGCACGGAGCCACCTTGAATTCTCAATGGAACGGAAAAGGGAGTTGGGCTGGGCGGAAACTCCGAACGGCAGGCGGTTGTATCGGGCACCAACTGCAACTGCAGCGGAAAAGGGTTAATGGTCACCGGTTGGGAAATCGTGGTCGGCTGCCCCTGAAAAAAAGCGGTGAGCGAGACATTGAATGTGCCCGCTGCCCCGTAGGTGTGTATCGGGCTCCAATTGCCTGAGGTTTCGCCATCACCAAAATCCCAGCGCAAACTGTCGGCCGCGGGCGTCACAGTCGGGAAAAAACTGACCGGATTTCGTTCGCACGTACCCGCGAAGGTAAAGGCAACATTGAGTGTGGGTGTGCTGAACGGAACAAACGAAGGAAACTGCGTGCCATTGAAATTGATGCTACCAAACGGCAGCGCCTCGTAGTCCACCTCGCTGGCCACGGTGTCTGTGTCAGTAAAGCGGCCCACCAAAAAGGGCCCACCGTTTACCGCCTGGTACAGGTGATACATGGCACTGTCGGGGCCATACTGCAGGCCATAGCTTCGAAACGGGGGCGTGGAAAACAGGGGTGCAAGCGAGATCGTTGGATCTTGGGTGTCAAATTGAAAAACATTGGCGGGCGTGGTGCCATCGCCATGACGCGAGAGATATAAATACTGTCCGGCAAAGTCCCACTCGATGTCATAAAATGCCTGATTGCCCACCGAGGGGAAGCCTGAGTTGAAGACCACCTGGTTCAGTGAAAACGTGCCGGCATTGTTGTCAAAGTCGAGAATGACAGCATTGGTATTCGGGTCTTGCGGGGCCACGGCCAAGCGGCCGGTGGCTGCGTGATAGGCGAAGTGCGCCACAGACGTAGCCGGCAGTCCGGCTAGGGTAATGTCATTGGTGGTAAACGTGCCGGGCAGGGGTGTGTAGGAGGTTGCTTCAATGCGTGTGGCGGAAAACGTGCTTGTTCCGTTTTGATGCGTGATCAACCAAAAGTCGGTGCCGTTGGCATGCGGCACGGTAATCATTCCTTCCGAGCGGTTTGTCAACCCGATGGCGGCCACGGCACCTTCGCCCGCGCCCGCAGGCGGAGCGGGGAAAATCGAATTCCCCGGAAGGGCCATGTCAATGACTAACCTGCGCACGGTGCCGCCCGTGGTAAAGTTGGCGCTGTTGGCAAACACAAAATATTTGTTGGGTTGACCCGGGATGGGTGTTACGGCCACCGGTTGATTGCCACCGGTAAACCCGCCCAGCCCCGCGGTGTTGAGCATCACTTGCCGGGTGGCATCATACACCACGTTACCATCGGAGTAAAACAACGGATTGCCGTTGGTGATGTCTGTGACCACCACGGCACCGGCTGTGCCAAAAGGGGTTTGTTGATTGGTGACCAGGGCGGGCGCGTTGTTGCCGCGGTCAAAGCGGATGCCCTGCACCGAGTTGCCAAAGTACCAGTTATGAGCGGAGAGGGTTTGCGCCTGCGCATGATAGGAGAGGCAAAGCCATGCGGCCACACCCCATGCCATCACTTTGCGATAAAAGAAACTTTGCCGATTGCGATGCATAGTTGTCGTCAACGTAGTACAGGTTCTGTTTGTGCCAAAATTAAAAACGCCCAAGACCCACTAAAGTATACAATTTGACCGAAAAAATCGTTAGGTAAACGAGCGAGTGACGGATATTCTGTGCCTCGCCATTTTTATTCCTTCAATTTAAACCGTTAATTTGCTCACGGCACGATAAGTAAATGCGCATCGCACGGATTTTTACAGGAGCTTGGCTGGCAGTTATGCCATGGGTGGCGTGGGGGCAAGATCCTCAGTTCTCGCAGTTTTATGCGGCACCGCTCTATTTGAATCCGGCCTTTGCCGGTTCCACGGGCCAAACGCGCTTTGGCATCAACTACCGCAATCAATGGCCGGCCATCGATGCCAACTTCAACACCATCTCCGCCTTTTGGGATACCTACATTGAAGACAAGAACAGCGGTGTGGGCGTGTTGCTCGTGCGCGACCGCGAAGGAATCTTAGGATTACAGTCGATCAGTTTGGCCGCGCAATACTCGTACGACCTGCGTCTCACCAAAGGCCTGTCGCTGCGCCCCGGGTTTCAAGCGGCCATCTATAACCGCTCTATCAATTTTGACCGGCTCACGTTTGGCGATCAGTTTGACCGCAACACGGGCAATTTTATCAGCCGCCAGTCGGCCGAAGGATTGAACACCGGGCAATCTAAATTTTTTGGCGACATCTCAGCCGGAGCGTTGCTCTACAGCCACCGCGCATGGCTGGGGTTTGTGGCGCACCACCTCACACAACCCAATCAATCGCTGCTGGGCGAGCGCAGCCAGTTGCCGATGAAACTTTCCGCGCACGCGGGTTTTAAGTTTTTCTTTCGGCCGGGCGAAATGGGGCAGGGGTTTTATACCAAAGAACAAGAGCGAAGCGTGGCCCCGGCTGTCCAATACCGCCACCAAGGGCCGTTTGATCAGTTGGACCTGGGCCTGTATTTCACGTTTGAACCCATCGTGATTGGTACGTGGTACCGCGGTGTGCCGTTCAAAACCGTCAATGGCATACCCAACAACGAGTCGTTGGTGTTGCTGGTGGGCTTCACCAAAAAGGGACGCAAAGACGTAATGAACATCGGCTACAGTTATGATTACACTATCTCCCGTCTGGGAGCAGGCAGTGGGGGCGCCCACGAGTTCAGCCTGGTCTACTCGTGGAGCACGCGCAACCCGCGCAAGCCACCCAAAGACAAGTTGATGATCCCGTGTCCGGATATTTGATGCGGTTGATTAATTCAAAAATCGAGAACTAAAAAGCCCATTCTCGGTCTTTCCGTTGATGGTTTCGTCCATGGCCAAGAAAAGTAATTTGTCCGAATCCGAGAAAATGAAGGATCATGGGTTGACTTCCATTTTTGCCGGCTCCGTGAAATGGCTGGTGGTTGTTTTGGTTTCCATCGCGCTGGGGGCCAACGCGCAAGCAACCTGCGCATGTAGCAACGATTTCTTATTTGTGAGCGACTACCTGGAGCATCATTATTCCGGCTTTGCCACCAATGTCACTCCGGACCAGCAGCCGGCCTATCAGGCCTTGAAAGCCAGGCTGGCTGAGCGTGCCAAACAACCGGTTAATCCATTTGAGTGCCTGGCGATCTTAAAAGAATACACGCGCTTCTTCAAAGACAATCATCTCAGCATCGTAGTGGGGTCATCCATCCCCACGATAGACGAAACCTCGGATGAGGCTGTGAGAAAATTCAAAGAGAGCGATGCATTTACGCGGCACGAACGGCTCGCGTATGACTCGGCCGCCCTTTGGCAGCGGCTGGCTCACAGCACGGATCCGGTAGAGGGTATCTATGAGGACGAAACCTACCAAGTGGCTGTGTTGCGAGACCCAAACGCCCATCGCGACTATTCCGGGATCATCACCCAAAGTAAAACGCCTCTGTGGGAAAAAGGACAGGTAAAACTGACTTTGAAAAGGCTCACGGACAGCACCTTCGGCAGCGTACTGTACATGCGCAACCACCTTGCCAACCCATCCGTGGTTGCGATGGCTGACCCCATCCCCGGGTTGCTGACGGGAAGCGTCAAGATTTTTCCGGCTCAGGCGGGCACCCCGACCCCGCGATCCTTTCGACATCCGACCGTAAACGATTGGTTTTACTTCGCTCCGCTGGACGACCAAACCAATTACCTGTACATCGGTACGTTCAACGGCTCGCTGCGCAGCCGGTTTGATTCCGCCTATCGGGCGATCAAGCCCGTGTTATTGGCGAAGCCTCATTTGATCGTGGACGTTCGCGACAATGGAGGCGGCAGTGACGGTTGCTGGCAAGACCTGGCCCGGTTGCTTTACACACAGCCCTATCCGTATGATCAGTGGGAGGTTTTCGCGTCTTCGGAAGTCATCAAGCGCTATCAGGCGCGCTTAGCAGTCATGCGGCAAGACAGCCAATCGTTTGGCCCGGGCGTGATTGATCATTTTGAAACGATTATCAAGAAGTTGACGAAAGCCAGGCCGGGCACCTTTGTCTCATTAGGGCATGCGGGCATCCATCGGCAAGCCAAAATTTACCATGCGCCTGCCAAGGTGATCGTCATGTTCAATCGACAGTCGGCCAGCGCGGCCGAGGGTTTTGTTTTGGCGGCTATGCGTAGCCAAAAAGTACTGACCTTTGGCGAAAACTCAGGCGGGTACATTTCTTATGGTAATATAATGTCGGTCGATACGCCCTCGGGTTTTCGTCTGAACAGTGCCACCAACCGGGTGCTGGCCCGCACCCGATACGAACAAACGGGTATTCCCCCACAGGTGCGGGCGGTGGATGGCGAAGATTGGGTGGAACAGGCAAGGCGGTTGTGGGGCCGTATCGGGTGGCAACCAAAGTAACACGCAAACGCCTCAGACTTTTGATTTCAACCCGCACGTATTGGAGCTGTTTTTTGACCATAAGGCGTGTACATGAAATGGCAAGCAAAATTCGGTTTTGGCTGTTAGTCTAATTCCGATACCTTTCGCCACGTCCTTTGCGCTAACCTACCTTATTCCCCGCTCATGAAATCCCCCTTTGTTATTGCCATCCTACTGGCTCTTTTGTGTTTGGCCCCCGCTTGGGCCCAAGTGAACGACTCGCCCGCAGGAGCCTACCAATGGAAGCGGGGCAAAACGGAATTTCAGCCGGGCTATGTTGTGCTTCGCTCGGGCAAGCGCATGGAAGGGAAAATCTCGCTCATCGGGTCGGCTACTGCCCTCACCGAAGTGGAGTTTATGGGCGACCAGAAATACCTGACGTTTCCGGTGGGCTCGCTGCAATCCTTTGGACTGTTGAACGTCAACCCCAACGCCACGGCCGAGGCAGGAGGAGTGCCCGTTAATGATAGTCCCGAGCGCATGTATGAGTGGCGCAGCATGGGCGTGGTGATGGGTAAGGAGATTGAGAGCACCGTGCCGCGGGCCGGTTATGCCGTGGCACGCAATGGCACGCGCTACGAAGGGGAGCTTAAGCTCAGGCGCAAAGACCGCGTGTTGCAGGACATTGAAGTAAAGACGGCATCCGGCAAAGAGAAACTGGAGGCAGCGGAGGTGGCCCGCTATGGCTATACCGTGAGCGAGGACGAAGTGACGCAAGCCAAACTGGCCCGCGAACAGAACAACAAGCGCGCGTTTCCGGGTAGTATTACCACAACCGCAGGGAAGATGCCAGGCGAAATCACGTTGCTGCGCGAGGTGGGTGTGCGCAATCTGGATCGCATTCTCTTCAAAGGCACCGATGGACTTTTGGCCGAGCATTCCCCCGCGTCCATCATGGCTTTTGCTTTTGTGAATAAAGGCGAAGAGACGGCCTACACGGTGAAAGAAAACGTTTTTGTGCCACAGCGGTTTGATGGAAATACGTTTCAACTGTACCTCAACCCCAACCCTACGACCATCAATGAAATCGCCACCGGCCTGGCGAAGGCGGCCATGAATGTGGGTACTACGGCCACGGCCACCGCCATCGTAAAAGAAGATCAGAAACGCAACCATTACGTGTCTAATATGGACAGCGTGATCCGCGTGTCATCCACCGGGCAACTGATTGAATTGCGCGACAAGCTGGCCGCCATGGCGGGTTATGAAACGGCACAAGACGCCATCAACAATTCGGACAACGAAAGCTTAAAGGCAAATATCAGTGCCCTCGAGTTGGTCATTCAGGGTAGGCAGGCCTCCGCCTCCCCCGGGGGGATATTGAACGTAGAATGGGTGATCTACAACAAACGCACCCGCGAGAAATTTATCGTGTACAAAAGTCAATACAAAGATCAGATTGATGTGCTGTTGATGGGCTGCGAAAAATACCTGGTGTTGGGCAAGCCTGTGCAAAACGACATGCAGAAGTGGGACAACCTGGCAAAAACCGTTGCCTTTTTGGACGGCTGCTATTGAACCGAAGGGTGCCGCGCAGATGAGCCTATGCCCGGGGCGCCCTGCCAGGGCCGTATGATGGCTCCCATCACTGTGAATACTTTGCTATTTTGCACAGTATTTGATCCTTCATGAGCCGCATTCATTTCAGCAAACACGTGGCCCCGCACCTGGTGGCGGTTGCCGTGTTTTTCGCCATCACTGTTTTTTTCTTTAGCCCCCTCTTCTTTCAAAACAAAACGCTTAGCCAGGCGGACATCACGCAGTTTCTGGGCGGCAGCAAATCGCTGCGCGACTTCCGCGAGGCCACCGGTCAGGAAGGGCTGTGGGCGGCCAACATGTTTTCGGGTATGCCGGCTTACTTGGTCAGCGTGCAGTGGAGCGATGGCCCCGTGGTGTGGGCCAAAAAACTCATCACGCTGTTTTTACCGCACCCGGTCAATAACATCTTTCTGGCTTTCCTCAGCTACTATGTTTTGCTGTTGAGTTTTCGCGTACGCCCGTATTGGGCGTTGGCAGGGGCGCTGTCGTTCGGGCTCAGTACGTACATGATCATTGGGTTGGCCGCGGGCCACAACGCGCGCATTGGGGCCGTGGCGCTCATGCCGTTGGTGATGGCCGGTATCCACCTGGCGTTCTCAGGCCATCGGCTATTGGGGCTTACAGTTACTTCCCTGGGCTTGTCGCTACACTTGCGCGAGAACCATTTGCAGATCACGTACTATTTATTGCTGATCGTGCTGGGCTATGGCCTCATGCAACTGATCGTGTCGTGGCGAAGCCGTCAGTTGCCAGCCTTTGCCCGGTCGTTAGGAACGTTGTTACCGGCTGCGGTTATTGCGGTGGGCACGTTCTTAGGGCCTCTGTGGGCTATTACCGAGTACACGCGTTTCTCCATCCGCGGTCCGTCTGATCTGACCACCGTGTCGCAACAAACCGTGTCGGAAGGGCTGAGCAAAGCGTACGCCTTTCAATACAGCAATGGTGTGGCTGAGCCGCTGAGTTTGCTGGTGCCCAATGTGTACGGGGGCTCTGCGGCCCGTTCTTTTGTGGAAGATCCCGAGAGTCACACGTACAAAGCGCTGGTTAACTCGGGCAACAACGAATTGGCCAATCAACTGGCGCGGTATGCCAGCCATTATTGGGGCGACACGGGGGCGGCCTATTACGGTGGCGCACTCGTGTTTTTTCTGTTTGTGGTGGGCCTTGCCTTTGCCCCGCGGCCCTATGTTATTTGGCTGGCGTCATTCAGCGTGTTGGGCATCTTGCTCAGTTGGGGCAGCACGTTCGATGCGTTCAACACCTTCATGTTCGACTATTTGCCCGGCTACAATAAGTTTCGATCGGTTACGTTTGCGATGATCCTTCCGTTGTTTGCCATGCCGCTGTTGGGGTGGTTAGGGTTGGAGGCGCTCGTGCAACGCGGCTGGGATGCAGCGGTGCAGCGGAAGATGATTTTTGTAGCGGCCGGCACGGTGGGTGTTTGTTTGGTGCTGTTGCTGATTGGCCCCGGCTCGTACCTGCGCAGCTTTGAAGGGCCGTTGCCGCCTTGGTTTCGGGCAGCCTTGGTGAAAGACCGGGCAGCGCTTTTTTCGGGCGATGTGTGGCGCGCCCTTTGGATCATGATCCTGGCCGGGGGTGCGTTGTTCTTGTCGCTGCGTCAATACCTCAAGCCAGCGTTTTTGCCCGCGGTGTTGGCGGTGGTGATGGCGGCCGATTTAATTGTGGTGAGCAAACGTTTTTTTGATGAGGGCAACTACCAACGCAAACGCGAGGCCCGGTTTGAAGCCGCGGCCGCGGATCAAACCATCCTAAAAGACAACGGAAACTACCGCGTGTACAACTTAAGCGGCACTATGGCCGAAGCCGTCACCTCCCACTTCCATCGGTCGGTAGGCGGCTATCACGGGGCGAAGTTGAGGCGCTATCAAGAACTGTATGATTCCGCGCTGGCCCCCCAAACCAACCAGTTGATTTCCGGCTTACAGCAAGGCACGCCCGACTTTGAGAAATGGGGTGTCATCAACATGCTCAACATCAAGTACATCAAGTATGGCGAGGAGGCCAACAACGTGATTCCCAACCAGGCCGCCTTGGGGCCTGCCTGGTTTGTGCAGCGCATACAAAACGTGAACTCGGCCAACGAAGAGCTGGCCGCTTTGAAGTCGTTGGATACCCGTCAGGTGGCCGTGGTGGATCAATCGCGCATGCGTGTGGGCGATGTTGGGTACGACAGCACCGCCCGCATCGACCTGGTTTCTTTCAAGCCCAATGAAATCGTCTATCACGCCACTACCTCGGTGAATGCCTTGGCGGTGTTTTCGGAAATCTACTACCCCAAAGGGTGGAAGGCTGAGATTGATGGCAAGGAAGTGCCGATCGTGCGCGCCAACTATGTGTTGCGGGCCCTGGCGATACCGGCCGGTAATCACACAGTTACATTTCGCTTTGAACCAGCCCCCTATGTGGTGGGCGATAAGATAACGCTGGCCAGTTCGTGGTTGCTCGTGCTGTTGGTGGCCGGTGGGCTGGTGTGGAGTGGGAAGAAGGCTTTCTAACGCACGTGTGACGGTATGACCTCCTCCGTAGATCAGTTCTTCACGAACTTCTTCCACTGCGCGCCTCATATATTCACAGCGCCCGGCCGCATCAACCTCATGGGGGAGCATGTAGATTACAACGAAGGCGTGGTGATGCCCGCAGCCGTGAATTATTCGTTTACCTTCGCCATGGCCGCTGGTCAGTCGGACAAGTGTAACGTGTTTGCACATGATCTTCAGGAAGGGCTTTCCTTTTCCATTTACGACCTGAACCCCGGGGAAACGTGGGTCAACTACCTGATGGGCGTGCTGGACGGTTTTATGCGCAGGGGCGTGGCCGTGCGCGGAGTAGACGTGGTATTTGGCGGCAATATTCCTTCGGGAGCAGGCATGTCGTCATCGGCTGCACTCTGCTGCGGATTTGCCACCGGGCTCAACGACCTTTTTCGCGCGGGCCTAAGCAAGGTTGAGTTGGCGCGCATAGCCCAATATGCCGAACATGAATTTGCCGGAGTCAACTGCGGATTGATGGACCAATACGCCAGCCTGTTGGGCGAAAAAGATGCCTTCCTTTTGCTGGACTGCCGCGGGGTAACGCACGAAGTGATACCCTTTGCGACTGCGGAGGTGGAGTTGCTGCTGATCGATTCGAAAGTAAAACACAACCTGGCAGCCACGGCCTATAACCAGCGCAGGGCCCGTTGCGAGGAGAGCGTAGCAGCCCTCCAGCAAAAATTTCCGCAGGTGCGGTCGCTTCGCGATGTGGAACCCACCATGTTGGCAGCAGTGGGTGATGCTCTCGGGCCCGAAACATGGCGGAGGTGCCGCTATGTGGTGGGCGAAATGCAGCGTGTGCAAAAGGCGGCCCAGGCCCTGCGGGCTAATGACCTCACCACCGTGGGAGGCCTGATGTACCAAACACATGAAGGATTACGCACGGACTACGAAGTGAGCTGTGCCGAGCTTGACTTTTTAGTGGCGTTGGCTGCGGCCGACCGAAATCACGTGCCCGGGGCGCGGTTGATGGGCGGTGGCTTTGGCGGCTGCACGATCAACCTGGTCAAACACAGCTACCGCGAAGCTTTTATCGAAAAAGTACGACATAATTATTTTGCGCAATTCAAAAAAGAACCTGACTTTTATTCGGTTAAGCTGGAGGCTGGCGCACGGCTGATAGCCTAACCACAACCCTAACATCGCCTGTACATGGAAAAACTGACCGGTCTTGACTACACGATTTTCTTTATCTATTTCATCATCGTTTCGGTGTACGGCTACTGGGTGTACAACCGGAAAAAGCGCGAGCAGTTGGATTCCAAAGACTTCTTTTTGGCGGAAGGGTCGCTCACGTGGTGGGCCATAGGCGCTTCGTTGATTGCCTCCAACATTTCAGCCGAGCAGTTTATTGGCATGTCGGGCAACGGTTTTAAAATGGGACTGGCCATTGCCGCCTATGAGTGGATGGCCGCAGCCACGCTCATTGTGGTGGCGGTTTTTTTTCTGCCCATCTATCTCAAAAACAAAATTTACACCATGCCGCAGTTTTTGCGGCAACGTTACAATGGTACCGTCAGCATGATCATGGCCATCTTTTGGTTGTCGCTGTACGTGTTGGTAAATCTTACCTCCATTTTGTTTTTGGGAGCGCTGGCCGTGAGTACCATCTCTGGCCTAAACTTCACGTTGTGCATGATTTTTTTGGCCGCGTTTGCCATTGTGATCACGCTGGGTGGTATGAAGGTGATTGGCTACACCGATGTGATACAAGTGTTCTTTTTGGTGTTGGGCGGGCTGGCCACCACCTACCTGGCCCTGAACATGGTGTCCGACCAGTTTGGGCAGACGGGCATGATCAACGGCCTCAACCTGCTTTTTACGCAGGCAGGTGATCACTTCGACATGATCTTTGACCGCTCCAACGAACACTATTTGAGTCTCCCCGGGCTGTCGGTATTGATCGGTGCCATGTGGGTGGTAAACCTCAACTACTGGGGGTGCAACCAATACATTACGCAGCGCGCCCTCGGTGCCGATTTGAAAACCGCGCGGTCGGGTTTGCTTTTTGCCGCGGGCTTGAAAATGCTCATGCCCGTGATTGTGGTGTTGCCGGGCATTGCCGCTTACGTGCTTTGGAAAAACGGTATGTTTCAAACCGAGATGATACGGGACGGGGAGTTGATTCAAGACAACGCCTATCCGGTGTTGTTAAACCTGCTCCCCTCCGGATTGAAAGGACTTTCCTTTGCGGCCCTCACCGCAGCGGTGGTGGCCTCGCTGGCGGGCAAAGCCAATAGCATCTCTACTATTTTTACGCTGGACATTTACAAAGAACACATCAACAAAGAAGCCAAAGAGCAAAACCTGGTGTGGATGGGCCGCTTGGTGGTTGTGGTGGCAATGATCATAGCCATTGGCGTGGCTCCGTTTTTGGGCATCGACAAAAAAGGGGGATTTGAATTCATCCAAGAGTACACGGGGTTCGTATCGCCCGGCATTTTTGCCATGTTTATCCTCGGCTTTTTTTGGAAACGGACCACGGCCCCGGCTGCCATGTTTGCCATCATCGGTGGGTTTGCTGCTTCCGTGTTGTTCAAGTTCCTTCCCGGCTTTGCCGATTTGTCGTTTCTGGAGTCAACTGGGTTTGCGGTGGTCAACCCCGCCTCGGGTGTGTACGAAATTCCCTTTATCGACCGGATGGGCTTTGTGTTTTTGATCTGCGTCATAGGCATGGTGCTGATCAGCTATGCCACGCCTCAGCATAAGCCCACACAGCCGCTGGAAGTGGATGCCGCCATGTTTCGCACCTCGCGCGGGTTTGCCTTGGGAGCCGGGCTGGTGTTGGCCTCCATTGCCATCTTGTATTACGTATTTTGGTAAACCTTAATTTTTCCATTTCTCCATGAAGACAATCGATCAACTTTCACTGTCAGGCAAGCGCGCACTCATACGCGTAGATTTCAACGTACCACTGGACAAGGGTTTTCACGTGACGGACGACAACCGTATCAGAGCGACCATTCCCACGCTGAAAAAAATTCTGGCCAGTGGCGGCAGTTGCGTCCTGATGTCGCACTTGGGTCGCCCCAAGGATGGTCCGGAGGAAAAATACTCGCTCCACCATACCCTAAAGACCACCGAGGCATTGCTGGGTACGAACGTAAAATTCGCCAATGACTGTATTGGAGAAGAAGCGTATCAATTGTCGGCTGCGTTGAAGCCCGGTGAGGTGTTGCTGCTGGAAAACCTTCGCTTTTACAAGCAAGAGGAAAAAGGAGATGTGGCGTTTGCCGAAAAACTCGCCAAGCATGGCGATGTGTACGTGAACGATGCCTTCGGTACCGCCCACCGGGCGCACGCCTCCACGACCATTGTGGCGCAGTTTTTTCAAGAAAAAGCGGCCGGCTATGTGATGGCGGCTGAGTTGGCCAATGCCGGGAAGGTGTTGGAAAATGCGGCCAAGCCTTTTACCGCTATTATGGGCGGGGCGAAAATCTCCGACAAGATACTGATCATCGAGCGCTTGCTTGATAAAGTCAATCACCTGATCATCGGGGGGGGAATGTCCTACACGTTTTTCAAAGCCATGGGTGGCAGCGTGGGGAAGTCGCTGGTGGAGGAGGACAAACTGGAATTAGCCAAGGAACTCATTCAAAAAGCGAAGGCAAAAGGCGTGGAGCTGCACTTGCCCATGGATTCGATCATTGCCGATAAGTTTGATGCCCATGCCAACACGGCCATCAGCACAAATACCTCCATCCCCGCGGATTGGATGGGTCTTGACATCGGCCCGCAGGCGAGCAGTGTTTTCGCGCGCGTGATTGAGGGGTCCAAAACGATTTTGTGGAATGGCCCCATGGGCGTGTTTGAAATGGAGAAATTTCAAAGCGGCACCAAAGCCGTTGCCGAGGCAGTGGTGCGTGCCACCGCTCAGGGCGCATTTTCCCTAATTGGTGGGGGCGACAGTGCTGCGGCCGTGGCCCAGTTTGGGTTCGAGGACAGCGTAAGCTATGTCTCCACCGGAGGCGGTGCCCTGTTGGAATACTTTGAAGGCAAGGAATTGCCGGGCGTAAAAGCCTTGGATTGATTTGGGCCGCGCGCGATCAGGCGACCGACAAAACCCAAAAGGCATCGTATTTGATTTTGCCGTGATCGACCATGTCGCGGAGCACTTCCATGAACAGCTCATGGTCTTTGGGCGCAACCGCCTGCTCCAGTTCGTCTACGGGCTGTGGCTTTTGCCCCAATACAAACAGGATTTGCGATTCGTAGTCCTTGAGGGCGTCCAGGTTGTCTTTCTTTTTGCGCGCGAGGCACACATCACAAATGCCGCAGGTGGTCACCGTCTGCTCGCCAAAGTAGTCCTGGATCACCTGCATGCGGCAGCGGTGATCCTGCTCGGTATAGGCAATCATCTTTTCCATGTTGGCCAGGTGCAGCTTTCTGCGCGCTTGCATGCGGGCGTGGTCAACGGCCAAGTGGGCAGCATCTTGGCGGGGGGTCAAATACGTGAGCGAAGGTCGGTCGTTGGCAGGCACGTAGTCCAGCAGTTGCAGCCGCTTCAGTTCGCCCAACAGGTGCGATACTTCCAACGATCTCCATTTTAGGGCCCGTGCCAGTTGCGATTCGGAAATGATCAGGTAGTCCGAAAACAGTTCGGCTCCGTATAATCGAAGCAGCGCCTTGATCAGCGGATCGAAGCGCGCATTGGCCACTTGAAATTCGTACAACCGCTTGTGGTCAGCCAACAGGCGCACCTGCGAAGGGCGGTAAAATCCTTCGCTCAATTGGATGAGCCCCTCTTCCTCCAGTTTTTTCAACACGGGGTACACCTCCAACGGCTTCAACGAGAAGCGCGTAGTTAAGTCCTCCAGGTCGAAGTCAAAACTTTCGCCCAGGCCGCTGCCGGTGGCCAACTGATAGTAATTGGCCAGTGCCTGATACACTTTTTTCAGTTCGCGCAGCTCGGGGTTGGCAATTTCGGTTTTGGTGCGCAAGTTTTCGATGTCCGCCTGGTGGTATAAAATGGCGGCATATGACCGCCTTCCATCGCGGCCGGCCCGGCCGGCCTCCTGATAGTACGATTCGATGTCTTCCGGGATGTCCAGGTGGATGACGGTGCGCACATCCGCTTTGTCGATGCCCATGCCAAAGGCATTGGTGGCCACCATCACGCGGATGGCCCCTGATATCCACGCGTCCTGTCGCTCGGTGCGCAGGGCGTGCGTCAAACCCGCGTGGTAAAAGGTGGCCGATATGTTTTTTCTGGAAAGCATTTTGGCCACGGTTTCGGTGGCTTTGCGCGAACGCACATACACGATGGCGGCACCGGGCACGCGTTGCAGGGCTTCCAGTAGTTTTTTTTCCTTGTTTTCGGTTTTCCTGACCAGGAACGAGAGATTTTCGCGTGCAAAACTCTTTTGAAACTGGGCCGGGCTTCGCAGTTGAAGGTGCAACAGGATATCCTTTTTTACTTCGGGGGTAGCCGAGGCCGTCAACGCCATGATGGGTAGGTTCGGATGCACCTCGCGTACGGTGTGTATTTGCAAGTAGGGGGGCCGAAAATCGTGACCCCATTGTGAGATGCAGTGCGCCTCGTCCACGGCAAGCAGCGAAAGATTCATCTTGGCCAGCCGCGCCCGGAAGAGGTCAGTCTGCAATCGCTCGGGTGACACATACAAAAATTTGGCCTTGCCATAAATGCAGTTGTCCAAAACGGTGTCCAACTGTCCATACGTCATTCCCGAGTGCAACGCCCAGGCCTCGATGCCGCGGCTCTTAAGTTGCTTTACCTGGTCTTGCATGAGGGCGATGAGCGGTGTTACGACCAGGCAAATGCCGTCTTGAAGCAGGGCCGGCACTTGAAAACAAATAGATTTTCCACCGCCTGTGGGCAATAGGGCCAACACGTCTTGGTTGGCCAGGGCCGCCTCAATGATGGCTTGTTGGGGTAACCGGAACTGTGAATAACCCCAGTATTTTTGCAGAACGGATATGGGGGTGTCGCCTACCACTTCAGCTCTTGCTTGTTCAGGAAGGCGGCAATTCCCTTTTTGCAATCGTCCGTGCCGCGGGCTTGCGCGTTGGTGGCGGCTGCCCAATCCAGGGCATCGGGCAGGGAAAGAGATGGCACTTCTGCCAACAGTTTTTTGGTGAGCCTCATCGATTCGCCCGAGTTGTTGGCGATCAGTTTCTGGGCAAACGTTTTGACGGTGGTCTCCAGCTCACCGGGCGGTACTACGCGATGGGCCAACCCCCACTCGTGCGCTTGTTGGGCCGTGATCCACTCACCGCTCAGCAGCATGCCGCGGGCTCGTTGTTCCCCTATTTTTCGCGTCAGAAAAACCATGACCAAGGCCGGGATGAACCCAATTTTTACTTCCGTGTACCCAAACTTTGCTTCGGGCACGGCAAAAACAAAGTCGCACACGGTGGCCAGCCCACACCCTCCGGCCAGGGCATGTCCTTGCACTTGGGCAATGACCACTTTGGTCAAGCCAAAGATTTTTTCGTAGAGTCGTTTAAGAAAACGGGAGTCTTCCAAGTTTTCCTCGTACGAGAAGCCCTGCAATTGTTGGAGATAGGCCAGGTCGGCCCCCGCACAAAATGCATCGCCACGGGCCTGCAGCACCACTACTTTAACGCCCGCGTCCTGCTCGGCCTGGTCAAAGGCATTCCACAGCTCCCCGATCAGCTCGCGGCTCAACGCGTTTCGTTTTTCAGGGCGGTTGAGCGTGATGTACCCGATCCGCTCCTCAGAGAAATAGTCAACGAGTGCCATGCGATTGCGTAGTTACAACAAATGCCCCGTGTTGCAAAACCGAGTGTATGTGTGCAGGGCGGGAAGCCGCGTTCGCCAGCACGGTGCGCTCGCGGTAGGGGGAATGGCTACTATCCAAAATGAAGGTAGCGGTGGGGTAGAGGCGAACGGCATCCTCCCAGGCCGCCAGGGCGTCCGTGCCGACCACCACGTAGTCAGGTGTCACGCGCGGAAGTTTCGCGGGCGGCTGGGCGAGCAGCAGGATGGTCTTGCCGTTCCATACGTGTATCCAGAAGTCCGTAGCGGGCGGCCGGGCATGATGAACGGTAGCCACGCCAGACTGCACCCGGTTGGGCCGGATGTGAAATCGAATGCGTTCGGCATCAAATGCCAGTACCGAGTCGGCATAAAATACCGAGCGGCCGTGTTCAATAAACTCCATGGCGCCCTGGCCGGGTACGCGGTACACCACCCACTGCGCAATTTTTACGTGCTGGTGGAAATGTTGCCATTGCAGCAGGCCAAACCCTACGGCACAGGCGGCAGCCACCGTCAATCCATGGATGGTTTTGAAGTGAAACAGAATCATGAGGCCGGCCAGCATGCCCATCACAAGCCAGCATTGAAAGGTGGTGATGTGCACGTGATTGACCAAGCTGAAAGGTAACTGCTCAATCCAGAAGACGCCTGCATTCAACAGTTGAATACTTCCTTCCAGCAAGAACCCGACAGCGGATGCCACGGCCGGCAGCCAACTGACCGCCAGCAATAGAATGCCACCCATCAACACCACAAACGAACCCGGTATGACAAACAGGTTGGAGAACAGGAAATAGGTGGGAAACTGATGAAAATACAGCAAGCCCAACGAAAACGTAGCGATTTGCGCGGCCATGGAAACGCAGGTGATCTGCCAGGTTTTGTCAAGCAGGCTGTTGGGTGCCTCCCACAGGCGATAAAGAGGGCGTTGCAAATAGACAATGCCCAATACGGCCAAGTATGACAACTGAAAACCGACCGACATGATCAGGTACGGATTGTACAACAACAAAAGGAAAGCCGAGGCGGCCAGCGTGTTGTAAATGTTGGTAGACCAGCCCAGCGGCCGGGCCAGGGCGATGAACGAAAACATGGTGACCGCGCGCAGTACCGAGGGCGAAAGACCGGTGACGAAGGCATACCCCCACAAACAGGCCAGGCTTACGCAGGCAACAACCCACCGGCTCCAGCTAAAGCGCGCGAGCGGCTTAAGCAAAAGCAACAACAATCCATAAATGATGCCCACGTGCAAGCCTGAAACCGCCAGCACGTGCATCGCCCCACTGGCCGCGTAGGCATTCTGCAGTTCGTTATCGAGCCCATCGGTAACGCCCAGCACCAAGGCGTTGGCGATGGCAAAAGCCTGCGGCCGTGCGATGTGAGCCCGCAACTGACCCGAGGCCCATTGGCGTGCCCGGATGGCATAGTAGAGAAACCCTTTTTGGTGGATGTGCTGTACGATGAGGACTTCTTCCGGTCGGGCAAAATGTTGATGATAGATATTTCGAAAGGAGAGAAAGCGCTGAAAGTCAAATTCGCCCGGGTTTAGCGGTGGCGACAAGCGTTGGGGCGAACCCTTCACCAACAACTGATCGCCAAAAGCCAACGGTTGCGTCCAGCCCGCCTTCGAAATGTACAACAAGAATTTGCCGCTCACCGGCTGCCAGCCTCTTGCTGTTTTCACATGCCCCACGGCCAATTCTACTTTCCAGGATTTCACTTTTTCCTCGGGTGCCTTGATCACGTTGGCCGAGTAGGCGTGTATGTCCTCGGCCATATGCATAACGTGCCTGGGGTCGCCACGGTCCGTGCGCAGTAACAGGACGGTGCATCCCGCCAAGGTCATAAACAAACACCCGACCAAGCCCAGGAGCGATGACCACGTACGAGTTTTTTGCCTGATGGCATACCCCAAGGCAAACACCAGGCCCGCGGCCAGCAAGGCCGGAACCGCCCACGCAAGCGATACCCAGTCTGGATGGTAAATGGCCAATAAGATGCCCGCCATGAAAAAGGCGGAAAGACGCACCATGGCATAGGGTATCCATTTTACCATACAGGAAGGTAATGGCAAAAAGCAAAAAAGACAAACGAGAAAGCTGACTAAATCCTGTTGGCTTCGCTGGCGCGGCCGTAGGCCTCAATGATGTCGCGTACCAACCGGTGGCGCACCACATCTTTTTCGTTGAGTTCCACAATGCCAATGCCTTTTACGTTATTAAGGATGCGCACGGATTCTTTTAACCCCGACTGTTGTTTGGGGGGCAGATCGACCTGCGAAGCATCGCCCGTGATGATCATTTTAGACTCCGGCCCCATGCGCGTTAAAAACATTTTCATTTGCATGGGCGTGGTATTTTGCGCCTCGTCCAGTAGGATAAAAGCGTTGTTCAGCGTGCGTCCGCGCATGTAGGCCAGCGGGGCAATTTCAATCACTTCGCGTTCCATGTAGTACTTGAGCTTTTCGAAGGGAATCATGTCGTGGAGACCGTCATAGATGGGCCGCAGATACGGATCGATCTTTTCTTTCAGATCGCCCGGCAAAAAGCCCAAGTTCTCACCCGCCTCCACGGCTGGCCGTGTGATGATGATTTTCTTGACCTGTTTGTTTTTGAGTGCCCGCACGGCCAATGCCACGGAAATGTAGGTTTTGCCGGTGCCCGCGGGGCCCAGAGCAAACACCAGGTCATTTTCTTTTACGGCATGGACAAGCCTTTGTTGATTTACGGTTTTCGCTTTAATGGGCGCGCCTTTGGTTCCGTATAGCAAGATGCCATCGGGCGCCTCGTCAGGCAGGTACTCCAGCTTCTCTTGCCCAATGTAGCCTTTCACATTTTCCTGGGTGAGCTTGCCAAATTGGTGAAAGTGGTCCATCAGCGCCTGGATGATATCCGAGATCTGGTGGATGTCGATCTCCTCACCCCTGACCAAAATCTCGTTGCCGCGCGAAATGATTTTGCTCTTGGGGAAGGCGGCCGAAAGCTCGTTGATGTTTTTGTTTTCCACCCCCAGGAAATCCCGGAGCGAAATGTCTTCCAGCGTGAAGGTGCGCTCTGTCAATGTGAATGTGGTTGAAATGCCGTAGTTTTGCTTGAGCAAAGGTAAAAAAACCGTGGCATCATCCCCTCATGGCCATCGTTACGTTATTGACCGACAGCGGTGAGAGCGATCACTACGTGGCGGCTATCAAGGCCAAGATCGTGGGCATCAACCCCGGCCTTGCGCTCATCGACATAAGCCATCGCATCGGCCCTTGCGACATCGCCCACGGTGCCCATGTCCTTCGGTCTGTTTTTCGCGATTTCCCCAAAAATACGGTGCACTTGGTAGGCGTGGACGCTGCAGGCGTGAAAGACGATCGGTGGGTGGCCGTACAACTTGAAGACCATTTTTTTGTGTCGGCCGATACCGGTCTGCTGAGTCTGATCAGCGACAAGCCGCCCCGGCAAACGGTGCAGCTCAACACCTTGGCACCGGTGGTAACGGTGTTCCCCGAACGAGAAATTTTAGCCCCCGCAGCCGCACGGCTGGCCAGCGGGGTGGCCATTACCACACTGGGCAAACCCATGGATGGCTTGCGCAAGATGATTGACCGCCAGGTGAAGGCCACCAAGCGCCTCCTTGCGGGCCACGTGGTGCGGGTCGATCACTTTGGCAATCTCATCACCAACATTTCGAGAGATGTGTTTGATACCCTGGTGGCGGGCCGTGGCTTCACCGTGCAGATTGGAGGCGAGCGGTTCAGACGTATCCATACGGCCTACCATCAAGCTGACCATGGCGACTGCTTCATCGTATTCAATAGCGCGGGCTGGCTGGAGATCGGGATCAACAAAGGCAACGCCAGTGAATTGCTGGGCCTAACGTACGACAGTCCCGTGAACGTGGCGTTTGATGAATAAAAAAATTCGAACAGGCAGCTTATGATTATTCGCGTGGTGCGCATGCAGTTTACGGAACAGGGCGTGGAAGAATTTCTCGCCATTTTTAATCGTCATCAACACGCCATTCGCCATTTTCCGGGCTGCTTGCACCTGGAACTGTGGCGTGCGGTAGACGATGAGGGGTGCTTTGTGACTTACAGCCACTGGCAGCGGGCCGAAGACCTGGAACACTACCGCACTTCCGATTTGTTTGCCACCGTATGGGGTCAGGTAAAAACGCTTTTTCGCGAGCGGCCGCAGGCGTTTTCGGTGGAACGAGACCGGGTGGTCGGCTAAACCTCGGCCAGCGCTTTGGCCCACTGGGCGTCCATCTCCGAAAAACGCTTCAAAACGGTTTCGATAAACGTGGCGTCAACGATTTTTTTCAAGTCCTGCTCGGACGATAATTCGTATTCGGGCACCTTGAAAGTTTGCTCCAACTGACTGGTTTCCAATTTAATCAAATAGCGGTTATTCCAATGGAACAGCGTGATCTTGCACTGGGGGTGGGGGATTTCGCCAACGATGCGCATGGCGCAAAGGTAACCACAGAAACATTGGCAGCAACGCGGTTGTTTTTTTAAACGCACGGGTAAAAAGAACCCATTTTGCCAATATCGGGCGCAGGCGTTCGTTAACAAGCCGAATGCCGCGGTAGCCGAAGTTCGGAAATCAGAAAGAAAACGCTTTTATTGGTATCTTTCGCACAATGAGGATTCAGCACTTTTTGTTAGGGGCTTGCCTGAGTCTTGGTTTCTTTCTGAAATCAACGGTTGCCCACGCCACGCACCTTCGCGCAGGCGAGATCACGGTGGAGCGAATCAACTGTTCGCGCACTTTTAGAATTACGATTACCGTTTATACCAACACGATCGGCACGCCCGTGATTTTTGGCGGGGGGACGCTCGACTTTGGCGATGGCAGCCCCGTACACGTGACGGCACAAGACCCCGGCATTCCTCGGCCGGATTTGGGCGAAGGCGTGAGCATCGTGGTATACTCGGACAGCCGGATGTTGCACACCTACCCGGGCAATGGGCGCTATGTGATCAGCTACAGCGAACGAAACCGGAATGAAGGGGTGTTGAACATGCTCAGATCGGTGGAAACAGAATTTTACATTGAAACAGTCATTAACATCGACCCCTTTTTGGGTTGCAGCAGTTCGCCTCAACTGCTGGTACCGCCCATCGATCGGGGCTGCACCGGGGCCGCTTGGTTTCACAACCCCGGGGCTTTTGATCGGGATGGTGACAGCCTTTCGTATGAGTTGACCATACCCAAGCAGGACCGGAATTTGGATGTGAATGCCTACCGCGACCCCAACAACATTGCATTCTATGCCGCCATCGGGCGACCCTTCAACCAAGCCAATGAAGAAGGCAATGGCCCTCCCACATTTTCGATCAACAGCCAAACGGGCACCATCACGTGGGATGCCCCCGGTGCAGCCGGGCAATACAATATCGCTTTCTTGATCAAAGAGTGGCGAAAGATCGGGAGGGTCTGGGTGAATATCGGCTACGTTACCCGCGATATGCAGATATTGATTGAAGACTGTGACAACCAACGGCCCGAATTGATGGTCAAAGATTTCATTTGCGTGGAGGCAGGTACGCGCATTGAGGAATTGGTAGTAGGTACCGATCCGGACGGTGACAACGTCAAAATCGAAGCCTTTAGTCAGGTGTTTGGCCTTTTGCCCGCTCGCGCTACATTCCCACCTCCCCAGTTTACCGCACAGCCGCTTACCCAAGAATTTACCTGGGATACCCAGTGTTCGGACGTCAAGGATCAGCCCTATCAGGTGGTTTTCAAAATTACCGATGATCCCGATACAGGCCCGCGGTTGGTCTCCTTCAAAACGTTGCAAATACGCGTGATCGGCCCCGCACCACAGTGGATCAGTGCAACTGTCAACCTCGCCAACCGATCGGCTGTATTGGATTGGCAAAATTATGCGTGTCCCAATGCCACGCTGATGCAAGTATGGCGAAGGGTTGATTCATTCGGCTATACCCGCGAGGAATGCGTCACGGGCATTCCCGAGTTTCTCGGCTACACGAAAATTGCCGATGTTCCCATCGGCATTTCGGCCTTCACGGATAGCAATGGAGGCCAAGGGTTGGCCAACGGAGCCCAATACTGTTACCGCCTGGTGGCCATCTTCCCGCAGCCGGGCGGGGGTGAAAGTTATGTGTCGGACGAAATATGCATTCCGCCTATCCGTGCAGACGTCCCCATCATCACCCATGTAACAGTGGACGAGACGTCCGTCCCTGCGGGCCGAATGACGGTGCGGTGGACGCCACCCTTCGAGGCCGATCCCGGTCAGTTTCCGCCACCGTACACCTACGAGGTGCAGCGGGCCGAAGGGTTCAACGGCAACGTTCGGCTCACCACCGTGGCTACCGGCATCATCGATACGTTTTTTGTCGACACCAATTTTGACACCGAAACCGTACCGCACAACTACCGTGTCACGGCCAGGTCGGGCGCCTTAACGGTGGGCACCTCGGTCACTGCCTCTTCGGTTTTTCTGGAAACGGCTCCGCAGTTTCAACGCATTCGTCTCACGTGGTCGGCCGATGTGCCGTGGTCGATCAATACCCAGCCGTACGAAAAGCACATCATTTACCGCGGCCCCGAAAATGCCACCAATGCCGAAATGATACCCATTGACACGGTCAATGTGAACACCGATGGGTTTGTCTATATCGACTCGGGGCAATACAACAACATCGCGTTAGAACAGTCGCAAGTGTATTGCTATCGCGTGCTCACCCAGGGGGCTTATGGCAATCCGCTCATCAACGAGCCATTGTTAAATTTTTCACAACGCAGTTGTGCGCAACCCGATGACGACCAAGACCCGTGCCCTGTGGCGTTGGAACCTGCCGGCACCGATTGCAATCAATTTTTGGCCAGTGCCTCATGCGATACCGGCAGTAATACCTATCAAAACAGCATTAACTGGAGGCGGCCGGCCGATGCCGACTGTCGGGAGGATATACGATCCTACAAAGTGTACTTCTCCCCGCGCGCAGGCAGCGACTTTACGCTGTTGGTGGAAAACGTGCGCGATACGTTTTTCGTCCATCGCGGGCTTACGTCCTTTGCGGGATGCTACCGCGTGAGCACGGTCGATCGGGCCGGCAACGAAAGTGAACTCAGCGAGCCTTTGTGTTTCGACAACTGCCCGAATTATCATTTGCCCAACGTGTTCACGCCCAATGGCGATGGATGCAATGATGTGTTTAGTGCTTACAGCACCCGTGGCGTGGGCGAGGCGGGAGTGACGAATTGCGGCACGGTAGACCTGCAGGAGTTCACCCTCAAGTGCGCACGCTTTGTGGTGCGAGTCGATTTTTTCGTCTATAACCGATGGGGAAAGGAAGTGTATACCTATCGTTCCGGTGGCGAGAATAGCATTTTCATTGATTGGAACGGTCGCGATAACCAGGGCAATGAGCTGACAACCGGAGTGTATTATTATCAAGCCAATCTCACGTTTGATGTGGTCGACCCCTCGCGGCAAACCCGATCCTACAAAGGGTGGGTTCATGTGAAACGGTAACGGCCATGGTGATTTTGTTTGATGGAGTTTGCAACTTGTGCAACCGGTCCGTCCAGTTTGTCATCCAGCGCGATGCGCACCATCGTTTTTCGTTCGCCTCCCTGCAGTCCGATTTTGGTCAACGGCAACTTCGTCAAATGGGGTTGCCACCCGGTGCGCGGCACAGCGTGTTGCTGATAAAGGATACCCGACTGTTTGAGAAAAGCGATGCCGCACTGGAAATAGCCCGGTATTTGTCGGGGGGATGGCCGCTGTTGTATGCGGGCAAACTAGTGCCCCGCTTTTTGCGCGATGGCCTGTACGACTGGGTCGCCCGGCATCGCTATCGGTGGTTTGGCAAGCGCGAGGAATGCATGCTGCCCCGGCCGGAGTGGCGGGCCCGGTTTTTGGACTAAAAACAAAAACGCAACCGTCTGATAAAAAAACGGTTGCGTTGTCTTCGTAGCCCGTAGGGGAATCGAACCCCTGTTACCAGAATGAAAATCTGATGTCCTAACCCCTAGACGAACGGGCCGTCTGTCAAAAGAGGGTGCAAATATAGCCGCGCAGCCGATTTTTACAAATACCCCAATGGCCTTTTTGGCCTATTTTTTTCCGTTTTCGTGCGCCAGTAAGGCTACCGCCTCGTCTGCGTCAATGACAATATCGTCTTCCCCCACCTCGTCAAAAGGGTTTTCCAAGTGGTCTTGAATATTATCTAAGCTCACCAGGATAAAACTGTAAAGCACCGGCATAACGTATTCCAGCGCGGTCGCGTACTCGTGCGCAGTACTGGCAAAATAAGGGCCGTAGAGGATGGGAAAGATGTAGATAAAAACCTTGCTGTACGCCCGTAGGGTAATGGGCGTGCGGTAGTGATGGATGATCTTCATGTTGTCGAACGCGATGATCATCTTACTCACATATTGGCTCACGCGTGAAATCTCACCGCTCTGCACGCCATGCTGGCGCAGTTCCATCGTTAGGCGGGAAAGGCGCGAAAACCGTTCAAACATGATCCTTTCATTTTCCACCCACTGCGGACTGCGGTGGGTTTTGAAGATGTCCTTCATCGCGACCAGCATTTCGCGCATCAGTTCGGCCGTGCGGGCAGGCAAATCGTGGGTTTTATCGCTGGGCCAATCGCGCATGGCATAGTACACGGCAATGGCGTGGCCTTTGAAATCAGCATAGCGTTGCAACGCGGTTTCTCTGCGGGTATAGGCCGAGCCAATCGAGAACACCACCGGAAACACAATCGCCACCCCCACCAGCATGTCGGGGAACTTGGCCGTCAGCTCAAGATGAGAGCAGATGTAAGTGGATAACACCGCCAGTGCGGTGATGACAAACGTCTTGTAGTTGATGATGAGCGAAAAGCTCTTGAGCAGCCGCTTCATAGGGGAGGTTCAGCGGCAGCAATGTTTGGCAAAAAAGCCAATATTACCAAATTGTTAATCCGGGGCTAGCGTTTGCCGCGCGGCTTGGGGGCGTGGTTGTAACGCTTGCGGGTAGTCACTTTGGTTTTGAAGCCGGTTTTGCCTTCAATGATGCGACTGATGCCAACACCCACCGAGAGGTAGATTTCCCTTCGCTCACCCGGCAAGTCCGGCACGGGGCCATCGGCCCTGAGCGTGTTCAGGTAGTCGTTGGTGCGTGGGTCCAGCAAGCCAAAGTTGGCCCGGCCGTCAAAATTCAAACTCCAGTCTTCGTTAATGTCAAAATCGGATCGGAACCCAATGGCCGCAAACAGTTGGATGGGCTTGAACTTATCGTGGTCGACATAAACGAGGTTGTTTTCGGCCGGCACAAACACGCCATCGTACACCACATCGTACCCGGGTCGTTGCGGCACGATCACACTGGCCGGGTAGCGCAGCTTGGCGGCCACGTGCGTGATGGTCTCCTGGCCTTTGATCAGGTAGTTGACGTTCAGCGAAGCCACCATGCTCAGCCGGAAAAAGGCCATGGTATTGATGTGCAGTTTCAGGGCAATGGGCAGGCTGAAGTAGTTCATCTGCACATCGCGGGTACCCACCTCACCGCCATCGGTATTTTTGATGATAAATTTTTGTCCTACGGTCACGTAGCTGGGTGTCACTACGTAGCCCCAGCCCACTTTGTCGTATCCGTACGCAAAGCCCACGGGCGTGCCGCGGATGGTAAACCGCCCAAAGTACCGCGGGTCCTTACTCAAGCCCTGGTCAACCGTAAACGGAAAGTTGAGGCCTCCAAATACGCCAAACGACTCCACATTCTGCCCACACAACACATGCGAAAACAAAGCCAACGCAGCCAGAAAAAGTGCCCTCATGCCGTTATCTTGGTTCGGTACGGACGACAAAAAAGAAGATGACGCGTTTTTTCGATCGTCCACAAGTGAACAAAACTAACAGAAAAACCTGAAAATGCAGCCTTTTCTGCCATTTTTGACCCGCTTATTACTTCAACAGTACACCTGCGACAAGGCCACCGTCATTTTTGTTTAAGCACCGCATAACGGGCGATGAAGGCGCAAGTCACGGGGGAGTAGGGGGCTCGTTACCCACCCGCCCGGCACCGCGCCACGCGGCTGCGCTCAGGCCAGGTTGTGGTAGACATTCTGCACGTCATCGTCTTCTTCCAAAGCCGAAATGCATTCCATCACTTCGTCTTGCTGCGCTTCGGACAGTTCTTTGGTGGTGGTGGGTATGTATTGAAGTTCAGCGCTTTTGGCATCGAGTTTTTTGCTTTCCAAAAACTTCTGCATGTGGCCAAACTCGGCAAACTTGGTGTACACGATCAGCGCGTCTTCGTCCTGCTGAATGTCCTCGGCCCCGGCATCAATCAGGTCCAATTCCCATTCGTCCAGGGGTAGTTTGGCGGGGTCAAATTTGAATACGCCTTTGCGTTCAAACAGAAATTGCACCGAGCCGCTGTTTCCCATGCTGCCTCCGTTTTTGGAGAAATGCAGGCGTATGTTGGCCACCGTGCGAGTGGGGTTGTCAGTCGCGCATTCAACCATGACGGGCACTCCGTGCGGGGCATAGCCTTCGTACACCACTTCCTGAAAGTCTTTCTCGTCTTTGGACGAAGCGCGTTTGATGGCATTTTCCACGCGGTCTTTGGGCATGTTTACGCCTTTGGCGTTTTGGATGGCCATGCGCAGCCGCGGGTTGTTGTCGGGGTTGGGGCCGCCTTGCTTAACGGCTATGGCGATGTCTTTCCCGATGCGTGTAAATGCCTTGGCCATGCGGTCAAAGCGCGCGAACATTTTGTGTTTCCGTTTTTCAAAGATGCGTCCCATGCAAGTGCTTTTTCAGGAGGGCAAAATTAGAAAAATACGTTGGATGCGCGGAGGCCGCCCACCGTCTGGTGCCAATTTTAAACCAAGCACCCGCGAGCGGAATGCGAAAACGGAGGCTAGAGCTCGCGCGCGCTAAAGGTATCGCCCTGTTCGGGATCGCCCGTGTCAAAGCCTTTTTTGAACCAGCGCATGCGCTGCTCAGAGGTGCCGTGGGTAAACGAGTCGGGCACCACGTACCCTTGAAATTGCTTTTGCAGCCGGTCATCCCCAATGGCGGATGCGGCATTCAGTGCCTCTTCCACATCGCCCGGTTCCAGTATTTGGTTTCTCTTTTGTGCATGGTGCGCCCACACGCCCGCCAAAAAATCGGCCTGCAATTCCAACCGCACCGAAAGGTCGTTGTATTCCGCTTCGCTCACCTGATTTTTCATACCGTGTACTTTTTCAGTGATGCCAAGCAGATGTTGTATGTGGTGTCCTACTTCGTGGGCGATCACGTAGGCCTGCGCAAAATCGCCCGGGGCATTGAGGTTGTTCTTAAGTTCTTCGTAAAAACTCAGGTCGATGTACACCTTTTCATCGGCCGGACAATAAAACGGTCCGCTGGCCGCGGTGGCACCTCCGCAGGCCGATTCTACCTGCCCGGTAAACAGCACCAAGGTGGGTTCGCGGTAGCCGGGCTTAAGATCGTTCCAGACATCTTCCGTGTAGGCCAACACCGTTTCGGTAAACTGCGCCAATTCTTCCTCGGCAGCCGAGGGCACGTAGTCGGTTTGGGGCGAAGAGGAAAATGAGTCGATGCCTGCGCCCGTTTGCTGCAATAGACTGAGCGGGTTGGTGCCCGTGATCCAACTGATGAGCAAGACAACCACCAGCATGCCCAAGCCACCCTTTGTGAGCAATCCGCCCGGCATGCGGCCACCTCCGCGCCCGCCCATGCCGCGTTGATCGTCTACATTGGTGCTTTGTCGGTATCCTCGCCAGCGCATAACGTTAAGGGTTTAGGTCAGGAAAGATACAAAGGTTTTCAACACCGAGAATGCCGTCTGTCTTCTGCCCCTGTAAAAAGCAAACGGGCCGCGGTTTTGTCCGCAGCCCGTTTGGCAACCAGGAAGATCATGGCTACGCCAGTTGTCTCAAATCCACCGGCACTACACGGCTCACGCCCTTCTCCACCATCGTAATGCCGTAGATGACATCCGTGCTGGTCATGGTGCGTTTGTTGTGCGTCACGATCACGAATTGACTGTCTTTGCTAAACGTGCGGATGATGTTGTTGAACTTGTCGATGTTGGCATCGTCCAGCGGGGCATCCACTTCATCAAAAATACAAAACGGAGCAGGCTTCAACAGGTACATCGAAAAAAGCAGGGCCGTGGCCGTCAGCGTCTTTTCACCTCCCGAAAGCTGATTGATGGTGAGTGGCCGCTTGCCTTTGGGTTTGGCAATGATGTCAATGTCTGATTCCAGCGGCTTGGCCGGATCCACCAGTTTCAAGTCGCAGTCATCGCCCTCGTTAAAGAGCGAGCGGAATACGCGCACAAAGTGTTCTTTGATTTGCGTAAACGCCTGCATGAACGTTTCGCTGGCCACCGTTTCTATTTCCGAGATGGTCGCAAACAGCGATTCTTTCGCTTTGATCAAATCGTCTTTTTGGGCGATGATGAAATCGTTGCGTTGTTTGATTTCGGTGTAGGCTTCCATGGCCATGGGGTTGATGGGGCCCATGTTGTCCATCTTCTCGCGTATTTTCTGCACCTGCTCGCGCATTTTATCTTCATCCACCTTGGCCAGTTCGGCTGCCTCTTCAGGAGCCGACTGCTCCACCACCGTATCGAGGTCTACGTTAAACTCCACCGAAAGGCGCTCCTTCACCGAATTCAACTGCAGCTTGCTTTCATTGAGCTGCCCTTGCAGTTCCATCAGAAGGGTGTCGATGTTCTGCCGCTGGTGCTGTATTTCGCGCAGGTCTTTTTCAAATTGGTCGATTTCGCCACGGCCCGAGTAATACTCTTTTTCGGCTTCGCTCAACCCTTTCTCCAT